>NZ_JADIJM010000006.1:0-326666 GCF_017355315.1 Achromobacter sp. SD115 | reverse complement strand
ACAGTCGTCCTGGCCGCGCTGGATTCCACCATCATCAGCACCACCCTGCCGCGCGTGGCCGAAGCGCTGAACGGCATGGCGCTATACGCCTGGGTCGGAACGGGCTACCTGCTGGCCACCGCCGCATCCATCATGATTTTCGGTCGCCTGGGCGACATGTTCGGCCGCAAGCCCCTGATGCTGCTATCGGTGCTGATCGTGGCACTGGGCTCCATCGCCTGTGGCCTGTCGCAGACCATGACCCAGCTGATCATTTTCCGGTCGCTGCAGGGCATAGGCGGCGGGATGATGATCGCAACCGCGTTCGCCGCGCCGGCGGACCTGTTCCCCGATGCCAAGCAGCGAGTGCGCTGGATGGCGCTGGTATCAGCGGCGTTCGCCATGGCCAGCGGCATCGGCCCGGTCCTGGGTGGAGCGGCGACGCAGGCGCTGGGCTGGCGCGCGGCCTTCTTCATCGCGCCGATCGCGGCCGCGGGCGCGTTTTTCCTGCTGGCCCGTTACTTTCCCCGCATCCGCCCGATCCACGACGGCAGCCGCAAGATCGACTGGCTGGGCGCCATCCTGCTGGTGCTGGCGGTGGGCGCGCCGCTGGCCGCGCTGGAGCTGGCATTTGCCAGCGGCGACCATGCCCACCCCATGCTGGGATTGGCACTGGCCGTGGTGGGCGTGGCGGCCATCGCCATCCTGATTCCCACGGAACGGCGCGTAAGCTCCCCCATCTTTCCGCTGCGCGTGCTGGGCGGCGCGGAATCGCGGCTGCTGAACCTGGCGGCCATGATGGTGGGCGCGGTCATGTTCGTGCTGATCTTCTACAGCCCGCTGCTGCTGCAGCAGGTGCTGAACTACACCCCCAGCGAGGCCGGGCTGCTGCTCACGCCCCTGGTCGCCGCGATTTCGGTCGGCAGCATCATCAACGGCCGACTGTTCCCCAAGCAGACCGAACCGCAGCGCCTGATGGTGTTCGGCGGCTGCCTGCTGGCGGCGGGTTCGCTGATGGTGCTGCTGATCTCGCCGGGTACCTCTGCCTGGTGGATCCTGGCCGCCTTTTTCGTCAACGGCTGTGCGCTGGGCTTCCTGCTGCCGAACTTGACCTTGTTCATGCAGATGCTGAGTGAGCGGCGCGACGTGGGCGTGGCGTCGGCGCTGGTCCAGACCACGCGCGCCATCGGCAGCGCGCTGGGAACGGCCGTGGTCGGCATCATCATTTCCCATAGCACGGTACTAAACGGAGTGCGCGCGGGTCTGGTGCTGTGTATCGTCCTGTCGCTGACCTGTGCCCTGCTGGCCCATCGCATCAAAATGAGGAACCTGGCCAGTTCGCGGAAATAGCACTTCACCGGAACAATCAAGCATGCGTCACCGCGACCTGTTGGACCTGCTTCTGCTGGCGGCCGTCTGGGGCGGCTCCTTTCTATTCATGCGCGTAGCCGTGCCCGAGTTCGGGCCGATTGCGCTGATCGAGCTGCGGGTGGGCCTTGCTGCCCTTTTCCTGTTGCCTGCCGCCATATGGCGCGGCAAGCTGCCCCTGATAGCGCGTCATTGGCGGGCAATCCTGGTCGTAGGCGCGTTCAACGCGGCCCTGCCCTTCCTGCTGTTTGCATACGCCGCACAATCCCTAGGCGCCGGCTTCCTGTCCGTCGCCAATGCCGTAACCCCTGTCTGGGGCGCCGTGATAGGCTGGCTCTGGCTGAAAGACCGGCTGCCTCGCATGCGCGCTCTCGGCTTGCTTATCAGCGTGGGGGGCATCGTGGTGCTGGTATGGGACAAACTTGATTTCAGCGACGGCGGTTCCGGACTACCCGTATTAGCCGCGATTTCCGCGCCAGTCTTCTACGGCGTAGCCGCCAATTGGACCAAACGTTATCTGACCGGAGTGGACGCGTTGGTGAACGCGACCGGCAGCATGTTGGCGGCATCCCTGCTGCTGTTGCCTCTGGCCATCCTGGCTTGGCCCGAGCAGCCCGTCTCCCTTCGAGCCTGGCAGGCAATCGCCGTGCTGGCCGTCGTCTGTACGGGAATGGCCTACATCATATTTTTTCGCCTGATCGCCAATGTAGGGCCGACCGGTGCCGTCAGCGTTACCTTTCTTGTCCCCATTTTTGGGCTATTGTGGGGTGTCTGGTTCCTCGGAGAAGCGTTGACGCCCTCAATCCTCGCTGGCGCCGCCATCATTCTCGCAGGCACTGCCCTGGCGTTGGGGCTGGTGCCTCGCCCCGGCCGCTAGGAGGCGATGCGCGCCCCGCCGGGTACCTTATCAGGGTAAAATTTTGCGCTTTGACCGGCGCCTCCGAACACTCGCGGCTTTCTCCCGACTCCATGCCGGCTAACGCATTGCAACCAGGAGCATAACCGTGCGGAAGGGCATTATTCTCGCAGGCGGCAGAGGCACCCGTCTCTATCCGATAACGCGCAGCATCAGCAAGCAACTGTTGCCGGTGTTCGACAAACCCATGGTGTATTACCCCTTGTCCGTGCTCATGCTGGCGGGCATCAGGGACGTGCTCATCATCTCCACGCCCGAGGACCTGCCGCGCTTTCGCGAGCTGCTGGGCGACGGCTCGCCCATCGGCATGAATCTTTCCTACGCGGAACAGGACCATCCCCGTGGACTGGCCGATGCCTTTCTGATTGGAGAAGAATTCATCGGCAACGACGAGGTCTCGCTGATCCTGGGCGACAACATCTTCTATGGGGTCGGTTTGTCGACCGCGCTCAGCCACGCGAACCGGCGCACGCAAGGTGCAACGGTGTTCAGTTACGACGTGCTGGACCCCCGGCCTTTCGGGGTGGTCGAATTCGACAAGAACGACAAGGCCATCAGCATCGAGGAAAAGCCCGCCGTTCCGAAATCGAACCATGCCGTGACGGGGCTGTACTTCTACGACAATCGGGTCATCGAGTTCGCCCGTTCGCTCAAGCCTTCGCAACGCGGCGAGATCGAGATCACCGACCTGAACCGGATCTACCTTGAACTGGACGAGCTCTATGTCGAACGGCTCGGCCGCGGCTTCGCCTGGCTGGACACCGGCACCGCCGACGGGCTGCTCGATGCCGCAAACCTGGTGGCAACAGTCGAACGTCGGCAAGGCATGAAAATCGCCTGTCCGGAAGAGATCGCCTGGCGCCAGCACTGGATCGATACCGCCGCGCTGCTGGCCTTGGCCGACGGCTATGGCAACAACGCCTATTCCGACTACCTGCGCCGACTGGTCCGCGACACACGATGAGCCGACTTGCCGCCTTCCTGCTGCTAGGCGCCATGATCCTGGCGTCCGCGGCCTCTGTACTCGCTTTCCGCATGCAGATAAACCGCATGGGCGCATTGCCTGCGGATCTGTGGGGCAAGCTGATGTTCGTGGTCCATGCCTTGCTGTCACCGTTGGCTGTCTTCGCGATGATGTGCTTCGGCATCTCTTTCGTGTGCTGGACGCTGGCGAGCACGAAGCTGCCCTTGAACATTGCCTATCCCCTGACCAGCCTGATATACCCTGTTATCGTGGTGAGCGCCCATTTTCTTTTCGGCGAAGCCCTTGGCTGGCAGCGTATGGCAGGCATCGCCATAATCATGGTCGGCCTCACCGTCAGCAACATGAACCCCTGATCCCTCGCATCGATCCGCCGCGCCCATGGAACCCATTCCCTTCAACCGCCCCCCGAACACCGGCCTCGAACTCCAATACATTGCCCAGGTGATCGAAAGCGGCCATCTGACCGGCGACGGCGCATACACCCGGCAATGCCATGCCTGGCTCGAACAGAACCTGGGCACGGCCAAGGCGCTGCTGACGCATTCCTGCACGGGCGCGCTGGAAATGGCGGCCCTGCTTTGCGGCCTGCGGCCGGGTGATGAAGTCATCATGCCTTCATTCACCTTTGTCAGCACTGCCAACGCGTTCGCGCTGCGTGGCGCGGTGCCGGTATTCGTAGACATCCGCGAAGACACACTCAACCTGGATGAAAGCCGGATCGAGGCCGCCATTACCCCTCGTACCCGCGCAGTCGTCCCGGTGCACTACGCCGGCGTGGGCTGCGACATGGATGCCATCTGCGCCATCGCCGCCGAACGCGGACTGAAGATCATTGAAGATGCCGCGCAGGGCTTCGGCTCCACCTGGCGCGGCCAGGCTCTGGGCACACTGGGCGACTACGGCACTCTCAGTTTCCACGGCACCAAGAACATCGTGGCGGGGGAAGGCGGCGCCTTGCTGACGCGTTCGAAGCAAGAAGGGGAACGCGCCGAAGTGACGCGCGAAAAAGGCACGGACCGCTCGCGCTTTCTGCGCGGCGAAGTCGACAAATACACCTGGCAGGAACTCGGATCCTCGTACCTGCCCAGCGATTTGACGGCCGCCTTCCTGCTGGCCCAGTTTGAACACAGCGCCAGCATCAACGCGCGCCGCGTCGCCGCCTGGTCGCGCTATCACGCTGCTTTCGCCGGCCTCGAGGCCGCCGGCAAGCTGCGCCGGCCGTTCATCCCTGATGCGGCAACCCACAACGGACACATCTACTACCTGGTCTTCAACGACGAGCAGGCAAAGACGCGCATGCATCGGGCCCTGGCGCAAGCCGGCATCCAGGCGGCCAGCCACTACGTGTCCTTGCACGACTCGCCCGCTGGCAAGCAGTATGCCCGTGCCAGCGGAGCCTTGCCCGTCACTGACCACGTTACACGCGCGCTGCTGCGACTGCCGATGTATGCCGACCTCTCGGAATCGGACCAGGACCGTGTCATCCGCATCGTCTTGGCCGAGGCCTGATGCAAGGCGTGCTAGGCGCCGCGCGCCTGCGTTGCATTCCGGCCCTGGCAGCAGCCCTGCTGGCCCCGGTACTGATGATGGCATTGCTGTACCAATATGCCGACCCGCGCTGGATGACCAACGACGATATCGCCATGTCGATGGTTGCGCATGGCTATGGCTTGGCTGACCACGGGTCGCCGAACCTGTTCTTCTCCAACATCCTTTGGGGCTATCTGGTTCGAGCCATACCCACGGTCCATGACGTGCTGGGTTACTCGATCGCAAGCCTGGCCGCGCTGCTCATCGCCAGCGGCACCCTCCTGTACGCCCTGTGGCGTCTGGGGACGAGCTTCTGGATCGGCCTGCTGGTCTGCGCGCTTGTCCTGGTCCGCCCTGCCCTGTTTCCGCAGTTCACGATCAACGCAGGTCTGCTCAGCCTGGCAGCCATCGCATGCTGGTGCCTATATGCCCGCGACCGCTCATGGCGAGTCTTGGCGGCGGGGTGCGCGCTGTTCCTCGCCGGCTTTCTCGAACGCAACCACGAAGCGCTCATCGTGCTGATCGTGGGCTTGCCTCTGCTGCCATGGCGCACGCTTGCCGGTCTCCGGCCCTGCCGGCTTGCGCTGGTCCTGCTCGCCACCATCCTCGTCAGCGCAACCTGGTTTGACAGGCTATCGTATGAAGGCGCCGAGTGGGCTTCATTCAATGCGCTCAATCTGCCGCGCGCCGCCTTCACCGACTTTGGCGCCCTCGACAGTCTGGAGCAGCGTCCGGACATCCTGGCGCGCTACGGTTATACGCATAACGACCTGGACCTGCTGAAGCACTGGTTCTTCGTCGATGCGGACATTGCGGATCCAGACAAGCTCAACGCCATGCTCCGGGACTTAGGGCCGTTACCGGCCCAGAATGGCTCCCTGGTTAAAGCGCTGCTCGGCGTGCAAATGCTCTGGTATTCCGATTTTGTGCCGCTGCTTGCGCTCGCCGCGCTCTTGGCGATCGCATACCGCAGCCGCCGCGCCGCCATTTCATGGGCGCTTTGCGTCCTGGCCGTATTCTGCCTGGGGCTGGCCGGACGCCCCGGCACCTTGCATGTCTACTATCCACTGATCGCCACCCTGCTGATGGCGCCGCTGCTGGCATCCCGACCCGCGCAACGCGCGGGGCCGTTGCTGACGGCAGCGATCGGAGCAGCCTGCGCGCTGAACCTGGGCGTCGTGCTGTCCCAGGCCAGCGCCATGGCCGCCGGAGCGCGGGAATTGCGCACCGCTCTCGCGGGCTTCCCTCAAGAGACGGTCGCGATCTGGGGTGCGAACTATCCGTTTGAAGCCATGTACGGCGTGCTGAGCATTCAGCCATCGGCACAAGGCCAGCGGTTTTACGGGCTGGGCGTCTTCACCTTGGCGCCCTTCGCGGTATCTCGCGCCGAGCAGTTGACAGGCCGGGGATTTCCGGAGCGCCTGCAATCCCCCGAAGGCATCCCGATACTGGCCAATGACGCGTACATCGCCCGGCTCGCCGCCTACTGCGCCGAACGTCGCCATGGCCAACTGCGAGCCTTGGCTGTCCAGCACTTCGGGCCGCTGACCCTGTCGCGGCAACAGTGCAGATGAGTCAGGCCGGAATCGCAGGCAGGGCCTGCGGATTTTCCAGGCGGGCCAGGCCAAAGCCCGTGCGTCCGTAGCCATCGCCGTTGTACAGCATGTACCAATCGTCCCCCACCCGGAACACGCAGGGATAGGTCCGCTCGCTCGCCTCCCAGGCTGCGGGCTCGCCCGCGAAGGTCACGCAGTCATCGTGCCGGCGCCAGACGCCATCTGGTCCCGCGTAGGCGAAGCCAAGCCGATAGCCTGGATGGCGTTTGGCGTACCACATCAACCGCCCCTGCCCCCAGGGGACCACGCAGGGCCGCGAAACCGCGAACTCCCGGGGGTCCAGCGACCCGGCCAGCCCGACCTCGACATCGGGCGAAGACAGCCATGCTAGCCCGTCTCTCGAATTGGCGGACTTCACCACGTGCTTCATTTCCAGGCCTTCTTTGCCCCATTCAAGATGGGTTCCGAACCACATGGTCCATTGCGCACCTTCCTTCAGAACCCAGGGATAGCCCAAGCTGTAGGGATTCGCCTCGCTGCGCCCCACGACGGGAGCAATGGAATGCCTGACGAAGCTGCGACCCTCATCGTGCGAGACGGCCAGACCGATAAAGTTGGTAAACGGCACCCGCAAACCCAACGTCCATCCCAGGTAGTACGCAAGCCAGCGACCGGGCTGCGGCACGACGCAGCCTACCGTCACGCCATCCGCATCGAAGGCGCCCCGGCTACCTGCCTGCAACAGCGGTCCGCGGGCCGGTTCGATGATCTGCCAGCTCGAGCCTTGGATCGACAATTCGATGCTGGCCAGGCAAGACCGCCCCCCAGCATCGCGCGGCGAAAAGTAGACCCGCACCCGGCCGCCCTCCAAGGGCACCGCCGTGGGATAGCTGGCGTGGCTTGCAGCCCAATCCACGGCCAGAGGCGCCCCCAGCACCTGGCCCAGCGGACGCCAGACCTGTGCGGCCGGCCCGGAGACGATGGCGCCATGCGTCGCCATGCTCAGATTCTCTTCAGGCGCGAACTAGGCACCCGCGAACGCTCGGCGGCCACCGCCGTGTAGACACCCTCGGGGTCCGCATCCGCAAACAGCGCGGCCCCGGCTCCGATGACGCATCGATCGCCAATGCTGATGTGATCCCGCAGCGTGGCATTCACGCCAATGAAACAGCTCTCCCCGATGCGCACGCCGCCCGAAACCACCACGTGCGACGCAATGAACGTATGGGCGCCGATGGTCGAATGATGGCCGATGTGGTTGCCACTCCAGAGCGTTACGTTGTCGCCGATGCTCACGAAAGGCTGGACTGTATTGTCTTCGAGGATGAAGCAATTCTCTCCGGGTGGCTCATCGGGGAGGTAGGTGCAGCGCGAACTGACATAACTTGCCAGCGTGTAGCCCAAAGCCTTGGCCGCAAGGAACTTCTCGCGCCTCAGCCGGTTGATGCCGGCATAGCTCAGCGCGATGAACATATCGTGGCTCGCCGGAGGATAGTCTTGCGCCACCTGGTCAAACGCTACCACCGGCCGGCCCTGGAACGAGTCCGTCGTCAAATAGCCAGGGTCCACGGTGAAGGCGGCCACTTCGCGTCCACCGTCGCGCGTGAAATAGAAATGCGCCAGTTGGGCGATGTCGCCTGCCCCGAAGATCACGATGGGCTTCATGTCACTTTCTCACCAGAAGGGTGAACTCATAGAGTCCGTAGTCGTGCAGGAGCGCGACGCTACGGGAATACTTGCGCTTGCATAGATCAAACCAGTAGCAGGGATCGGCATAGTGCAGGTCCGGGCGCATCTTGTCGCTATCCGAGTAGGACGTGAGGCAATTGAACGCGAAGCCCTTGCTGCTGCTGCGGTCCAACACGTCCACCGTAGCATGCATATAAGCCGCCCAATCAGACTCCGACTGGCTCAGGCGCACGTTGAAGATCCCGCTGGCCACGCTGTAATCTGCCACGGACGGAGGCTCCGAACCCAGATGAAATGCGGCATGCGCAGGCGCATCGCGGCTTGCAGCCTCTATCATCGCCTCGCTGACGTCCACGCCCATGTATGAAAACCGCGGATAACTCGACTGCAGGTGGTGCAGCAGCGCGCCATAGCCGCAGCCCAGGTCGTTGAGCGAAAAATCCTCATTCTCCCGCAGGATCCGCAACAGTTGCTCAAAGCGCAGGATCTGGCTGTCTGCACTGCTCCAGTCCACGCCCTTCGCGGTGGTGCCGTGGTCCTTGAGCTTCGCCGAATAGTAATCGGCGACCTCATTCAGCAATGTGTCTCGATTCCGTTCGGCCATGTATTTTTCTCACGATAGTGTAGGGACGCTGCTTGGTTTCGGTGAAGATCTTGGAAAGATAGATCCCGATGATCCCGATGAATGAGATCACCAAGCCTCCCATCAGCCAGATCGAAATCATCACCGAGGTCCAGCCGCTGGGCGGGTTGGAGAACAGCAGCCAGTTTGCGACCAGATAACCCCCGTAAATGAGTGCCACAACCGATATGAGCGCCCCGACATAGAAAATGAAGATCAGCGGCCGATTGCTTACGGAGGTCACTGAATTGACCAACAGTGACAACTTTTGCCTGAACGTATAGCTCGTCGGACTGGTACTGAGCTTGGTGACGACGCGCGCGATTTGGCGAAAACCGGTGATGTACCAAAGGCCAGCCAAAAACACCTCGCGCTCACGAAATTGCAGCAACGCATCGACATAGCGGCGCGTCATGAGGCGCGCGGTGATCAGGTTTTCGGGCAGGGCGAAGCCAGTCAGCCACCTCAAGACCTTGTAGTACAGCACGCCGCTCCAACGCTCGAACAGGCCACCCTTGCGGCGCGCCTGCACGCCATACACCACGTCGGCGCCTTCCTCGCGCATGGCCTGATCGAAACTCTCCAGCCATTCGGGGGATTCCTCCAGATCGACGTCGATCAAAAATACCCGTTCGCCACGGGCATGCGTCAACCCGGTCATGATGGCTTTGTGGTGACCGAAGTTTCGGGACAAATCCACCACCACCACTCTGGGATCCTCAGCCACCAGCGCCTCCGCGATCTCCAGCGATTCGTCGGGAGAGCCGTCGTTGACCAGCACGATTTCGTAGTCATCCGTGAGGGCTTGCGCCGCGGCGCTGGCGCGCTGATGGAATTCGCGGATATACGGAGCGGAGCGATACAGGGTCGCCACCACTGACAGCTTCATGCGATCTCCTTGCCTGCGGCGACGTCACGGGCAATGAAACGCGCGGCATCACGCCCCTTCATGAAAAGCAGGTCCAGCACGGTCACGTCATGGCGAAACTCGCCGTGCAGTTGAGAATATTCGGGATACCCGGCATACGACATCCATTCCACCCCAATGCCGCGTTCATTGAAAATGGACTCATCCAGATAGGCTTGGGCAGCGGGGCCGGACAAGTAGTGCGTGCCGCCCACCGCCTGGCACAGTTCGGCCAGGCGGGTAGTCGGATCGAACCGGTCCAGCGCCTCGAACGGTAGGACTTCATAGGAAGCCTTCAGTTCGGTGTCGATGCCGAGAAAGGCGCAAATCTCGCCGATGAACATCCGATTGATCGCGGAGAGGTTCTCCTGGCTACCAGCGCGGTCATACAAATCCGCGAGCCAGGGCCTGAGCTCGTTCATAAACGGCGCGCGGGCATAGGCCAGCTCCAGGGTGCGCCAATGCTTGGCGGCCCATTTCCTGTCGGCCACTTCTACCTCGCAGATGCGCAGATCCCTGTCGTGGTGAACCGGAATCGTCAGCCAGGCTTCGCCGTTTGCCGTCTTGATCCGGTTGCGCGTGCGCCAATCGCGCCGTGTCGATTGCACGTCGTCCAGGAAAACGAATGTATCCACGGCGCCCATCATGTCGAAATAGCCCTTCCAGGGAATGTAATTCGACTGAACGATGGCTACGCGCTTCTGAGCACTATTCACAATAATGGAGATCCATCCGGAGTCAGCCGATCATTGTATTCAATTGTCGGGACCATAAAAACAATGCGCAGGACGCCCAAGTTCTGCAGTCAGTACTTATCCGAAGTCCCCGTCAACGCCACCCCGATGCGCAGCAGCGTATAGGAAACCGCGTCGACCCAGCGCCGCAGCCACCCCCGGCGCTGGTAATCCAGCGGCCGGATGAAGCGCCCGCCCTCCCGGATGGCCGCCTCCAGCCGTTCCTGCAGGTCCCAGGAGAAGGGCTGGTCGTCCACGACCACATTGGCTTCGCGCGCCAGCAGCAGGCTGAAAGGGTCCAGGTTGGATGAGCCCACCGTCGCCACATTGTCGATGACCGCCACCTTGGCGTGCAGGTAGCTGGGCATGTATTCGTAGATTTCAATCCCGTCGCGCAGCAGTTGGTCGTACAGCGAGCGCGTGGCGTGGTACTGCATGCGGTATTCGACCTTGCCCTGCAGCAAAAGGCGCACGCGCACGCCGCGCGCGGCGGCCTTGGCCAGCGCCCGGCGGAACTGGCGGCCGGGAAAGAAATAGGCATTGGCGATCAGGATGTCGCGGCGCGCGTGCGCGATGCCGTACAGATAGGCGCGCTCGAAGGTCTGGCGAAAGCGCAGGTTGTCGCGCAGCACCAGCGCGGCGCGCAGATCGCCACAGGGCGCGACGGCGGCGTGGCGCGGCTTGAGCAAGCGCATGCGGTTCCAGTCGCGCGGATGGCGGCGCAGGCGCGCCCAGTTCAGCCGCACCCATAGCAGTTCCTGGGCATAGGCGGCCTCGGTGACCAGCGGTCCCTGCACCTGCACCGCGAAATCGAAGCGCGGGCCGGTAATGCCGTCCGTCGGGTCCTGGTCGTCGTAATCATCAAGGATGTTGATGCCGCCGATGAAGGCGACGCGTCCGTCCACCACCGTGACCTTGCGGTGCAGGCGCCGCAGGCGGCTGCGCGACGGAATGTAGCGCGCGAACCAGCGCGGCTCGGGACGGAAGATGCGGCATTGAGCGCCTGCGTTGGTCAGGCGCGTGCGCAAGGGATCGACGAACTCGGCGCTGCCGAAGCCGTCCAGCACGACGCGCACCTTGACCCCGCGCCGCACGGCCGCCTCCAGGCAGTCCAGCACCTGGGAGCCGGTGCGGTCCGGCGTGAAGATGTAGGTTTCCAGGTGCACGCTGACCTGGGCGGCGTCGATGGCCGCGCACAGCGCGGGAAAAAAGTCGGCGCCGTTCTGGAGCAACCGGATGTCGTTGCCCTGCGTCCAGTCCAGCTTGGACTGCTCTGCCCTCACGGCAGTTCCAGCTCGGCCAGCAAGGGGGAATGATCAGAAAGCCTGGCCCATTCGCGGCCGCGCAGCACGCGGGCGCTGCGCACGGCGAAGCCGCGCTGGTAGATGCGGTCCAGGCGGAACCACGGGAACACCGCGGGGAAGGTGCGCGGCGGCGGCAGCAACAGGCGCGAACTGTCGCCCATGCCGAGCTGGTTGGTGCGTTCCATGACGGAGACGCCGCCATTGGGCAGCCCGCGCAGGGCATTGCTCAGGCGCTTGACCGAATCGCGCAGGCGCGGCAATTCGCCGCCATGGCTGCGCGGGGCATGCGAGAACACTTCGTACAGACCCAGCTGCTGCACGAACAGCGGCGCCAGGCGGTCGCCCCAATCATTGAAATCGCCCGCGATCAGGATGGGCTCGCCATCCGGCACCATGCGCCGGATGCGCTCGGTCAGCGCCAGGATCTGGCGACTGCGGCTGCCGGCGAACAGGCCCAGGTGCACGACGAAGCAATGCACGGCACGCCCGCCCAGCTCGATACGGGCGTGCAACAACCCGCGCTGCTCCAGCCGGTGGTCGGAAATATCCAGGTTTTCGTGGTCAAGAATGGGAAAGCGCGACAACAGCGCGTTGCCGTGGTCCGTCTCATGGCGGATGGCATTGCGGCCGTAGGCCACATCCAGCCGCAAGGCGGCGGCAAGGGATTCGTGCTGGGCATCGAGCAGCGATTTCTGCTCATTGCGGCCCTGGACCTCTTGCAGGAAGACCAGATCCGGACGCAGGCCATAAAGGCCCAGACGCAATTCGTTCAGGGAGTCGCGCCGGCCCAATGCCGAGCGGCCCTTGTGTATGTTGTAGCTGACGACGCGGATGAGCGACATGGAAAAATGGCGCCTTTCAAAACTTGGGAACCGCCGGCCACCGCAAAAAAAGAAGCCCGGCCAGCACCGCCAAAATCAGGCGGCGTTTGCCAGATTACTCCAATTCAGAAGACCGTTCCCACCGCCGCGGCGCTGACCCCGCCCTCAAGCAGCAACAGGTCCCAGCGCCCAGTCGAGCACCCCACGCCGCAAGCAAACAACGCCCCCCAAGCCGGGCCGCACGGATCCGGGCTCCGCCGGTCCGTAGCGGCGCCCCCCTGGGGGGGAAGCGCCTACGGCGCTTCGGGGGGGGTCACTTCGGTTCTACGTTGCGCAAGCGGATGTGCAGTTCGCGCAGTTGCTTCTCGTCGACTTCCGAGGGCGCCTGGGTCAGCAGATCCTGGGCGCGCTGGGTCTTCGGGAAGGCGATCACGTCGCGGATCGATTCGGCGCCGGTCATCATCGTGACGATGCGGTCCAGGCCGAAGGCGATGCCACCATGCGGAGGCGCGCCGTACTGCAGCGCGTCCAGCAGGTAGCCGAACTTCTCGCGGGCTTCCTCGGCGCCGATCTTGAGCGCGCGGAACACCTTGCTCTGCACTTCCTCGCGGTGGATACGGACCGAGCCGCCGCCGATTTCCCAACCGTTCAGCACCATGTCGTAGGCCTTGGCGAACGCCTTGCTGGGATCGGTTTCCAGGAAGTCTTCGTGGCCATCCTTCGGGCTGGTGAAGGGGTGGTGGGCGGCGGTGTAGCGGCCGTCTTCCTCGTCGTACTCGAACATCGGGAAGTCGACCACCCACAGCGGCTGCCAACCGGCTTCGAACAAGCCCGTCTTTTTGCCGAATTCGCTGTGACCGATCTTCACGCGCAGCGCGCCGATGGCGTCGTTGACGACCTTCTCGCGATCCGCGCCGAAGAAAATGATGTCGCCATCTTGCGCGCCGGTGCGCTTGACCAGTTCGGCCAGGGCAGCGTCATGCAGGTTCTTGACGATGGGCGATTGCAGGCCTTCGCGGCCCTTGGCCACTTCGTTGACCTTGATGTAGGCCAGGCCCTTGGCGCCATAGATGCCGACGAACTGGGTGTAGCCGTCGATCTCGCTGCGCGACATTTCGGCGCCGCCGGGCACGCGCAAGGCGACCACGCGGCTGCCGGGCGCCGTGGCGGCGGCGGCAAACACCTTGAAGTCCACATCGCGCATGACGTCGGTCATGTCAGTGAATTCGAGCTTCACGCGCAGGTCCGGCTTGTCCGAACCGTAGCGACGCATGGCTTCGGTCCACGGCATGATCGGGAACGGCGAAGCCAGGTCGACGCCCTGCACCACCTTGAACACGTGGCGGATCAGGTTCTCGAAGATTTCACGGATCTCGAATTCGTTCAGGAACGAGGTTTCGCAGTCGATCTGGGTGAATTCAGGCTGGCGATCGGCGCGCAGGTCTTCGTCGCGGAAGCACTTGGTGATCTGGTAGTAGCGGTCAAAGCCCGACACCATCAGCATCTGCTTGAACAGCTGCGGCGATTGCGGCAGCGCGAAGAAGTGACCGGCGTTCACGCGCGACGGCACCAGGTAGTCGCGCGCGCCTTCCGGCGTGCTCTTGGCCAGCATCGGGGTTTCGATGTCGATGAAGCCCAACTGGTCCAGGAACTTGCGCGTTTCGATCGACACGCGGTAGCGCAGCATCAGGTTGCGCTGCATCTGCGGACGGCGCAGGTCCAGCACGCGGTGCGTGAGGCGCGTCGTTTCCGAGAGGTTGTCGTCATCCAGCTGGAACGGCGGGGTGACCGACGCGTTCAGGATCTCGACTTCCTTGCAGAGCACTTCGATTTCGCCGGAGGCCAGCTCGGCGTTGGCGGTGCCCGCCGGACGCTCGCGCACCAGGCCGGTGACGCGGATGCAGAATTCATTGCGCAGGCGCTCCGCGGTGGCGAAGGCGGCGTTGTCCGGATCGAACACGATCTGCGCCAGGCCCGCGCGGTCGCGCAGGTCGATGAAGATGACCCCGCCGTGGTCGCGGCGGCGGTTCACCCAGCCGTACAGGGTGACGGTCTGGCCGAGATGGTCACGGCAAACCTGGCCGGTGTAGCAGGTACGCATGCGGGATGACTCCGTTTATGTGCTTGGTTATAGCGTAAGGGTTACGAATCGGCGCGAGGCGTGTCCTGCACGCCAGGAGCCGGGACGGGAGCGGCCGGCCGGTCCGCGGGCGTCGCCGCCTGAACCGGCGCGACTACGCCCATGGAAACGATGTACTTCAATGCCGCGTCCACGCTCATCTGAAGATCCATCGCGTCAGCGCGCGGGACCATCAGGAAGAAGCCGGACGTGGGATTCGGCGTGGTCGGCACGTACACGCTGATGTGGTCGCCGGGCAGCCGGTCGGCCACTTCGCCGCTGGGCGAGCCGGTAACGAAAGCAATGGTCCAGCTGCCCGCACGCGGATACTGCACCAGCACCGCGCGCCGGAAGGCCTGGCCGTTGGGCGCAAGCACGGTATCGCTGACCTGCTTGACCGAGTTGTAGATCGAGCGCACCAGGGGTATGCGGCCCAGCAGGTTTTCCCACTGGTCCACCATGGTGCGGCCGATCAGGTTGGCGGCGAACACGCCCGTCAGAAGCACCACCACGATGACCAGAACGAAGCGGAAGCCGGGAATGTCGATGCCGAACAGCGATTCGGACGACAGGAAGCCGGGCACGAACCCTTCAAGGGTCGCGACCAGCAAGCCCAGCACCCACACCGTGATGACCAGGGGAACCCAGATCAGCAGGCCGGTGATGAAGTACTTCTTGATGACGCGCATACGCATCGCGTGTGCTCTAGGAGGCGGCGCTACCGGCGGCAGGCGTCGCCGGGGCGGCCGGAGCTGCGGGCGCGGCGGCAGGCGCGGCGCTTTCAGCGGGCGCCGCCGGCGTGCTGGCCGCAGCCGCACCCTGGCTGGCGCCGTTGCCGTTGCCGCGGAAGTCCGTGACATACCAGCCGGAGCCCTTGAGCTGGAACCCAGCCGCGGTCACCTGCTTGGAGAACGTGCTTTGGCCGCATTCGGGGCAAACCGAAAGCGGCGCATCGGAAATCTTCTGCAAGACGTCTTTGGCGTGGCCGCAGGCGCTGCACTTGTAAGCGTAAATGGGCATCTAGGGCTCCCAGGCGCAGGCCCGGGGTATCAAAAGCCGCTATCGCCGGACACGATGTCCGGGGCCGGATCAAGTCCGAACGGAAGCGGAGGGCGGGCGAGGCCGGAAAAAATACGGGAAAGTCTTGAATTTTAGCGGTTTTTCGTGAACGGCCGGTGTCCGTCCCCGGCGGCCCGTCCAGGGCGGCGCCTCAAAGGCGCCGCCAGCGGCCTTTCCGGCCCTGCCGCCCTATACGGGAAGCAGGAACATGACGGCCGCCACCAGGGTCGGCGCCAGGGCCGACAGGAACAGCCGCCCCGACGAAATGCTGCCGTCCGGGAAGTGGTTCTTCAGGATGGCGAAGCCGGCCGGGTTGGGCGCATTGGCGATCACCGTCAAGCCCCCGCCAGTGACCGCGCCGGCCACCAGCATGTAGCGCCAGGCCTCGTTGGTGCCTTCGACCAGCGAACCCAGGTAGGTCAGCGCGGCGTTGTCGGTAATGGCGGTGAGCGCGGTGGCGCCCCAGAACAGCACGAAGGGCTCGAGCCCGCCCAGCAGGTCCTGCAGCCACCATTTCTGCAGGCCGCCCAGCACCACCAGGCCGGCCAGGAAGAAGCCCACCATCAGGCCTTCCTTGATCATCAGACGGCTCTGGTAGCGCTTATAGGCCTCGGCAAAGCCGATGAACATCATCAACAAGCCCAGGAAGATGGCCGGATGGTGCGCGCTGAGCACCACGGCGACCAGGAAGACCAGGTGCACCAGCATGACCAGCAGCGGCACCGGTCCGCGCGCATCGCCGCCTTCCGGCGCGTCCACGCCGCCGCCCGTGCCCACCGAGCGCTCCAGCAGCGCCTTGCGGCAGATGAAGGTCAGGAGGGCCGCGTTCAGGCAGACCGCGATCGCGGCGCGCCAGCCGAAATGCTGGGCCATGAAGGCCGAGTCCCAGCCGAAGGTGGAGGCCACCATCAGCACGGGCGGCGCGGCATAGGAGGTCAGCACACCGCCGATGGAGACGTTGACGAACAGCACGCCAAGAGTCAGGTACTTGAAGCCCGCGCGCCCGCTGCTGCGGAAGTAAGCGTCGCGCAACAGGATGGCAGCCAGCGTCATAGCGGCCGGTTCGGTGATGAAGGAGCCGCCCAGCGGCACCAGCGACATCACGACGAAGAAGGTGGCGAGTTCGCGCGGCAGCGGCAGCACCCGCGCCACCAGTCGCACCAGGGTCCCCACCAGTTCCAGTATCGGCCGGCTGGCCGCAACCACCATGATCACGAAGACGAACAGCGGCTCGGTGAAGTTGCGCGTGTCCATGTACTCGATGGCATGCGACGGACCCGACAGCGCCGCCATCGCCACGATCAGCACGAAGGCCCAGACGCCGAACACGGCCTCGACTTCGGAGAACAGATGCCAGATGCCCGCATGCGGTCCGCCACGATGCGCGAGCCGCGCGAAGAAGGGAACCGAGAAGGTATGAAGAACCGCCACGGCAAACAGGAGAGTGGCGATGACTTCAAGTGTCTGGGGCATGTAAACGACTTCCGGAAGAGGGATACGGCAGCGCGGACGCCGCCCGGCGGGCCTGCGGGGCAAGGGTCGCAATATAGCGCAAGGCCTTTACCGTGTAACGCAGGGTCAACACCAAGGCGCGCGGATCCGCCCCGCTATTTCCGCCAGTCTTGCGCGTCGTTGGCTGCGCCCTGGCGAGCATGCCGGAACGGCAGCAGCCGCAGGTCCAGCGCCGCGGGTCCGGGCGCGTCGACGTCGATGATCGCGGCACACAGCGGCAGGAAGGCCGCGCGGAAGTGGTTTTTAGCCTTCACGCATAGCAGCCGCACCTGATCGAGATCGATGCCATGCAAGGTGAAGAAGCCCGGATCATTGGCCGGCGCCACCAGCTCAGTGATGATGACCAGCACGTTGGACCGGTCGCGCAGCGACAGTAGCGCGGTGCGGCCGCAACGCGTGCGCACGCCGGTTTCCATCGGCCCGGTGTTGCTGAATTCGCCGTCGGTGTAGCGTTCAACCCGGAATGCCGCTCGCACCGGCGGACCGAAGTCGCGGCTCACGCGGCCGCCCAGGTCCAGTTCGCAATCGCCGCCCAAACCCGCTGCGTACGCGCGCCGAACCGCATCCGGATCCGCGAAGCTGGCGAACACGCAAGACAGATCGATCTGCGCATCCAGCAAGGCACGGAACAGTTCCGGTGTGTCGCACACGCCTCCCGACAGCGGGTTGTCGCCTGGATCGGTAACGGCCACCAGGCCGCCGGCGCGCGCCGCCTCCACGGCTTGCGCCAGGCCCTCTTGCGGCGTCGGCAAGGTGACCGCAAACGCAGGCGCCAGCCGCCGCATGGCGGCCATCATGGTCTCGGCCGCGGCCTGCGCCCGCGCGCCCGCGGCATCACGGGCCGTGTCGGCCACCACCAGCACCGATGCGCCGGTATCGACGGTATCCGCGTACGGAAAGCCGCCGAACACCGAGACTTCGGCCACGCCCTCGCCCACGTGGGCGGCGGCAAGATCCTGCAGCTCGCGCATCGGGCCGGCATCGGTGCGCATGTTGAAGCTGGACAGCAGCAAATCCGGCTTGGCCACCAGCACCCGCGGCGACAGCGTGCCGGCCTGCGCGCGCAGCAACATGTCGAGCACCCGCCCCGCCGCCTCGCGCATGTCTATGTGGGGATAGGTCTTGTAGCCGCTGGCGCAATCCAACAGGCTGCCCAGTTCAGGGGCCAGGTTGGCGTGCAGGTCGAAGCTCGCGCCCAGTGGCACATCAGGTAGCAAGGCGCGCACGGCGCGTACGAAGTCCAGGTCGGGCGTCTGCCGCCGGTCGGTAATGGCGGCGCCGTGCAACGACAAGTAGACGGCGTCCCAGCCAGCCTCTTCCGCAGCCAGCCCGGCCAGCACCTCTTCGGTAAAGGCGCGGTGCACGGCGTCTGCTATCGGCCCGCCAGGCAGGGCGGATGCGCAGCGCAGGGCCACGACCTCCCAATCCGGATGCGCGCGGGCGAACTCGGCGACTTCCCCCAGTTCGGTGGCCGTGCCAGCGGCGGCAGCCAGGGCATCGCCGCCCTTGCGCCACTCGCGCCGTTCGAAATCCGCCATGACGCAAGGCACCGGGCAGAAGGCGTTGCCTTCGTACCAGAAGCGCGCCACCGCCAGCCGTTTTTTCGAGCCCTTGCCCATGCGTTTCCCCGCTTATTCCGGACGGATGTCAGTGCCTTCGATCAGGACGCGGTACTTCTCGCGCTCCGTCTGCAGGTGCTGCGCCAAGGCTTGCGGCGTGCCGCCGATGGGCTGCGCCGCCAGGGCGGCCAGCCGTTCACGGGTGGCGGGCGAATCCAGCACGCGCTGGGCGGCAGCGTTGAGCTTGTCGATGACCGCTTGCGGCGTGCCGGAGGGCGCCATCACCACGAACCAGGAGGTCAGTTCGAAGCCCGGCACGGACTGCGCGATGGCTGCCACGCCCGGCGCGGCGGGCACCGGCTGGGCCGAAGTCACGCCCAGAGCCACCAGCTTACCCGCCTTGATCAAGGGCAAGGCGGTGGGCAGGTTGTCGGCGGACAGATCGATCTGCCCGCCCAGCAGGTCATTGTTGGCTTGGCTGGCGCCCTTGTACGGCACGTGGCGGATGTCCACCTTGCCCATGCGCTTGATCATCTCCAGCGCCAGGTGGCCCGAACTGCCCACGCCCGGCGAGCCCCAGTTCAGGCGCCCGGGCTCCGCGCGCGCGGTGCGCAGCAAGTCGTCCATGTTCTTCAGGCCGGACCCGGGATGCGTCAGCACCACGTTGGGCACCTGCGCCACGTAGGCGACCGGCGCGAAGTCCTTGACCGGGTCGTAGCCGATCTTCTTGTAGACGTAGGCATTGATGATCTGCGTGCCGGGCGTGCCCAGCAGCAGGGTGTAGCCGTCCGGCTGCGCGTGCGCCACCTCGGACGCGCCCAGGCTGCCGCCCGCGCCGGCCTTGTTGACCACCACCACGGATTGGCCGAGTTCGGCGCCCAGGCCCTCGGCCATCAGGCGGCCCAGCAAGTCGGTCGTGCCGCCGGCGGCGAACGGCACCACCAGCCGCACCGGCTGTTCCGGCCAGGCGGCACCGGCTTGCCCGGCCGCGCCCAACGCGGCAGCCGCCGCGATCCCTAGAGTCCAACCACGCAACAGATGGGAAAACCTCATGACGCCCCCTTGAGCGAATGATGACGATGCAACGGCCAATGCGGCAATAAAACCGTTTGGTTTATTTTTACAATAAATATACCATGTGTTTTATTTGACAAACCAGACCACGAGCCGCCGCACCCCATCATGAGCCGCATCATCCATCGCAATGCCAGCCCCCTGCCCGTCGCCGTCAAAGGCGAAGGCTGCTTCATCGTCGACCAGAAGGGCCGGCGCTACTTCGACGCCTCGGGCGGCGCGGCGGTCTCGTGCCTGGGACATGCGCACCCCGAAGTGCGCGCTGCCGCCGTCGCGCAGCTGGACGCGCTGGAGTACGCGCACACCAGCTTCTTCACCACGCCGGCGGCTGAAGAACTGGCTGAGTTGCTGGCGGCCAACAGCCCGGCCGGCCTGGGCAACGCCTATTTCGTTTCGGGCGGTTCGGAAGCCGTGGAGACCGCCTTGAAGATGGCGCGCCAATACCATGTTGAACGCGGCGAACCGGGACGCTACCGCTACATCGCGCGGCGCCAGAGCTATCACGGCAACACGCTGGCCGCCTTGTCAGTGGGCGGCAACGCCGGCCGGCGCGCCCTGTACCAGCCCGTGCTGATCGAAAGCCACCACGTCTCGCCCTGCTTTGCCCTGCATTACCGCGAGGCCGGCGAAACGGACGAGCAGTACAGCGACCGCCTGGCCGCGGAACTGGACGCCGAGATCCTGCGCCTCGGCCCGGACACCGTGTCCGCCTTCATCGCGGAAACCGTGGTCGGCGCCACTGCCGGCACCGTCGCGCCCGTGCCCGGCTACTTCCGCAAGATCCGCCAGGTCTGCGACCGCCACGGCGTGCTCTTGATCCTGGACGAGGTCATGTGCGGGCTGGGCCGCACCGGCAGCTATCACGCCTTCGAGCAGGAAGGCGTAGTGCCGGACCTGCTGACGCTGGCCAAGGGTTTGGGTGGCGGCTATCTGCCAATCGGCGCGGTGCTGGCGCATGACCGCGTCATCGGGGCCATCAACGCGGGCTCGGGCGCGTTCCAGCACGGCCATACCTACGTCGGCCACCCCGTAGCCTGCGCGGCGGCGCTGGCGGTGCAGCGCATCGTGCTGCGCGACAAGTTGGTGGAACGCGTGGCGGACATGGGCGCGCAGTTCGGCGCCATGTTGGCGGCGCGCCTGGAAAAGCATCCACACGTGGCCGACATCCGCGGCCGCGGCATGTTCTGGAGCGTGGAGCTGGCCGAGGATCCCGGCAGCCTGCGCGCGTTCGCGCCGCAACGCCGGCTGCATGCACGCATCAAGGCCCAGGCGCGCGACCTGGGCCTGCTGTGCTATCCGGGTGGCGGCACCGTGGACGGCAAGCTCGGCGACCACGTGCTGCTGGCGCCGCCCTACCTCAGCACGGCTGATGAGCTGGCGTTCGCGGTGGACGCGCTGGCCCGCGCCATCGATCTGGCGCTGGCGGACGATACGCCATAATACGGGGCACCTTACCCGGAGCGCAGATGGATAAAGCCGCCATCGACAAACTGATCGAAGCCCAGTTTTCCGCCCTGCCGCCCAAGCTGCGGCAGGCGGCCCGCTATGCGATCGACCACCCCAAGGACATCGCCCTGGAATCGATGCGCGCCGCGGCCGGCCATGCCGGCGTGCAGGCGGGCGTCATGCTGCGCCTGGCCCGGCAACTGGGATTCGACACCTACGAGGCGTTCCGCCAGCCCTATCGCGACTGGCTGGCCGCGGGCGGGTCCAGCTTTTCCGGCCGCGCCACCGCCCTGCGCAAGCGCCCGCAGCACGACGCCGACGCGGGACTGGTCGCCGACATCCTTGATGCCGAAGTGCGCAACCTGGGCACCAGCCTCGGTCCCGCCGCGCTCCCCGCGCTGAAGGCCGCGCACGGCCTGCTGGCGGGCGCGCGCCGCATCTACGTCATCGGCCTCCGCAGCCTGTATCCGGCGGCCTATCACTTCAGCTATGCCTGCGGCATGTTCCTGGACAAGGTCACCTTGCTCAGCGGCGTAGGCGGCACCTTGGCCGATGAATTGCGCCGCATCGGGCCGGACGACGCGCTGATCGCCTTCAGCCAGGCACCTTATGCGCAGGCGGCAGTCACGGCCGTGGAATTCGCGCATGAACGCGGCGCCGGCGTGGTGGCGGTCACCGACAGCGCGGTGTCGCCGATTGCCCCAGGCGCAAAGGCGCTGCTGCTGGTGGCCAACGACACGCCCTCGCTGTTTCCCTCGGTGGTGCCTGCGCTGTCCATCGCGCAGACGCTGGCCGCCCTGCTGGTCGCGCACAGCGGCGAGGAAAGCCTGCGCGAAATCGCCAACAGCGAAGCGCAGCTGCAGCGCTTCGGCGTGTACGCGGAAAAGCGCTAAAGCCTCAGGCGATCGGCGCGGGCGGCTCGCCGCCTTGCTGCGCCTCTTTCATTTCCATCAGCAGGCTGTGCAGCATCTCGGTGGACAGCCCGTGCAGCACCAGCCGGTAGCCTGCGCGCAGGGTCGACATCGGCACCAGCGGATGGTTGTTGTTGACCAGGATCAGGTGCTGCGGCGCCCCCAGCAGCTTGGCCGCATAGATGCCGATGGTCTCGTCCAGCTGTAGCGAATTGGCCGCGCGCCAGAAGTCGTTGTCGGTCAGCATCAGCTGATACAGCGGCGTGAAGAGTTCGATCGCGCTTTGCAGGTCCAGGAAGTTCAGCTTGCCCTGCGGCATGTCTTCGAGCAGCAGGTCCGGATCGCGGATCATCGAGAAATCGACCCGTTCCGGCGCATGCATTTCCACGCCTGCGTCGCGCAACGCCTGGTTCAAGCGGATGACGAAATTGAACAGGTTCAGGTCGTGCTTGACGAAGAGTTCGTCCTTTAGATCGTCGATATCGCGCGGCTCCAGCGGCGTGGTGGTGACACGCACCGGCGAGTTGGCCGCGATGAACGACAGGATCTGCGCGCCCAGATGGAAATGGCGCAGGATCAGCCAGTTGGCCTCGGGCGACACGAAGCGCTTCAAGCCCCAGGCCAGGATGCGGTGCAGCAGCTTGGAATGCGACCAGCGGCGCGGCAGGAAGGTCTTGACGACCTGGATCAGGATGATGAAGGCGCGCGCCAGCGGCCGCAAAAAGGGCAGCAGGTACTGGCGCGAAGCGCAGCTGGAATCCGTCAGCCAAGCCTTCTTGACCTTGTCCGGCAGAGGCGTGCTGCGGTCCAGGTAGAGCGCCAGCCAGGGGCTGGGGTCGGCGGGATCGTGCGGCTTGGCAAGGAAGTCAGGTTCTTTGCTCATGACGCATCGCCTTCCATCACGTGGTGGAACTGCATCAGGTACAGCGCGGCCGTGCGGCGCGCGGTGTCGACGATGCGCTGCTCGGCACGGCCGTCCTCGTCGCAGTCCAGCGCCAGTTCCACCGCCGACAGCCAGCGCGCCAGGTGATGCTCGTCGTTGTGACCGTGGTACTCCAGGAAGCGGAAGGCGTCGGGCGGCAGCGTCAGGCTGGCCTTGAGCAGCGGCAGCAACGCCGGCACGATGCGCTGGCCGGTGCCTTCGATGATGTAGATGGCGCCCAGCAGGCCGATCGGGTCGCGCGTGGCGGCCAGGCCGCGCAGATAGGCGTTGAGCGCTTCGCCGCCGGGGTTGCGGCGCAGCGCATCGATGCTGTCCACCGGGCCGCCCGCGTTGCGGTAGTCCTGGAACAGGATCTGGAAATCGTTCTGCTCTTCGCCGGCGTGCGTATCGATCAACGCGGCCAGCGGCGCGTACTGCTCCGACAGCGAGGCGGCGCCTTCGCGCATCCACTTGCTGCCTTCGCGCACCTGCGGAATCCAGTTCTCCATCCAGTTCAGGTAGTCGGCCGTCTGGAACTGGCGGTTGCGCAAGCGCCGCACCACCGGCGTGCGCCACACGCGCGAACGGTAGTCGTGCCAGATCGCGGCCAGTTCGGTCAGCAGCTGGCCCAGGCCTTGCGGCGCCATGTCCGGATCGTGCGGCGGCGCGATCGCGGCGGCGTCGTCGCTGTTCGCGTCCTCGCGCGCGGCGGCCGTTGCGGGCGCGCCCACGGCGATCTGCGGCGCGTGCACGGCCTCGGCTTCCAGCAGCATGTACGCGGCCATGAAACGGCCCGACTCCGGGATGTAGCAGAAGATCTGCTCGCCTGGCTTCACTTCGCGCGTTTCCAGAAACTCGGCCAGCATGATCAGGATGGACGCCGCGCCGGTATTGCCGCGCCACGCCAGGTTGCTGAACCAGCGTTCGCGCGGGATGACCAGGCCGGCCTTCTCCATCAGGTCTTCCACCACGGGAATGAACTTCTCCGACGAGTAGTGGCACAGGAAGTGGTCCACCTGGTCCGGATCGACCCAGCCGTCGCGCACCAGCTTGGCGTATTCATGGATGCCGATGTCGAACAGGTGCGGCAGCAGGCGGATGTCCTGGCGCAAGGACAGCGCGCCGTCGGCCTCGGCCTCGTTCCACGACGGGTAATCCAGATGACCCTTGGCGCGGTCGGCCGACAGGCCCAGCTGCATGCACACCGGATAGTCGCCCGAGAACGAGCGCTGATGCACCCACTTCAGGCGCAGGCGCACGCCTTGCGAGGCGCCCGGCAAGGGCCGTCCGCCATTGCCCAACAGTACCGCCCCCGCGCCATCCGACAACATCCAGCGCAGGAAATGCGCGTCGAAGTCGGCGTCGTAGCCGCGCGCCGCGAAGCGCGAGCGCTTGAACAGCCGCGACGGCAGTTCGCTGGCCACGGCCAGGGCGCTGGCATGTCCACCCAGCTCCACGCCCTGCGCGGCCGTCTGGATGGCCGACACGCCCGCCGCGCAGATGCCGTGCACCGACAGGGTTTCCATCGGATGCGCGGCCAGCTCGCCCTGGATCATGTTGGAGAAACCCGGCATCAGGGCGTCCCCGCCCGACGAACCGCTGGCCAGCAACGACACGGCGGACAGGTCGCTGTCGTTGCGCCGCAGGCAATCGCGGATGGCGTTGGCCGCGAGCTGGGCGTTGGTGAACACCGTGGCGCCCTCGGGATCGATCGCGTAGTAGCGCTGCTTGATGCCGTTCTCGGCCAGGATGCGGCTCTTGATGCGGCTGGACATGCGGTTCAGCGGCGCGATGTAGCTGTCCATGGCATCGTTGGACACGGGCTCGCCCGGCATGAAGTAGCCGGCGCTTTCCAGGTAGACACGATGAAACGCAATGGGCATGAGAGGCCTCTGGTGGATGTAGGGAGTGCGGCGCTAGCGGACGTGCTCGGGCGCCATGCATGAACGGCTGCGAAAGCGCGGCATGAAGGCGCCCAGCACGAACACGCGGAACATGTAGGGCGTGAGGCCCGGCTCGTTCAAGGCCGGATTCACGCGGTTGCGGTATTGATCGCGGTGCAGGCGCGTCAGTTCGGACCAGTGCGCCCGCGGATGCTCGTGGTGCGCGGTGTGCAGGCCGATGTTGAAGAGCAGCGGATTGACCAGGCCTTCGAAATTGCGCGCATAGTTCAGGCCCGCGACGGACCGCGGCCCGCCGTCGGCGTGCGCATGCTGCAGGTAGTTGGTAGCCAGCAGCCAGTGCAACCCATGCAGTTGCGGCACGATGACGAACACCAGCGCTTTCAAGGGATTAACGGCCAGCAGCCCGCCCCACAGCCCCAGCCACACGCCGTACTGCGCCATGCAGTAGCGCCAGGCGCCCGGCCAATGCCGGTACAAGCGGCCCAGCCACGCGAAGAACAAGGGATACAGCACCCAGCCCGCCTGCAATGGATGGATCAGGTAGCCCCACAGATGGTTGGTGTCGCCGCCGAACCGGTAAGTGCGCGCCACGTCGCGCGCGCCGTGCTTGTAGCGATGGTGATTGGCCACGTGCGCCGGATAGAACACGAAGGTCGGATGCCCTTGCAGCAGCGTGATCCAAAAATCGGTCGCGCGGTTGGTCCAGCGTCCGCGCCACATGCGGATGTGCGTATGGTTGTGGTGGATGACGCCCACGCCCAGGGTCAGGAACAACATCAGGCCGTACAGCGGCCACCAGAAGCCGTGCACCCACTGCCACGCCGCCAGCGCCGGCAACGCGGCCAGGTAGGCCAGGCTTTGCCAGTCGCGCCGGCTGCGCAGCGACGGCAGGCGGCGCTGCCGCTTAAGCGCGCCCGCCAAGCGATTCTCGCTGCCGGAAAGCATTCAGCTGGGCCTGCGCCGCCTCGGCCTTGAGACGGGTGCGGAACAGACGATCCATGAAGGTGAACTGGAAGCCGTAGTTGCCGTTGTAGCAGGCGTGGTGCAGGTGATGCCTGCGGCTAGCGGCGAACCAGTGCGCGTAGGACACGTTGGGAAAGAAGTCGTAGTTGGCGTGGCCGATGCAATTGAAGAACAGGCTGAACAGCGGCACCGACGCCAGCGACCAGAAACTGAAGTCATGCAGCACCATGGGCAGCATGATCACGTTGCCCAGCATCAGCGCTTCGATGGGATGGAAGCTGTAGGTCGAGAACGGCGTGGTCACGACCGAGCGGTGATGCGGCAGGTGGAAGCGGCGCAGCAGCTTGGTGTGCAGCAGGCGGTGGTTGATCCAGAAATGCACGTCGTTCCAGGCCACCAGCACTAGGATCTCGAGCGTGATCTTTTGCCAGCTGGCATCCGGGTCCAGGTGCGCCCAGCCCAGTTGCAACAGGCCCCACGGGAAAATCATGCCGGTGCCGAACAGCAGGATGGACAGGCCGGACTGCGCGAATTCGCGCCGCAGCTGGCCCGGCGCCAACGGGCGCGGATCCAGCGGACGCCCGATGCCCAACGCCGGCAGGATGTGCTGCGTCAGCAGCCAGGTGGCCGCACCGAACACCAGATAGATGCCGCTGAAGAAAAGCAGGCCCGCCAGCATGACTTGCCAGGCGGACAAGGCTACAAAAGCTTGGGCCATGAACGTTTTGTTTCACCCGAAGAATGGCCGCATGATAAGCAATCCGTCAGCTTCCCGGTAGGACATTTATTACTAAATGAATCCGAACACCACAAAGCTGGCGGACTGCTCACCAAGTTCGGGCTACTGGCAAGGATATTGCCGGTTCAACCCCGCCACGGCGGCGTCCATGCGCGCGGCCAAGGCCATGCTGGCGGGCGGCATGGGCATGCGCAGTTCCTCGCTCAGCAGGCCCTGGCGCCCCAGTTGCGCCTTCAAGGGGCCGGGATTGGGCTCGGCGAAGGTCAGCTGGATGATGGGGACCAGCGCATGGAACAGCTTCCTGGCCAGGTCCAGCTGCTGTGCCTTCACGGCCTGGTGCATGGCCACGAACAGGTCAGGGCGGATATGCGCAGCGGCCGCAATCATGCCCGCGCCCCCCAGGCTCATCACGGACAGCGCCTGCAGGTCCTCGCCCGCCAGCACGTGCATGTTGCCGTCGGCGATCAGCGCGATCGTCTTTTCCAGCGAGCCGCCGCAATCCTTGATCGCCGCGATATTGGGATGCGCGGCCAACGCCAGCAAGGTCGCTGTATCCAGCGTTGTGCCGGTGCGATAGGGAATGTCGTAAAGCACCAGGGGGAAGCGCGAGGCATCGGCCAGGCAGCGGAAGTAGGCGGTGGCGCCTTCCTGGCCGGGGCGCACGTAATACGGCGCGGGCGCCAGGATGCCGGCCAGCGGACGCGTGCCGAAGGCGGCCAGGCGCTGCATCACGTGTCCATGATGGTTGCCCGCCAGGCCCATGATGACGGGCAGCCTGCCGGCCTCGGTCAGCACGGCGTCCAGCACCGCCAGCTGTTCGGCATCGTCCAGCGACGCGGCCTCGCCGGTGCTGCCGCACACGACCAGCCCGTCCACGCCCGCGGCGGCATAGTGGCGCACCAGGCGGCGCAAGGCCCCGCCATCCACGGCGCCGCCGGAAAACGGCGTGACGAGAGGCACCCAGACGCCCTGGATCGGAGATTGATGATGAGATTGCATGAGGACACTCCTTCGGTGTAAGCGGACCGTGGTTGAGGACCGTACAGAAGTGCTCGGGATGCCAGGGGATGCGCGGACGGCGCCAAGCGCCGCCTAGAGGCCGCTGTTCCGTCGCCCATCTGACGGAACAGCATGCTCCGGTCAGATGAGCGGCTGTTTTTTGGATTTCAGGCCGGCGCAAGCCAGTACCACGCCCTGGGCGCGGAACGGGAAAGCGGATTGGTTGGCCTGATGAATCATGAATGTTGGAACGGAGGCGGTGGTGTGCAAGCGCAGATGCGGGAATCTACCGGGAGCCCGCAACCGTGTCAACGGCGTGCAGCGCGGCGGCTGCCGCCGCGGCTCAGCCCAGGCTGGCCAGGAACACCGCGCACAAGGCTTCCATGCCCTGGCGGTCGTCCTCGTCGAAACGATCCGGCACCGGGCTGTCCACGTCCCACACGCCGATCAATTGGCCCTGGTGGACCAGCGGCACCACGATCTCGGAACGCGAAGCCGCGTCGCAGGCGATGTGGCCGGGAAAGGCATGCACGTCGGGCACCAGCTGCGTCTGGCGCTGGCTGGCCGCGGCTCCGCACACGCCGCGATTCAGCGGAATGCGCACGCAAGCCGGCTTGCCCTGGAAGGGGCCCAGCACCAGTTCCGTACCGTCATAGAAATAGAAGCCCGCCCAGTTCAGGTCGGGCAGGGCCTGGTAGGCCAGCGCGCTCAGGTTGGCGGCGTTGGCGATGCGGTCGGGCTCGCCGTCGAGCAGGGCGCGGGCCTGGGCGGCCAGGCCGGCATACAGGGCGGCCTTGGAGTCGGCGACGATGGGAGCGGCTTCGAACATGGGAAATGTAACTGTACAGGCGGTTATCGATGCAGGTGATTTTAGGGGCTGCGGCCGTTATGGGGGCCGGGCCGCCGCCGTGTGGGACAATAGTTTTTTGCCGAATGTTTTTCCGCCGGGCCACCCAAAGGGACCAACCGCCCGTATTTTCCTACCCTTCTTGATCAAGAAGCACTCCATGGACAAGCCTCTCGAACCTGCGTTTTCCTTTTCGGAACGCGCCCAGCAACTCACCAGCTCCGCCATCCGCGAGATCCTCAAGGTCACCGAGCGCCCCGAAGTCATTTCGTTCGCCGGCGGCCTGCCGGCGCCCGGCGGCTTCCCGGTAGAGGTAGTTCGCGCGGCATTCGACAAGGTACTGTCCACCAACGGCCGCGCCGCCCTGCAGTACGGCCCCACCGAAGGCTTTGCGCCGCTGCGCCAATGGGTTGCCGATGATCTGAACAAGGCCGGCGCCAGCGTCGCCGCCGACCAGATCCTGATCGTGTCGGGTTCGCAGCAAGCGCTGGACCTGCTGGGCAAGGTGCTGATCGACAAGGACAGCAAGGTGCTGGTCGAAGACCCCAGCTACCTGGGCGCGCTGCAATCGTTCAGCCTGTACCAGCCCAACTTCGTGCCGGTCCCCACCGACGAAGGCGGCCTGATCCCGGAAGCCATCACCCCTGAACTGGCCGAAGGCGCCCGCTTCCTGTACGCCCTGCCCAACTTCCAGAATCCCACCGGCCGCACGCTGAACCTGGAACGCCGCATCGCGCTGGTCAAGCGCGCCGCGGAACTGAACCTGACCATCGTCGAGGACGATCCCTACGGCGAACTGCGCTACGCCGGCGAACCGCAGCCTGGCCTGATCGCCCTGGCCGCCGAGTACGGCGCCAACGTGGTCCGCCTGGGCACGTTCTCCAAGGTGCTGGCCCCCGGCCTGCGCCTGGGCTACATCGCCGCCGCGCGCCCGCTGATCAACAAGCTGGTGCAGGCCAAGCAAGCCACCGACCTGCACACGCCCACGCTGACCCAGATGGCCGTGTACGAGATCGTCAAGGACGGCTTCCTGGAAGAGCACTTGCCCAACGTGCGCGAAATCTACCGCGCCCAGGGCAGCTGCATGCTGGAAGCCATCAAGCAGGAATTCCCGGACACCGTCACCTGGACCAAGCCTGAGGGCGGCATGTTCATCTGGCTGACCTTGCCCGAACACATTGACAGCACCAAGCTGCTGGAAAAGGCGATCGCGCAAAACGTGGCGTTCGTGCCCGGCGCGCCGTTCTATTGCGGCGCCGGCAAGACCAACACGCTGCGCCTGAGCTTCGCCACCGTGCCGGAAGACAAGATCCGCCGCGGCATCGCGATCCTGGGCAAGCTGCTGAAAGAGGTCTGATCCCCCCCGAAGCGCCTGCGGCGCTTCCCCCCAGGGGGCGCCGCTACGGACCGGCGGAGCCGGATCCGTGCGGCCCCGCTTTCGCCGCGACAGTGGCGATATGACGCGGGTGCCTCGTAGGTGCTGCAGGACATGAACGGCGGCCGGGCGCGATGCCCGGCCGCCGTTGTTTTATGCTCTTGGTTTTCCCATTCCGTTTCGCCGTGACAGTGAGCGCCCCCCAACCATCTCCCGTTGACCTCAGCGACATCGTCTTCACCGACTGGGTCGAACGCTGGCTGCCGAAGTCCTGGCGGCCCTATGCCCGCCTGTGCCGCCTGGACCGCCCCATCGGCACCTGGCTGACCCTGCTGCCGGCCATCGCCGCGCTGGTCCAGGCCGCGGGCGGCCTGCCGGACCTGCGGCGGCTGATCGTGTTCTCGCTGGGTGCACTGTTGATGCGCGGCATCGGCTGTACCGTCAACGACATGTGCGACCGCAACTTCGACAAGCACGTCGAGCGCACCCGCTTCCGTCCGTTGACCAGCGGCCAGCTGACGATGAAGAACGCGGTCTGGTTCCTCATCGGGCAGTTGCTGGTCTGCGGCTCGCTGCTGTTCTTCCTGAACGAAATGAGCCGCTGGCTGGCCGTGGCCGTGCTGCCCTTCGTCTTCATCTACCCGCTGTGCAAGCGCGTCACGTACTGGCCGCAAGTGGTGCTGGGCATCTGCTTCAACTGGGGCATGCTGATGGCCTGGTCGGACACGCAGAATCACGTGCCGCTGGCCGCCATCGCCATGTGGGCGGGTGCGGTGCTGTGGCAGGTAGGCTACGACAGCATCTATGCCTACGTGGACGTGCGCGACGACCGCAGCCTGGGCCTGCATTCCACCGCCATGCGCTTCGGCGACCAGGGCAAGCTCTGGATCGGCGGCTTCTACCTGGCCACCATTGCGCTGTGGGCCTGGGGCGGCTATGCCATCGGACTGTCGTGGGCCTATCAGGTCGGCATGGTGACCGTGGCGGCGCACTTGGCGTGGCAGCTGTGGGTCTTCGACATCCAGCGGCCCGACCGCAACTTCATGCTGTTCCGCGCCAACCTCTGGCTGGGCGCTCTGCTGGTCGCCGCCGCGCTGGCGGGTACGCTGATCCGCTGAAAACTTCCTCGGTACCGCCCTGATGGCGGCGCTAATGCCCGTTGACGCCGCGCATTGCCGGCGGCGCCGACAGGGGCCATGATGTAGCCTCCGCAACGCTTTACGGAGACCACGCATGCCCTCATTGCTCAAATCCCTGGCCTTGTCGGCCGCCACGGCCGCCGCATTCGTGGCGATCCCGGCCCAGGCCGCCAGCGATTGCTCGGCCCAACGCGGCTGCGCCGCCAAGTTCTGCGAAATCGAGAACGACATCGCCGCCGCCCAGGCGCAGAACAATACCCGCCGCGAGGCCGGGCTGCGCAAGGCGCTGGCCGAAGCGAAAGCCCATTGCACCGACAGCCGCCTGCAATCGCAGCGCGAAGCCGATGTGCGCGACAAGCAGAACAAGGTCGCCGAACGCGAAAGCGAACTCAAGCAGGCCCGCGCCAAGGGCAAGCAGGACAAGATCGACAAGGCCCAGCGCAAGCTGGACGAAGCCCAGGCGGAATACAACGCCGCGCTGATCGAACTGAACCGCTGATTTCCTTTCCCGCCAGCCCCGGGCCAGTCCGGGGCTGCGCGCCCTTGCTTCCCCTCCCGCAGCCAAACCTCCGCCCTCCCGGGTGGACTACCTCCTATGGTGTCATCAAATGGAAATTCCACCATCCATGGTGCCATTTGGTGAATTGGAAACCTATTAGTCTTCTTTTTGGAAAGATGTTTTCAGAGAATCAGGGTTTATCCGGGGGTGTTTTGAGGCCAGAATGCATCTCATCGGGACACAGCAAGCGAACCCCAGGCAATCAGGCCAGCGGTTCGGCTCCCAAGCTCAAGACACTGGAGGTCTGCCATGAAAACCCTTGCTACCGCTTTGATGCTGTCGATGTCCGTTCTGGCTGCCGGCGCCCAAGCCGCCGAGGCTGATCAGGGCCCCACCCGCGCTCAAGTCCAAGCCGAACTGCAACAAGCCAAGGTCTCGGGCCAATACACCTTCGGCGAAGAAGGCTACCCCGCCGCCATCGCCCCGAAGTCGACCCTGACCTCGCAGCAAGTGCAAGCTGAACTGCAGCAAGCCAAGAACGCCGGCGAAGTGACCTTCGGCAATCTGGACTACCCGCCCGTCGCCGCCGCTGAACAAGCCACCTCGTTGACCCGCGCCCAGGTCCGCACCGAACTGGCTGAGGCCAAGTCGGAAGGCCTGGTCACCTTCGGCAACCTGGACTACCCGCCCCTGGGCAGCTGATCCCCCCTGGCCTCCCCGGCCAGGCAGCGCCCCGAAGCCCTCCGGCCCCAAACCGGAGGGCTTCGTTCTTGACGTTTCGACAATAAATTAAGTCGAATTAACGTTACCTACGGCCGATTCGACTATTTAGCATCTACACATCGACAGCGCCCCCGCATAGGATGAGCTCACCCACTCCCCTTCCATGCAGGAGCCGCACCATGACCACCGCCTCTCCCCGGCCCGTCCTACTCCTGGGCGCCGGAAAAATCGGTTTCGCCATTGCCCTGATGCTGGAACGCAGCGGCGGCTACTCGGTGCTGGTTGCCGACCAAGATCCCGAGCGCCTGCGCATCGTGGCCGAGCTGGGCTGCGGAACCCGCCAGATTTCCGATGACGACAGCGTGGCGCAATGCATCGAAGGACGCTACGCGGTGATCAACGCGCTGCCCTTTCACCGCGCCGCCGCGGTGGCCGGCCTGTGCGCCAAGGCTGGCGTGCACTATTTCGACCTGACCGAAGACGTGGCCAGCACGCACGCCATCCAGGCGCTGGCAGAAAGTGCTCACAGCGTGCTAATGCCGCAATGCGGCCTGGCCCCGGGCTTCATCGGCGTAGTCGGCAACGCATTGGCGCGCCGCTTCGACACGCTGCTCGACCTGCGCATGCGCGTGGGCGCCCTGCCGCGCTATCCCTCCAACAGCCTGCGCTACAACCTGACCTGGAGCACCGAAGGGCTGATCAACGAGTACTGCAACCCTTGCGAGGCCATCGTCGACGGCCAGCTGACCAGCGTGCCCGCGCTGGAAGGCTACGAAACCTTCGCGCTGGACGGCGTGGAGTACGAGGCCTTCAACACCTCGGGCGGATTGGGCACCCTGCCCGCCACCTTGCGCGGCCGCGCCCGCAACGTGGACTACAAATCGGTGCGCTACCCGGGCCACTGCAGCATCATGAAACTGCTGCTCAACGACCTACGCCTGCGCGACCGCCGCGACCTGCTCAAGGAAATCTTCGAAGCCGCCATTCCCACCACCGAGCAGGACGTGATCGTGATCCAGGCCTCGGCGTCCGGGCGCCGCCATGGCCGCCTGGAGGAAGAGTCCTACCCCATCCGCATCTTCGGCGCGGAAGTCGACGGCCATCGCCTCAGCGCCATCCAGCTCTCCACCGCTGCGGGAATCTGCGCCGCGCTGGACCTGGTGGCGCAGGGCGCCTTGCCGCAGCGCGGGTTCGTGGGCCAGGAAGCGATAGACCTGGATACGTTCATCAACAACCGTTTCGGCCGGGTCTATGCGGGCAAACCGCTGGCCCTGGCAGGCAGCGGCGCCATGGCCGACCGCTGAATCCGGTCGCGCGCCGCCCCCCCCGGCGTCCTATCCCGCAAAAGCGTACGGCGGGATGGGACGCTAGCTCCAACCCTCCAGGCGCAACGTCGCGCGCACGAGGCGCTGCTCTTCCTGCTCTATATCGGCCAGGCTCTGGCGCACGCTGTCCACGTGGTCCGCGGCCGCCTTGCGCGCCTGCTCCGGTTGGCGCGCCGTCACGGCGTTGAACAGCCGCGTGTGCTGGCGGTCGATCTGCCGCTTCTCGGGCTGACGGTGGTACAGGTTGTTGACGCAGGCGAAGACCGATCCCAGCAGCAGATCCGTCAAGGATTGCAGCGTGTGCACCAGCACCGGATTGTGCGAAGCCTCGCAGATGGCCAGGTGGAAGGCATGGTCCAGATGCGCGTGCGTCGCCGTGTCGGTGGCCGTGCCCTGGGCCGCCACCATTTCGTCATAGCGGCGGCGGATCATGATGAAGTCCGCCTCGGTGCCGCGTATGGCCGCCAGCCGGGCGGACTCGGCCTCCAGCAGCGAACGCACTTCCAGCAAGTCATAGAGCGTGCGCGGCTGCGAATTGAACAAGTGCATCAAGGGGCCGGCGTCCACCTTGGAGATGTGCGCCACATAGGAACCCTTGCCCTGCGCGGTATGGATGATCTCGCGCGCGCGCAACAGCTTCAGCCCTTCGCGCAAGGCCGTGCGCGACACGCCCAGCTTCTCGGTCAGGCGCCGTTCGGAAGGCAGCGCTTGGCCGGCCTTCAGCACCCCGTCCAGGATCAGGCGTTCGATCCGTTCGGCGACCTCGTCCGCCACCTGGCGGGGCTTTTCTTCTGTTTCCGCGTACATGCACTCTCCGTCGCCAGTGGTATGACCAAGCGGCCCTTCGATAGGAGCCATTGGATCACACCCCTGTAAGTCGCTGATATAAAACCATAAAAAATACGTATTTGCCTATATGGCAGCGCACAAACTGGTATGACCAGTGGGTTTTGATATGGACATTGGGACAGACGCGAACGATGATGTCGGGACCAGATACGCCCGGCGCGCGGCGTCGGCCAGTCCCTTACCGCTAGAGAACCGCATGACTCAACGCATCCAGCACCACGGCCTGCAAGTGGCGGCCAATCTCAACCAATTCATCGAACAGGAAGCCCTGCCCGGCACCGGCCTGGATGCCGACGGCTTCTGGCAAGGCTTTGCAGCCCTGGTGGACGACCTGGCGCCCAAGAACCGCGCGCTGCTGGCCGAGCGCGACCGCCTGCAGGCTGAGCTCGACGCCTGGCATCGCGCCCATCCCGGTCCCATCGCCGATCCGGCCGCCTACCGCAAGTTCCTGGAAGGCATCGGCTACCTGCTGCCGCAGCCCGCCAGCGTGCGCGCCACCACCGAAAACGTCGACACCGAAATCTCGCAGCAGGCCGGCCCGCAGCTGGTCGTGCCCATGTCCAACTCGCGCTACGCGCTGAACGCCGCCAACGCGCGCTGGGGCAGCCTGTACGACGCGCTCTACGGCACCGACGCCATTCCCGCCACGCCCGGCGACACGGGCCGCGGCTACAACCCGGAACGCGGCGCCGCCGTCATCGCCCGCGCTCGCGCCTTCCTCGACACCGCCGCCCCGCTGGCCCAGGGCTCGCATGCCGAGGCCCGCGGCTATACCGTTGAAAACGGCCAATTGCGCGTGGCGCTGGCCAACGGCGCCACCGGTCTGAAGAACCCCGCGCAGTTCGCCGGCTACCAGGGCGAGGCGTCCGCCCCCTCGGCCATCCTGCTCAAGAACAACGGCCTGCACTTCGAAATCCAGATCGACCGCAGCCACGGCATCGGCGCCACCGACGCCGCAGGCGTCAAGGACGTGCTGGTGGAAGCCGCGCTCACCACCATCATGGACTGCGAGGACTCCATCGCCGCCGTGGACGCCGACGACAAGGTCCACGTCTACCGTAACTGGCTCGGCCTGATGAAGGGCGACCTCACCGAGGAGGTCACCAAGGGGGGCAAGACCTTCACCCGCAAGCTCAATGCCGACCGCAACTACACGCGCCCCGACGGTTCGCCGCTGACCCTGCACGGCCGTTCGCTCATGTTCGTGCGCAACGTCGGCCACCTGATGACCAACCCGGCCATCCTGGACCGCGAAGGCCGTGAGATCCCCGAAGGCATCCTGGACGCCGTGGTCACCAGCCTGGCCGCCTTGCAAGACCGCCAGCGCAAGCTGAATTCGCGCACCGGCTCCGTCTATATCGTGAAGCCCAAGATGCACGGCCCGGTCGAAGCCGCCTTCGCCAGCGAATTGTTCGACCGCGTCGAAGACCTGCTGAAGCTGCCGCGCAACACCCTGAAAATGGGCATCATGGACGAAGAGCGCCGCACCAGCATCAACCTCAAGGCGTGCATCGAGGCCGCCGCCGCGCGCGTGGCCTTCATCAACACGGGCTTCCTGGACCGCACCGGCGACGAAATGCACTCCAGCATGGAAGCCGGCCCCATGCTGCGCAAGGGCGACATGAAGTCCACCGCCTGGATCACCGCCTACGAGCGCAACAACGTGCTGGTCGGGCTGGACGCCGGCTTGCGCGGCCGCGCCCAGATCGGCAAGGGCATGTGGGCCATGCCGGACCTGATGGCCGCGATGCTGGAGCAGAAGATCGCCCATCCCAAGGCCGGCGCCAACACCGCCTGGGTACCCTCGCCTACCGCCGCCACGCTGCATGCGCTGCACTACCACCAGGTCGACGTGCAGGCCGTGCAGCAGGAACTGGAGCGCACCAAGCTCGACAGCGTGCGCGATGACTTGCTGGGCGGCCTTCTGACCGTGCCGGTCGGCGATCCGTCCAAGTGGTCCGCGCAGGACATCCAGCAGGAACTGGACAACAACGTCCAGGGCATCCTGGGTTACGTGGTGCGCTGGATCGACCAGGGCGTGGGCTGCTCCAAAGTGCCGGACATCCACAACGTCGGCCTGATGGAAGACCGCGCCACCCTGCGCATCTCCAGCCAGCACATCGCCAACTGGCTGCGCCACGGCGTGACCAACCGCGAGCAGGTCATGGAAACCTTCAAGCGCATGGCCAAGGTGGTCGACGGCCAGAACGCGGGCGATGCGCTCTATCGTCCGATGGCCGGCAACTTCGACACCTCGCTGGCGTTCAAGGCCGCCTGCGCACTGGTGTTCGAAGGCCTGACCCAGCCCAACGGCTACACCGAGCCGCTGCTGCACAAGTACCGCCTCGAGTTCAAGGCCGCCCAGGCCTGAGCCCGACGCGCCAGGCCGCAGCACGAAAACCGGACAGCAAAGGCTGTCCGGTTTTTTTTGGTGGGTCGCGACCCTGAAAAATAATGCGCGCCATTTCGCACGATCGTGCTAAATTTGCCGCATGACTGCCAAAACCGAGAAAAGCGAACTGACCTTCGCGGCTATTGTGGACGCGGCCCTGGACATGGCTGCGGCGCAGGGCATGGAAAGCCTGTCGCTCGGCCAGGTGGCCAAGCGCCTGGGTATCAGCAAGAGCGGCGTGTTCTCACGCGTGGGTTCGCTGGAAGCCTTGCAGCAGGCGGTGCTGGACGAATACGACCGGCGTTTCGTCGGAGCCGTGTTCACGCCGGCCATGGCCTATCCCCGCGGCCTGCCGCGACTGAACGCCCTGGTCTCGCTCTGGATCGAACGCGCCAGCAACGTCGAAACGCTCACCGGCTGCATCTATGTGGCTGGCGCCTTCGAGTATGACGACGTGGAATCCCCCCTGCGTTCGGTGCTGGAAGGCAATTTGCGGCGCTGGCGCGACGCCATGCTGCGCACGGTCAACCAGGCGTTGGAAGCCGGCCACGTCAGGCCGGACACGGATCCCGAACAGCTCGTGTTCGAGGTCTACAGCCTGATGATCGGGCTGATGCACGACGCCCGCTTCCTGCGCGACCCCAAGGCTCCCGACCGGGTGCGGGCCGCCTATGAACGATTGATTTCCACCTACCGCAGTTTCAAGTACCTCGAGTAGTCGTCTTTTTGCGCCGGCCCGTGCCGGCAATTCTTCACCTAAATTTCGCACGATCATGCGAAATTATCCAGGAGCATGACATGTGGATCGTTATCGCAGTGATCGCCGTTTCCGCGGGAGCCAGAGTCTGGCTGCAGTGGCGTGCCCTGCTGAAACAGTTGCCGGATTGCGCCGAGCATCTGGTACTTTTCTAGAATGACATGGCCATCCCGTTCTATATTTCGAGTTCGCCTCCCCCGAACGTCGTCATGCCGCGCTCCAATCATCTCCTGATCATCGATCCGCAGAATGACTTCTGCGACCTGCCCAAGTCCTACCTGCCCAGGGATCCCGTGACAGGCGCTGCGCATGCGCCCGCCCTGCCGGTGGCTGGCGCGCACGCCGACATGCAGCGGCTGGCGCGCTTCATCGACACGGCCGCGCCCGCGCTCACCTCGATCACGGTGACGCTGGATTCGCACCACCGCCTGGACATCGCCCATCCGACCTTCTGGTCCACCGGCGACGGCCAACCCGTGGCTCCGTATACGCCCATCACGGCGGCCCAGCTGCGCGCGGGTGAATTCCGGCCGCGCCACGCCGACGACCTGCCCCGCACCTTGTCCTATCTGGATGAACTGGAAGCGCGCGGCCGCTACACCCTGATGGTGTGGCCGCTGCATTGCGAGATCGGCACCTGGGGCCACAACGTGCATGCCGACGTGCGCGCGGCCTACAGTCGTTGGGAAGACGAGCGCCAGTTCATCGTGCGCAAGGTGCCCAAAGGCATGAACCCCTGGACCGAGCACTACAGCGCGCTGATGGCCGAAGTCCCCGACGCCGACGATCCGCGCAGCCAACTCAACCACAGCCTGCTGGATTCGCTGGACCGCGCCGAAACCATCCTCATCGCCGGCCAGGCCGGCAGCCATTGCGTCAAGGCCACCGTCGAACACCTGGCCGAGCATCTGCCCGGCCGCGACCTGTCGCGCCTGGTCCTGCTGACCGACTGCATGAGCCCGGTCGCGGGCTTCGAAGACGCACAGGCGACATTCCAGCAGCGCATGCGCGACCTGGGCATACAGGCGCGCACCAGCGTCGACATGGCGCGGGCGCTGCTCGCGGCCTGATTTCGCCGCGCAAAGACAACGGCCGCCTGCTTGCGCATGGCGGCCGTGGCTGACAGGCTGAAGAAGCGTTCAGGCGCCGCCTTCGTGACCTTCGCACTGCACGTACAAGGCGCCGATCGCTTCGCACAGGGCGGCGGGTTGCTGGAACAGGCGCGCAATCAGTATGCAGCCCTGCACCGTGGCGAACACCGCGCGGCCGGCCGCCTCGGGCGTGCCGGAGAACTTCATCGTGCCCTGCGCCGCGCCTTCCGCCAGCACCCGGGCCAGCCAGGCCTCGTGCGCGCGGAAGAATCCCTGCAATGCGCCGCGCACACGTTCGGGCAGCGAGTTCACCTCGGCCGCCAGCATGCCGGCCAGACAGAGTTCGCCGGACCCGCAGGCGCGCGACTCCATCATCGACAGATATTGATCCAGCTGCTCCTGCGCCGGCAGCGAAGTATCGATGGCGCGTATGGCAGCCAGCGCACGCGTGCTGTAGGCGTCGACAGCTTCGTAGAGCAAGTCGTCCTTGCCCGGAAAGTAATAGTGGATGCTGGACGTCTTCACGCCCACGTGCTCAGCCAGGTCGCGGTAGCTGAAGCCGTTGCATCCGCGCGTGCGGATCAGCTTCTCGGCATGGGCCAGAAGCTGTTCGCGAGTGGTGTTGGAAGTAGGAGTGTCCATGGCTGAATATTACCTACTAATAGGTTGATTCGTCATCGGTTCCGGCAGCGTTGCCACTGCTCCAAAACCCTTGCGGATCCCGGCCGGGAAACGTTCCGTCCCCGGGATCCGCATGTGCCGTCATCTGGTTCAGCCTTGCACGGGCGGGTAGGCCAGTTCGCCGCTGTCGGTCAGGCCATGCGCGCGGGCAGCGGCCAGTTCCTGTTGCACTTGCGTGCGGGTCTTGTCGCCGGCGGCGGCAAACAGGGTCGTCGGGTAGCCTTCTTCGCCGGACACCAGTTCGCCGTTGGCGCGGGCCTGGGCCAGCGCTTCTTGCACCTGGGCGCGGGTCACCGTGCTTTCGGTGTTCAGGGGAGGCGGGTAGTCCAGTTCGCCGGCTTGCGCGGCGCCGATGAAGGAAGCGGACAGGATCAGGGCGGATACGAGGGTCTTCATGGTTGATCTCCAGTAAGGATCGGGTGCTGCATCAGGGTTCCAACAGAGCTATCTACTTATAGATAGACTTCGTGCGAAAAAAAACTCAGCCTTGCACCGGCGGGTAAGCCAGTTCGCTGCTATCGGTCAGGCCTTGGGCGCGGGCAGCGGCCAGTTCTTTCTGGACCTGGGCGCGGCTCTTGTCGCCGGAGGCGGCAAAGATCGTGGCGGCGTAGCCTTCTTCGCCAGACACCAGTTCGCCATTGGCACGGGCCTGGGCCAGTTCTTGTTGCACCTGAGCGCGGGTCACCGTGCTTTCGGTGTTCAGGGGAGGCGGGTAGTCCAGTTCGCCGGCTTGGGCGGCGCCGATGAAGGAGGCGGACAGGATCAGGGCGGATACGAGGGTCTTCATGGTTGATCTCCAGTAAGGATCGGGTACTGCATCAGGGTTTCAACAGAGCTATCTACTTATAGATAGACTTCGTGCGAAAAAAAACTCAGCCTTGCACCGGCGGGTAAGCCAGTTCGCTGCTATCGGTCAGGCCTTGGGCGCGGGCAGCGGCCAGTTCTTTCTGAACCTGGGCGCGGCTCTTGTCGCCTGAGGCGGCAAAAATCGTGGTGGTGCTGCCTTCTTCGTTGGACACCAGTTCACCATTGGCACGGGCCTGGGCCAGCTCTTCTTGCACCTGGGCACGGGTCACCGTGCTTTCGGTGTTCAGGGCAGGCGGATAGTCCAGTTCGCCGGCTTGGGCAGCGCCGATGAAAGAGGCGGACAGGATCAGGGCGGATACGAGGGTCTTCATGGTTGATCTCCAGATAACGATTGCGTAGCGGTTCGAAAAACTATCTACTTATAGGTAGATGAAGGGGGAAATAAAAAAGCGGTCCTACTGTATTTCTGGTTTCGACTGCGGCGTGTGTTTGGTTGGCTGCGTCGATGGATGAATCTTATCTACTACTAGGTAGACAGCGCAAGAGGGTTTTATGAAACAAAATGCTTCAACCAGCCTCACCGTTTAGCGCGACTGCCGATTGAACCCTGTCTCGGGTCCGTCCAGCGAGAAGCTGCAACGCCTGCGGCATGCCGGCGCGCATGTCGCAGGCATGCGAACCCGGACAATCCTTCACCCCAACACTTGCCGCCGCGGCCGCGCCGGAGCGATGGCCGCGCCTATGGGTTGGCCGGAGGCCGGCACGGCGCGCTCACGGCCCCAAGCGCGAATGTTCTCGATTTGTTCCGGGGCGGTCTTTGACAACGGCACCACATTGCGGAAGCTGTCGCGGAACAGTTCGGGCGTGACGGCCGCGTCACCGCTGAGATAGGCCTCCTTGACGACTTCGCGCACGGCGGCTTCCAGGTCCGAACCAGCGAAACCGTCAGACAACTCCACCAGTTCATCCATCAAAGCCTGCGGCTGCGCGGCTTTCAGGCCACGCTTGATATAGATGTCGATGATCTCGTGACGCTCGTGCGCGGTGGGCAGGTCCACGAAGAATAACTCGTCGAACCGGCCACGGCGCAGCAGCTCGGGCGGCAACTTCGACACGTCATTGGCCGTGGCCACCACGAACACCCGCGACCGGGCTTCCTGCAGCCAGTAGAGGAACTGCCCCACCAGCCGGGTCGAAGTGCCGCCGTCGCCCGACCCCTGCGCGCCGGCCAGGCCCTTCTCGATCTCGTCGATCCACAGTATGCAGGGCGCCACATGGTCCGCCGTGGCCAGCGCGTCCTTAAGGCGCGATTCGCTCTGGCCCAGATACTGGCCGTGGATCGTGGACAGGTCCAGGCGATACAGCGGCAAGCTCCAGCTCGCCGCGATGGCCTTGGCGGACAGAGACTTGCCGCAGCCCGGCACACCCACCAGCAGCACGCCACGCGGCGGACGGATGCCGCGTTCGCGCAGGTCGGCGGTCAGCAGCGGCCGCTCCTTGTCCAGCCAGGCCTTCAGGCCGCCCAGCCCCCCCACGCTCAGTTCGTTGCCGCGCACCGACACGCGTTCGATGCCGCTGATGTCAGCGAAAATGCGATCCTTGGCGTGCATGAGTTCCACCATGTCGCTCTTGGCGATGCGGCCATTGGCCAGCAACGTGGCGATGATGTTCTCGGCTTCGATGCGCGAGATGCCCGCGAGGATCGCGGCGGCGCGGCGCTCATCATCGGTGTCCCATTCGATCTCGAAGTGGCTGCGGTACGCCTCCAGCGTATCGTGGATGATGGCGTACATCTCGTCCTCGCTTGGCGCGGAGAGCGTCAGCGCCATGCCGGCCCGCTGGAGTTGGCCCCACACCGGTTTGGTCGTGATGACTATGACCACGCCGCTGTGCTCAGCGGCCAGCATCACGACATCGAGCAAATGACGGGCAGAGGCAGTGTCGTCCTCGATGTCCGAGATTTCAGTCAACACGCAGGACAGATTCTGGCGCTGCGCGAACTGCTGGCTCGCGAAGTCGACCGCGCCTGTGACCGAGCGGTCTTCGTTCACACTGCGGCCGGTCGCGAGTTCGCGCGTGCCCTGCGACAGGGTGTGCACGAAGATGGGCGCGTTGAGCGGCGCCACCACTTCGCGCAACAGCTCCAGCACCCGACTGCGCTCGGCGCTGCGGATCGAAATGAAGGGAATGCGGGCCTTGAGGTAACGCGTCAGCGTGGCCTTGAACTCGGTCGTGTCGCTCATGGATCGATATCAGAGAATAATGTTGCGCCGGCGCGCGCCGGTTTGCGAAAGAGGATGCTGTGCCGCCGCGCCAACGGCAGCGCCCATGCCCATCGCCCGCGCTGTGGAGGCGGCGCCCCCATCCTGGGCGGCGGGCTCGTACCGCACCAGCGGGTTGTTGCGCAACAGGACCAGCAGGCGGCCGCTACGGTCTGTCCTGGCGCTGTCTTCCAGCGACTGTTGCGCGCGCTGCGCGAACTTGCGCAACTCGTCGGTCAGGTGCGTACGCAACGTGGCGGGAAAGCTCTCGATGTGCGCCAGGCGATGCAGGAAAGCCAGATGCTTGCGAGCATTCAGAATGGCGCGCACGACCTGGCTTTCGTCGTTGCCTATGCTCAGGTCACGGGTCAGGTGTTCCGAGCAGCGCATCAGACGCGCATTGAACTCTTCCGCCAGACGCTGTGAAAATAGCGTGACCACGCCACCGCTGGCATTGAGTTCACCCGCACGCATCGCATCCAGGCAGGCCTCGTCTTGCAGCCCTTCCGACAAGCGATCCAGCCAGACAGACCACTGCGCATAGCTGCGCGGCACATCGGCGGGCGCGGGCGCCGCGTTCACTTGAAGCGGCGAATGAAGGGCGAGGCGGGCAACAGGTCCCACGCCGGCAGCGCTCCCGCCAGCGCATCGCGCGTATCGGCAGACGCGGGTACCGCGGCGCTTGCAGGCACTGCAGCAGGGACGACGGCTGGCACTACAGGCCGCGATTCAGGCACAAGCGCGGGGTCCGGGGAAATCTGGCGGATCATCGTTGGTTCCTTAAGCCTTGACCATGACGCGGCGCACCGCGTCATGCGAAGAAAGCACGTGCTGTTCAGGGGAGATGCTTTCCAGCAGTTCGGCCACGCGGGTCGATATCGAGTCGCGGGCCGCAATATCGCGACGCAACTCGACCACTTCGGCCAAACACGCGCGCAGCGTATCGCCGGCCTGCTGGCGCAGCTTGGCATAGTTCGCCTTGACCGTCTTGCGTCTCGTCTCCATCTGGCGATGCGTGAGGTAGACCCACAACAGACCAGCGGCGCCCAGCAGCAGGGGCAAGATGCCCACGCTCACGGAACTCAGAACGAGGGCCGCGCTCAGCGCCGCGCCCAGCCAGTGCTTGGCCGTGAACTTGATGGCGGCCAGATCGCCTGCCTCGCGCACGGCGATGGCGTCCTCCAGGCTGCGCAGCAGTTCGGCCTCGTTGTCGCCGTTTTGCGTGATGCCTTGCCAGTCTTCGATATCGAGATGCACGTCGGCCGGCACGGTCATGCGCGCCTTAGCGGTCACATCGGCATGACCGTCCAGGATCCAGTCTCGCGAATGCGCGACCGCGAACCGTTGCGTGGCTCGCGTCACGTGCGAGACCTCGGGATGCATGGCCGCGTTGGTAAGCAGTTGGGTGAAATCGACTTCCTCGTCCAGCGCGGCGCTCTGCAGGTCGAAACGCTTCTGGGCGGCGCGGCGGTCGCCGCTTTCCTCGATGATGAGGCGGCACAACTCTTCCTGGCGGCGCAGCGGCAGCTCTTCGTCATCGAAACGCGTGACCAGCTTGCTCAACAGGTCGTCGACCGCCGCCAGCACGCTGGCGGCGGGACGGATCTCGCCCAGAAACACGCCTTCGAAGTGCGCCAACGCGGCGGCGTGCACGGCAACCCCGTTGATGGCTTGATTGAGCTCGGGCCAGGTCGGGCTCATGCGCTTGAGGTGCGGATAGCGGTTGCCGTGGTCCTCGTTGGGGGCCTTGGACAGCAGCGCGCGCCCCCATTGGTTGCGTTGCGCCTCGACGAACCCGGCCTGGGCCGACAACTCGTCGATCCAGTCGGCGATGCGCTTGGTGCAATGCAGGGCGACTTCCGCGCCAAATACGCCATTAGCCAGCGCATCGACCATGACCACAGTCTGGCGGTCAAGCTTGAACGGATTCTGCAAGCCGAAATAGCGATCCAGCCAGATGCGGTTGAGCTCGTTGCGACCCGCGCGACGGGCGATCAGGGCGAAAAACAACGAGGTCTTCTCGTCGTCGCGACGTATGGCTTCGCTGAGCGCCCGCTCGGCCAGTCCGCGGTTGTCGCCCAACCAGGACGACAGCGCCACAAGCGCCGGCGCGAGCCAGTAGCGCGGCGCCGAGATCATGAGTTCTTCGGTCGCGCTGCGCAGCGTCTCGTTGCGCACGAGCTGGATATCCGAGGCCTGCAGGATGCCAGTAGCCTGGCGTCGCACGATTCCGTAGTACTCGTAGGTCGTGTCCAGCTCCTGGCGCACCTTCACCTGACGGGTTTCGGCTAGCGACAGCTCCTTGGCCTTCAGGTCGGACTCCACGAAGTCGGCGAACGCCTGCTCGAGCCGGGACAACTCGGCGCGCGTCTGGTTCAACTCCCGGCCCACCGAACCCACCTGGTCCGATACCGTGCCGATGTCGCCCTGCAAGCCGCGCAGTGAACCCAGGATGCTGCTCAGGTCTGCCGTCTGGATGATGCGATCTGCCATGTCTGCCTATTCAGTTTTCGATGATGGCGGTCTGACCGTTGACGCCCACGGCGATCAATTTGTCGGTGTAGACCTCGATAAATGCGTAGTAGCCGTTGCGCGCCAGCGACCGGGCCTGCTCCATGCCCTGGGGCAGGGCCTCGCCGCCCTTGAAATGCTGGATGATGCTGCCCGAACAACTCAGCGTATGGACCTCGTAAGGCGCGCCCAGAAAGCATTTGGCGATGATGCCCAAAGGCCAGGCCTCGACATGCACGTCCGGGAATTCCTGACGGATCGCATCGATGAGCGCCTCGGTGGCGGCCCTGCTGTGGACATGGCCGCCGGCATCAAGACGAGTCATGGCTTCGACGTAGGCGGTCGATCGGCGCTGGCGCAGCCGGGCCTGCAATTCAGCGGGGTTCAGGCGGGCACGGGAGGCCGTGCTGAGGCTCAAATCGGTCTTGAGCTCGACTTTGGGGACTGCCGCCCCAAGGATGGAACGCACCATTTCGACTGACGAGCCGCGAAGGCCCCTGGACGCAAAAACTGTGACGGAGCGAAGCTTAACCTATTCTTACAAAAAATTTCGTAATGAACGGCCAGCGCATACGGCGATTGCGAGCGCAAGAACCGGCCCGCGCCGCACGGACGCCCGCGATCAAAGCAGACGGAAATAAAAAAACCCCCGCCTGAGGCGAGGGGTTTGCATGAACCGGCCAGTAGCGATCAGAACGGAATATCGTCGTCCATATCCGCCAAATTAGCGCCGCTGCTGGCCGGAGCCGCTGCGGGAGCCGGGCGCTGCTGCGGGGCCGGGCGTTGGGCCGGGGCGCGCTGCTGCGCCGGGCGCGAAGGCGCGTCGTCGTAGCCGCCACCGCCGCCAAAGCTTGCGCCACCGCCGCCGCCGTCTTCGCGGCCGCCCAGCATCTGCATCTGGTCGGCAACGACTTCGGTGCTGTAGCGGTCAGCGCCGGTGTCCTTGTCTTGCCACTTGCGCGTCTTCAGACGGCCTTCGATATAGACCGAACGGCCCTTCTTCAGGTATTCGCCGGCGATTTCAGCCAGGCGGTTGTACATGACGACGCGGTGCCATTCCGTTTCTTCGCGGCGTTCGCCCGAAGCCTTGTCTTTCCAGGTGGAGGTGGTGGCAATGGACATATTGCAGATTGCCGCCCCTTCGGGGCTGTAGCGGACTTCCGGGTCGCGTCCCAGATTGCCCACGAGTATGACTTTGTTAACCGATGCCATGCCGTTGTCCCTCTGTTGTTGACAGCCTGCGTGTGCGTTGCCGCGGACGCGCCGGCAACAACATAAAAGCGATGTTGAAGACCGGCTTCATGAAACACGCCGGTCACCGCAACGATGACCGGCGACGCCGGGTTGAACCCTGAGTGAAGCCCTGATTTGATGCGTATTATCGACGAAAAGAGCCCGCCGCGCCAAGCCAGGATGTGACAAAGCCGTCCACCCCGGCGAGCCGGTTTTCGCGGCTGTTGGGCGCTTTTCGGGGAACGATCCCCGACTTTCCGGCCTGCCCGAGGGGATACCTAGCAAGCCGGCTGGGGCAGCGGCCGCAACGCCCAGGTCACGGCCAGCCAGATCGCCGACAGGATGGCGGCAGCGATGAAAACGGCGCTGGACCCCGAATGCGAGGCCAGCCAGCCGCCCAGCGCGCCGCCCGCGAACAGGCCGGCCGCCTGGGCGGTGTTGTAGAAGCCCAGCGCCAGGCCTTTGTAGGCCTGCGGCGCCACCCGCGACACCAGCGAGGGCTGCAAGGCTTCCAGCACGTTGAACGCCACGAAGAAGCCCGTCAGGGCGGCGGCCAGGGTGTAGAAGCCATGGCTGGCCGCGGGCAGCAAGGCGCACACCAGCGCCAGCCCGGCAACGGCGGCGCGCAGGGCGCCGCGATGGGCGCGGCGTTTTTCCGCGATGAACACCACCGGCACCATCAGCACGAAGGAAACCAGGATGACCGGCAGATAGACCTTCCAAAGCTCGCGCGCATCCAGGCCGCCTACCTTGGCCAACAGGGCCGGCACCACCACGAACAGCGCCACCTGGATCAGGTGCAGCACGAATACGCCGAAGTTCAGGCGCAGCAGGTCGCTGTGGGTCAGGACTTCGCGCGGCCTGGCCGCCTGCATGGTGCGGGCCTGCGTCAGCGGCACCACGGGCACCACCCAGCCCGCCACGGCCAGGCAGATCACGCCCAGGCAGGCGATGGTCCAGAACAGGCCGGACAAGCCCCACCAGCCCACCAACACCGGCGACAGCACCAGCGAAACGGCGAAGGACAGGCCGATCGACCCGCCCACCATGGCCATGGCGCGAGTGCGGACCTCGTCGCGGGTGGAGTCCGCCAGCCAGGCGGTCACGGCCGCCGAAATGGCGCCCGCGCCCTGGATGGCGCGGCCGATGGTGATCCAGTACACGTCGGACGCCTGGGCACAGACAATGCTGCCCGCCACGAACAGCAGCAGGCCGAACAGCACCACCGGGCGGCGGCCCCAGCGGTCGGACGCCAGGCCGAAAGGAATCTGCATGAAGGCCTGGGTCAGGCCGTACATGCCCAGCGCCAGGCCGACGCGGGCGGGATCGTCGCCGCCCGGCATGCCGGCGGCGGCCACGGCGAAGACGGGCAGCAACAGGAACAGCCCCAGCATCCGCGCGGCGAACAGGCCGGCCAGCGCCACGCTGGCGCGGCGCTCGGACGGGGTCAATTTCAGTTTTTTATCTGCCTGCATGCGAAAGATTCAACGATGACTAGGGCTCGCCCGCGCGCGTGCATGTCACACGCTCACGGTCTGATCTGGCGGTGCAATGCCGCCCCCGGGACTATCCAGGCTGAAGAACTGCCCCGAACGCAGGGGGATTCGGCGCGCTATAGTACCAAGTTGGCCTTTGAAACCGCTTAAAAGAGCCCGATCGACGTGACAATACGCATTCGGGGTGCGCGCACCCACAATCTCAAGAACGTCTCGCTCGACCTGCCACGCCACAAGCTGGTGGTCGTCACCGGCTTGTCCGGTTCGGGCAAATCCTCGCTGGCATTCGACACGCTGTACGCGGAGGGCCAACGCCGCTACGTGGAAAGCCTGTCCGCCTACGCCCGGCAGTTCCTGCAACTGATGGACAAGCCGGACGTGGACCTGATCGAGGGCCTGTCACCGGCCATTTCCATCGAACAGAAGGCGGCGGGACACAACCCCCGCTCCACCGTCGGCACCATCACCGAGATCCACGACTACCTGCGCCTCTTGTACGCGCGGGTCGGCACGCCCTACTGCCCGGACCACGGCCTGCCACTACAGGCGCAGAGCGTCAGCCAGATGGTGGACGCGGTGCTGTCCTGGACGCCCGAGACCCGCCTGGCCGTGCTGGCCCCGATCGCCCGCGGCAAGAAGGGCAGCTTCGAGGACGAGTGCGCCAGCCTGCAGGCGCAGGGCTACGTGCGCCTGCGCGTGGACGGCCAGATGACCGAAATCGACGGCATGGCGCCGCTGAAGAAGACCGAAAAGCACGACATCGACGTCGTCATCGACCGGCTGCGCATCAAACCCGAAAGCAAGCAGCGCCTGGCCGAGAGCTTCGAGACCGCGCTGCAACTGGCCGAGGGCCGCGCCCTGGCGCTGGACATGGACAGCGAGCGCGAACAGGTCTTCTCCAGCCGCTACGCCTGCCCGGTGTGCAGCCACAGCCTGCCCGAGCTGGAGCCGCGCCTGTTCAGCTTCAACAACCCCATGGGCGCCTGCCCCAGCTGCGACGGCATCGGCCAAGTCGGCTTCTTCGACCCCAAGCGCGTGGTCGCCTTCCCCGAGTTGAGCCTGGCCGCCGGCGCCATCCGCGGCTGGGACCGCCGCAACGCCTTCACCCATTCGCTGCTGACCAGCCTGGCGGCGCACTACGAATTCGACATCGAGGCGCCCTTCGAGGAACTGCCCGAAGCGCTGCGCGACAAGGTGCTGTACGGCTCCGGCGACGAAGAGATCTCGTTCCTCTACCTGAACGAGAAAGGCCGCAGCACGGTCAAGCGCCACACCTTCGAGGGCGTGATCCCGAACCTGGAACGCCGCTGGCGCGAGACCGATTCGGCCACCGTGCGCGAAGAACTCGGCAAGTACCGCAACATCAAGACCTGCCCGGACTGCGGCGGCTCGCGGCTGCGGCCCGAAGCCCGCAACGTGCTCATCGGCCAGGATCCGCGCGGCGGCGAACGCCACGGCCAGGCCATCTATGAAGTCGAGGCCATGCCGCTGTCGACCTGCCTCGCCTGGTTCCGCGACCTGAGCCTGACGGGCGCCAAGCAAGAGATCGCGCAACGCATCGTGCGCGAGATCGAGGCGCGCCTGAGCTTCCTGAACAACGTGGGCCTGAACTATTTGTCGCTGGACCGCAGCGCCGACACCATCTCGGGCGGCGAAGCGCAGCGCATCCGCCTGGCCAGCCAGATCGGGTCCGGCCTGACCGGCGTGATGTACGTGCTGGACGAGCCCTCCATCGGCCTGCACCAGCGCGACAACGACCGGCTGATCGGCACCCTGCAGCACCTGCGCGACCTGGGCAACAGCGTGATCGTCGTCGAGCACGATGAAGACATGATCCGCATGGCCGACTGGGTGGTGGACATGGGGCCGGGCGCGGGTGAGCACGGCGGCCAGGTGGTGGCGCAGGGCGACCCGGAAACCGTGCAGCGCGACCCGAATTCGCTGACCGGCCAGTACCTCAGCGGCGCGCGCGCCATCGCCATCCCGCAGCGACGGCCGGTCAACGAAGAACTGTCCTGGTTGACCCTGGCGGGCGCCAGCGGCAATAACCTCAAGACCGTGGACCTGCGTATCCCGGCGGGCCGGCTGGTGTGCGTGACCGGCGTGTCGGGTTCGGGCAAGTCCACGCTGGTCAACGACACCTTGGCGGTCGCCGTCTCGCGCCAGCTGCACCACGCGCAGAGCGAACCCGCGCCCTATGTGTCGATGCAGGGTCTGGAGAACTTCGACAAGATCATCAGCGTGGACCAGAGCCCCATCGGCCGCACGCCGCGCAGCAACCCGGCGACCTACACGGGCCTGTTCACGCCGATCCGCGAACTCTTCGCGGGCGTGCCGGAGGCGCGCACCCGCGGCTACGATCCGGGGCGTTTCAGCTTCAACGTCAAGGGCGGACGCTGCGAGGCCTGCCAGGGCGACGGCGTGGTCAAGGTGGAAATGCACTTCCTGCCCGACATGTACGTGCCCTGCGACGTCTGCCACGGCAAGCGCTACAACCGCGAAACGCTGGAAATCCGCTATCGCGGCCGCAACATCAGCGAAGTACTGGACCTGACCGTGGAGCAAGCGCTGGAGTACTTCGAGTCCGTGCCGGCCATCGCCCGCAAGCTGCACACGCTGATCGACGTGGGCCTGTCCTATATCCGGCTAGGCCAAAGCGCGACCACCCTGTCGGGCGGCGAAGCGCAGCGCGTGAAGCTGTCGCAGGAACTGTCGCGGCGCAGCACCGGCCGCACGCTCTACATCCTGGACGAGCCCACCACCGGCTTGCATTTCCGCGACATCGAACTGTTGCTGCAGGTGCTGAACCAACTGGTCGACAGCGGCAACACCGTGCTGATCATCGAACACAACCTGGACGTCATCAAGACTGCGGACTGGGTGATCGACATGGGCCCCGAAGGCGGCGATGGCGGCGGCCGCGTGGTCGCGCAGGGCACGCCGGAAGACGTGGCCGACACGCCCGCCAGCCACACCGGACAATACCTGGGCAAGCTACTGCGCCGCAGCCCGGGCGCATGAACCCTCACATCAACGGCTAGAAAGGATCGCGGCATGTACACCCTGATCATTGGCAACAAGAATTACTCGTCCTGGTCCCTGCGCCCCTGGATCGCCCTGCGCGCCACGGGCATTGCATTCACGGAACAGAAGCTCGGCTTCTTCACCGAGGAATTCTCACGCCGCGTGAGCGCGGTGTCGCCCGCGGGCCTGGTGCCGGTGCTGCTGGACGGCGACTTCGCGGTCTGGGATTCGCTGGCGATCTGCGAATACCTGGCCGAGCGCCATCCCGAGGCCCGCCTGTGGCCGCAAGATCCCAAGGCCCGCGCCCGCGCCCGCTCGCTCGCCGCGCAGATGCACAGCGGCTTTGGCGCAATGCGCCAGGCGCTGCCCATGAACGTCGAGGCGCGGCTGCCCGGCATCGACCTGCCCGAGGCCGCGCAACAGGACATCTCGCGCCTGCAAGCCATCTGGCACGACACGCGCGCGGAATTCGGCCAGGGCGGCGCTTTCCTGTTTGGTGAATTCTCGATCGCCGACGCCTTCTTCGCGCCGGTGGTCTCGCGCTGCAATACCTATGGCATCGCGGCCGCGGGCCCGGTGCGCGACTACATGAACGCGGTGCTGGCGCTGCCCGCCATGCAGGAATGGACGCGCGACGCGCTGGCGGAAGCCACCTTCGTGCCCGAGGACGAGCCTTACCGCAAGCACCGCTAACGCGGGTTCAATCGCGCAGGCGCTGGGCCACGAATTCACGCACCAGCGCCATCGCGGGCGCCTCGGTGCGGCCCGTCAGGGTCACCATCGCGAACAGCGCGTGGCTGCGCAGCGGCGGGTCGGTGGGCAGTTCCGTCAGCTCGCCTGCGGCGATGCCGACCCGCGCCGCGCCGACGATGCCCAGGAATACCGCGTCCGACACGCGCACCGCTTCCAGCACGCTGCCGATTTCATCGCAACGCAGGCGCATCGACGTCTGCGGGTCCGCCTCGATGCCGAAATGCTCGACCACGATGCGTACGGTGTCGGCGGCCAGGAACGTCGACGCCAACGGATAGGCCGCGACCTCCGCGAAGCGCGCCGGCCGCCCCGCCTGGGCCAGCGGGTGGCCGCGGCGGCAGATGAACCCGGCGCGCATTTCCGATATGGGTTCGATGCGCAGATCGGCCGCCGGCACGATGCCGCGGGTATCGACCACCAGCGCATCCAGGCGCCGCTGGCGCAACAGCGCCAGATGGGCCTCCGGCGAACCGCGCATCACATCCAGCCGCACTTGCGGATAGTGTTGCGCCACGTGCGCCAGCAGCGGCGTCATGAGCATGACGCCCGGCCCCGATCCCAGGCCTATGCTGATGCTGCCCCGGTCGCCCTGGGTCAGCAGTTCGGCGCTGCGGCGCAATTCACCCGATTCGAACAGGATGCGCCGCGCGCGGCCGGCGACGGTCAGGCCCAGCGGCGTCAGCTCGGTCCGCTTGCCCATGCGGTCCAGCAGCCGCGCCCCCAGGTCCTCTTCCAGCAGGCGGATGCTGCGGCTGAGCGCCGACTGGGTCAGGTGCAGATGTTCGGCCGCGCGGCTGAAGGAACCCGCCTCGGCCACCGCCAGCAGATGTTCGAGCTGCTTGAGATTCATGCCCGAGTCCCCGTTCAAGTATGAGTTTTTTTTCTAGCTTCCAGAATAACAATTCGTTAGACAACTAGCGAGGCCAGTCCCTAGCATGCGGAACACGCCTATATCCATTCCAAGGGGAAATTCGTGAGCAAGCTTTCCAATGGCCTGCGCCGGGCCAGCTGTGCGTTGGCGCTGGGCGCGGCACTGCTGGGCCAGGGCGCCCAGGCCGCAGACTATCCCGACCGGCCCGTCATGATGATGGTGCCCTACCCGGCCGGCGGCGCGTCCGACTCCATCGCCCGGGTGGTGGCCTCGCCCGTATCCAAGCAGCTGGGCCAGCCGGTGCTGGTGGAGAACCTGGGCGGGGTCAGCGGCGCGCTGGGCGCGCAAAAGGTGCTGGGCGCCAAGGCCGACGGCTATTACCTGTTCCAGGGCTCGCCCAACGAGCTGATCCTGTCCCCCATTGCCAACCCCGCAGTCAAGCTCAAGAGCGAGGATTTCCGCCTGGTGCAGATGATAGGCATGGCGCCCTTGGTGATCGTGGCGCGCGCCGACCTGCCGGCCAACAACGCCGACGAGCTGGTCACGCTGGCGCGCTCGCGTTCGGCCACCCAGCCGCTGACCTTCGGCAGCGTGGGCGTGGGTTCGCTGTATCACGTGCTGGGCGAGCACATGGCGCGTACCATCGGCGCCAACATGATGCATGTGCCCTACAAGGGCGGCGCGCCGCTGATGCAGGACATCGGCGGCGGCCAGGTAGACCTGGCCATCCTGCCGCTGTCGCAGCAGCAGGTGGCGTTGGCCGAACAGGGCCGCATCAAGCTGCTGGCCAGCCTGGACCCGCAGCGCAGCCAGTTGCCGGCGCTCAAGTCGGTGCCGTCGGTGAATGAAGGCCAACTGCTCAAGGGCTTCAACTTCACCACCTGGACCGGCTACTTCGTCAAACGCGACACGCCGCAAGACGTGGTGTCGCGCCTGAACGCCGCGCTCAATGCCGCCATGCAGGATCCGGCGGTGAAGGACAGCCTGGCCCACCAGAACATCGAAGTCTCCGCCCCCATGAGCGCGGAACAGGCCGATGCCATGTACCGCGCCGAGACCGAACGCTTCCGCGAAATCTCCAGCCACGTGAAACTGGCCGGCAACCCGTGACCCGATTCCAGGATCTACCCGACATGCATCCCATCCTGCAGACCATGACCGCCCAGGCCGACGAGTTCGTCTCGATCCGCCGCGACATCCATCGCCACCCCGAGCTCGGCTTCCAGGAATTCCGCACCAGCGACCTGGTGGCGCAATGCCTGACGCAATGGGGCTATGAGGTGGAACGCGGCCTGGGCGGCACCGGCCTGGTCGGGCAGCTGCGCCGCGGCAGCGGCGGCAAACGCCTGGGCCTGCGCGCCGACATGGACGCCCTGCCGATCCAGGAAACCACGGGCCTGGATCACGCCAGTTGCAACGAAGGCGTGATGCATGCCTGCGGCCACGACGGCCACACCGCCATGCTGCTGGCGGCGGCGCATCACCTGGCCAAGCACGGCGACTTCGACGGCACGCTCAACTTGATCTTCCAGCCCGCCGAGGAAGGCCTGGGCGGTGCCAAGCGCATGATGGAGGATGGGCTGTTCCGCAAATATCCCTGCGACGCCATCTACGCCATGCACAACATGCCCGGCCATCCGCAAGGCCGCCTGCTGCTGCGCGACGGCGCGGCCATGGCTTCGTCCGACAACGTCACCATCGTGCTGGAAGGCGTGGGCGGACATGGCGCGATGCCGCATTGCGCCGCCGATCCGGTGGTGGCCGGCGCGGCCATCGTCATGGGCCTGCAAAGCATCGTCGCCCGCAACATCGATCCCCTGCACATGGCGGTGATCACGGTCGGCGCGTTCAACGCCGGCAAAGCAAACAATGTGATTCCCCAGACCGCAACGCTGAAACTCAGCGTGCGCGCGCTGGACCGCGGCGTGCGCGACACGCTGCAGGCGCGCATCACCGAACTGGTCCACAGCCAGGCGGCCAGCTACCAGGTGCGAGCAACCATCGACTATGGCCGCGGCTATCCCGTGCTGGTGAACACCCAGGCAGAAACCGATTTCGCGCGCCAGGTGGCGGTGGAACTGGTGGGCGCCGATAGGGTGGAGCTTCAGACCCGGGCTCTGACAGGCAGCGAGGACTTCGCCTTCATGCTGGAGGAAGTGCCGGGCTCCTACCTGCTGGTGGGCAACGGCGACGGCTCGGCGGACGGCTTCAACGGCGGGCACGGCGCCTGCATGGTGCACAACCCGGGCTACGACTTCAACGACCACAGCCTGCCCGTGGGCGCGGCCTATTGGGTGCTGCTGACGCAGCGCTATCTGGCGGGCTGAAGCGACGGCAAGGCGTCCGAGACCAGCCCCCGCCCCCCCGCGCGCGGGTCTCAGGCCATATCGAACAGGCGCTTGTGTTCGCGGATGGCGTAGCGGTCCGTCATCCCGGCAATATAGTCGGCGATGGCACGCGCCTGCTCATTGAACGCGGGCCGGCGGTAGTCGGGCGGCAGCAGGCGCGGATCGTCCAAAAAAGCGGCGAACAGCTCGCGCACAATGCGCCGCGCCTTGGTCGTCATGCGCAATACGCGATAGTGGCGGTACAGGTTGTCGAAAAGGAATTTCTTGAGCGCGTCGGCCTCGCTCCGGATTTCGGGCGAAAACGTCGCCAGAGGCGGCGCGCGGCGCACGTCGTCGGCAGTGGCGGGCGCGAACTCGCGGATGCGCGCCAGCGAAGTCCGCGTCAGGTCGACGATCAGCGTATTGATCATGCGGCGTATGGTTTCGGCCACGGCGCGGCGCGGGGCCAGCCCGGGATAGCTTTCCAGCACATGGGCATGGTGGCGCTCGAAGATCGAGACTTCCTTCAACTGTTCCAGCGTGATGAGGCCCGAACGCAGGCCGTCGTCAATGTCGTGGTTGTTGTAGGCGACTTCATCCGCCAGGTTGGCCAGCTGCGCTTCCAGCGAGGGCTGGGTGCGGTCCAGGAAGCGCTGGCCCACGTCGCCCAGCTGGCGGGCATGCGCGGCCGAGCAGTGCTTGAGGATGCCTTCCCGCGTTTCGAAGCACAGGTTCAGGCCGTTGAAGTCCGCATAGCGTTCTTCGAGCTCGTCCACCACCCGCAAGCTTTGCAGATTGTGCTCGAAGCCGCCCGCCTCGGGCGCCAGTTCCCGCATGCAGGCATTGAGCTCGTCCTGCCCGGCATGGCCGAACGGCGTGTGGCCCAGGTCATGCGCCAGCGAGATGGCTTCGGTCAGGTCTTCGGACAGGCCCAGGCTGCGCGCCAGCGTGCGCGCGATCTGCGCCACTTCCAGGCTGTGGGTCAGGCGGGTGCGGAACAGGTCGCCTTCATGGTTGACGAAGACCTGGGTCTTGTATTCCAGCCGCCGGAACGCGCCGGAATGGACGATTCGATCGCGATCGCGCTGAAACTCCGTCCGATTTTCCGGCGGCGGCTCGGCATAGGCCCGCCCGCGCGATTGAGACGGGTGGGATGCATAGGAAGCCAGTTCTTTCATCTGCAACACCGTCTCCAGCATGTCTATTGGGTGGTGCGGGCCAGGACGGCGCGCACCGCGTCGTCGGGAGCCGGGCGCATCATGGCTTCGCCGATGCGGGTCATGAGCACGTAGCGGATCGAGCCGCCTTCCGTTTTCTTGTCCACCTGCATCAGGTCCAGCCAGCGGTCGGCGCCCAGGTCGGGGGCCACGGCGGGACAGCCGATGGCGGTCACCAGCGCGCGTACGCGCTCCACGTCGGCGCGCTCAAAGCCGGCGACGTCGGCCGACAGCTCGGCCGCCTGCACCATGCCGCAACCCACCGCTTCGCCATGCAGCCAGGCGCCGTAGCCCAAGCCGGATTCGATGGCGTGGCCGAAGGTGTGGCCCAGGTTCAGGATGGCGCGCAGGCCGGATTCGCGTTCGTCCTTGCCCACCACCTGCGCCTTCAGCTCGCAGGAGCGGCGGATGGCATAGCTGACGGCCTCCGGGTCCAGCGCGCGCAGCTTCTGCGCGTTTTCCTCGCACCAGGACCAGAAGGCCGGGTCCAGGATCAGGCCGTACTTGATCACTTCCGCCAGGCCCGCGGACACCTCGCGCGCCGGCAGCGTGTTCAGCACGTCGGTGTCGATCTCGACGGCGACCGGCTGGTAGAACGCGCCGATCATGTTCTTGCCCAGCGGATGGTTGACGGCGGTCTTGCCGCCCACCGAAGAATCGACCTGCGACAGCAAAGTCGTGGGCACCTGCAGGAAGCGCACGCCGCGCATGTAGACCGCGGCCGCGAAACCGGTCATGTCGCCGATGACGCCGCCGCCCAGCGCCACCAGCACGCAGCGGCGGTCCAGGCGGTTGCCCAGCAGGGCGTCGAAGATCAGGTTCAGCGACTGCCAGTCCTTGTAGGCCTCGCCGTCCGGCAATTCGATGCGCAGCACCCGCTTGCCAGTCTTGGCCAGCGCCGCCTCGGCGCGTTCGCCGTACAGCGCGGCGACGGTCGGGTTGGTCACCACGGCGATCGCGGTGGCGTCGGCGGGAATGCTCTGGTCCAGGGCGTCCAGTCGGCCGGGGCCGATGTTGATCGGATAGCTTCCGCCCGGGGTGTCCACGTGTACAACGTTCATATGCGCTTCTCGAAGGCTTGCAATTGCGGCAGCAGCGCCTTGACCAGGGTGTGGATGGGCATGGCGCCCGTTTCCACCACCAGGTCGGCCACTTCCTTATAGAGGGGTTCCCGCAGGGTCATGAGGTCGCGCAGCGTGCCGCGCGGATCGGCGGTGGCCAGCAGGGGACGGTTGCGGTCGCGGCAGGTGCGGCGGAACAATTCGTCCACGCTGGCCCTCAAATAGACCACGATGCCGCGCTCGTGCAGGCGCTGGCGGTTTTCCGGGGCCAGGATGGCGCCGCCGCCGGTGGCGAGAATTATGTTGCGCCGTTGGGTACACTCTTCCAAGGCGGCAGATTCCCGGCGACGAAAACCGGCTTCGCCCTCGATTTCGAAGATTACCGGCACCCGCACGCCGCAACGCGCCTCGAGCTCATGATCCAAGTCCATAAACTCGCGCCCCAGCGCACGCGCCAGGCCACGCCCTATGGTCGTCTTGCCCGCGCCCATCATCCCGACCAGGAAGACCGGCAGGTCATGCGGCAACGTAGCGGCCTTGCCTGTGCACTCAGCGGCGCAAGGCAGGTTTTCAGGCGTCTCGCCGGAGGACGCCGGGTCCGGGTCAGCCTCCGGACATGAGATAGCGGAAAAGTTCATGACGGCATTATCACATCAGCCGCCAGTTGCCCGCCTACCACACTGAACGATTTTGTTACAGAAACCGGTACCCCGTGCCAAGACGGACCCGGAGATACCCGTAAAATCGCCGCGATGAGCAAGCCCCAGAATTCCTCCAAGAAAGACAAGCCCGCCAAGAGCGGTTCCCCGATACTGCGATTCTTCGTAAAAACCGGCATTTTCTTTGCCGGCCTGTTCCTGTGCGGCGTGCTGCTGGCCGGAATGGCGTTGGCGCTGGCCTGGCCCAACCTGCCGGACCTGAACGCCATGACGGACTACCGCCCTCGGGTGCCGCTGCGCGTCTATACGGCGGACCGCGTCCTGATCGGCGAATTCGGCGAAGAGCGCCGCAACGTGCTGCGCTTCAACGAAATCCCGGACGTCATGAAGTCCGCGGTACTGGCGGCCGAGGACGACCGCTTCTACCAGCACGGCGGGATCGACTGGATGGGCGTGGCGCGGGCGGGGCTGACCAACCTGATCAGCATGTCGAAGTCGCAGGGCGCCAGCACCATCACGATGCAGGTGGCGCGCAACTTCTACCTGTCGTCGGAAAAGACCTATTCGCGCAAGTTCTATGAACTGCTGCTGACCTTCAAGATCGAATCGGAGCTCACCAAGGACCAGATCCTCGAGCTCTACATGAACCAGATCTACCTGGGCCACCGCGCCTACGGTTTCGCGGCCGCCTCGCGCACCTACTTCGGCAAGCCCCTGGCGGAAGTCACGCCGGCCGAGGCCGCCATGCTCGCAGGCATCCCCAAGGCACCGTCGCGTTTCAACCCGATCGCCAACCGCCCGCGCGCCGAGCTACGCCAGCGCTACGTGCTGGGCCGCATGCATTCGCTGGGCTACCTGACCGAACCGGAATACCAGCAGGCGCTGGCCCAGCCCATCGTCATGAAGTCCGCGGAAGGCACGCCGGCCGGCGGCTATTCCATCCATGGTGAATACGTGGCGGAACTGGCGCGCCAGCTGCTGTTCAACGTGTACCAGGACAACGTCTATTCGCGCGGCATCAATATCTACACCACCGTGCAGTCCAAGGACCAGGAAGCGGCCTACCGCTCCGTGCGCGAAGGCGTGCTCGAATACACGCGCCGCGCGCCCTACCCCGGCCCCGAGGAACAGCTGGACCTGCCCCCCGGCACCGAGAACAATCCGCAGGCGCTCGATGAATTCCTGGACGGCGTGTTCGACAAGTTCAGCGACAGCGGCGATCTGCTGACGGCGCTGGTGCTGTCGGCCAGCCCCACCGAAGTGAAGCTGGCGCGCAGCTCGCGCGAGATCATCACCGTCACCGACAAGAAGGTGCTGGGCGTGGTGGCGCGCGCGCTGAACGACAAGGCCAAGCCCGAGCAGCGCATCAAGCGCGGCTCCGTGGTCTACATCCGCAAGTTCGGCGACAACTGGGAAATCATCAATCTGCCCTCGGTGCAGGCGGCCTTCGTGGCGCTGTCGCCGCAGGACGGCGCGATCCGCGCCATGGTCGGCGGCTTCGACTTCTACCGCGGCAACTTCAACCGCGTGACGCAGGCCTGGCGCCAGCCGGGCTCGAACATCAAGCCCTTCATCTACGCCGCTTCGCTGGAGCGCGGCCTGACCCCGGGCACCCAGATCTCGGACCAGCCCTTCGAGCTGACGGCCGCTCAGACCGGTTCCAAGGCCTGGAACCCGAAGAACTACGGCAACCAGTACGAACCCATGCTGACCCTGCGCCAGGGCTTGTACAAATCCAAGAACATGGTGTCGATCCGTATCCTGCAGGCCATCGGCCCGCAGTACGCGCAGGACTACCTGACCCGCTTCGGCTTCGACAAGGCCCGCCAGCCCGCCGTGCTGCCGCTGGCGCTGGGCGCGGGCTCGGTCACGCCGCTGCAGTTGGCCGGCGCCTTCTCGGTGTTCGCCAACGGCGGCTACCGCGTCACGCCCTACCTGATCGACCGCGTCACCGACAGCAACGGCAAGGTCATCATGCAGTCCAAGCCGGTCGTGGCCGGCGATGCCGCGGCCCGCGCCATCGATCCGCGCACCGCCTGGATCATGGACGACATCCTGCGCGGCGTGGCTACCTACGGCACCGCGGCGCGCGCGCGCGTCCTGCTCAAGCGCAACGACATCGCCGGCAAGACCGGCACCACCAACGAATCCGTGGACGCCTGGTTCTCCGGCTACACCCCGTCGCTGGTCGCCACCGCGTGGCTGGGCTTTGACCAGCCCAAGTCGCTGGGCTCGCGCGAAACCGGCGGCGGCGTCGCCATGCCGATCTGGGTCGATTACATGCAGACGGTCCTCAAAGGCGTGCCCGAAGAGAAGCCGCGCCCCCGTCCCGACGGCCTCATCGTGGAAAACGGCGAGTTCTATTTCTCCGAATTCCCGCCCGGACAGGCCGTCGCGCGCCTGGGCTTGCCCGAGGCCGACACGCTGGGCGAGTTCCTCAATGGCCTGAACGGCAGCACCAGCGAGGAAACCAGGATCAAGGTCGCGCCGGGCGTGGGCACGCAAAGCAATACGCCCTGGTCCCAGAAGATCCCGTTCTGACGCGCAAATAGCAAGGCCGGCCCGATGGGGCCGGCCTTTTTTTCGCCTGAATCTGGCGTCTTTACAGGCGTATCGTCACGGGTACGCCAGCCGCCGCGGAACAGATCTGCGACAGGGCGTCCGGCAACTGCGGGCCGCCTCGGGTATCGTTCCAGTGCTGGCCGTCGTAACGGTAATGGAAGCCGCCGCTGCGCGCCGCGACCCATAGCTCCTGCATGGCAGCCTGGCTGTTCACCACCACGTGGGTGTTGTCTTCGAAGACCATCGTCAGCACATTGCCGCTGCGGCTGGTTTCGACATCGACATCGAGCGAAGCCGCCCAGTCATCGGCCTGGCTTTCGATGCTGTTCAGCACCTGGTCGATCAACGCAAGAAATTCGGTTTCGGTCATAATCGAGCCTGCAAGATTTAGGAGTTCCCAGTGTTCCACTTGGCATTTCGCCGCATGGTCCTTCGCATTGTAGCCACGCTGCTGGCGACCGGCATGGTCGCGGCCTGCGGGTACAAGGGCCCCTTGTACATGCCGACGCCTGACGGCAAGCCGCCCTCGCGTACGCAACAGCAACCGCAGCCGACGGTCATCCCGCCGGCCCCGTCGCTGCCATGACTTCCCGATTCCCCGCGCAGCCTGAACTGGCCGGTCATCCGTACTTCCAGTTCCGCAACAATGTGCTGTACGCCGAGGACGTGCCGCTGGATCACCTGGCCGAAAAGCTGGGCACGCCGCTGTACGTTTACTCGCGCGCCGCGCTCAAGGCCGCCTGGGAATCCTACCGCAACGCCGTCGGCCAGCACCCCGTACTGGTCTGCTACGGCATGAAGGCCAATTCCAACCTGGCCGTCCTGAAGGAATTCGCGCGCCTGGGCGCGGGCTTCGACATCGTTTCCGGCGGCGAGCTCAAGCGCGCCCTGGCGGCGGGCGCGGACCCGTCCAGGATCGTGTTTTCAGGCGTGGGCAAGCAGGCCTGGGAGATGCGCGCCGCGCTCGCGGCCAAGGTCAAGTGCTTCAACGTCGAATCCGAAGCCGAATTGCGCCGCCTGTCGGAAGTCGCGCATGGCATGGGCCTGCGGGCGCCCGTCTCGCTGCGGGTCAACCCGGACGTGGACGCGCAGACGCATCCATACATTTCCACCGGTCTGAAGGAAAACAAGTTCGGCATCGCCATCGAATCGGCGCTGGACGTCTACCGCAGCGCCCAATCGCTACCGGGCCTGGACATCGTGGGCGTGGACTGCCATATCGGTTCACAGCTTACCGATATCAGTCCCTATTTCGACGCGCTGGAAAAACTGCTGGACCTGATCGCAAAGCTGGATCAGGCCGGCATCCGCATCGCCCATCTGGACCTGGGCGGCGGCCTGGGCATCCGTTATACGGATGAGATCCCGCCCTCGCCGAAGGCCTTGCTGGACCGCGTCTTCGAACGCCTGAACGCGCGCGGCTTCGGCCATCTGCAACTGGTGCTGGAGCCCGGCCGCTCGCTGGTGGGCAATGCCGGCGTGCTGCTCACCCGGGTCCAGTACCTGAAGCACTCGGAAGCGCGCAACTTCGCCATCGTCGACGCCGCCATGAACGACCTGCTGCGCCCCGCGCTGTACGAGGCCTTCCACGGCGTGCGCCCCGTGCATCCGCGCGCGGGCGACGCAACCCTCTACGACATCGTCGGTCCGGTCTGCGAAAGCGCCGACTGGCTGGCCCGGCAGCGCAAACTGACCATCGAGCAAGGCGACCTGCTGGCGGTCGAGTCCGCTGGCGCCTACAGCATGGCCATGGCCAGCAACTACAACGCCCGCCCCCGCGCGGCCGAAGCCATGGTCGACGGCGACAAGTACTACGTGGTGCGCCAGCGCGAAACGCTGGACGACCTGCTCAGGGGCGAATCCACCCTGCCCTGAGGGGCTGCCGCCATCAGCGGCACGGCGCCTGCGCCGCGTGCGTGCGCGATGGCGCGTCTTTCACTTGAACTCATGCGTGATGGAGGCCGGCCGGCCGGGCGCCACCGTCAGGGTCATGCGGTGGTCTCCCGCCGACGCGTTGCGCACGGTCACCTGATAGCGGCCGGGCGGCAGGGACAGCTCGCGCAGCGGCGGGCTCACGCCGCGCGAGCGGCCGTTGACCAGCACCTCTCCCCATGGACGCACCGCCACGCGCACCGTGACAGGCGCCGCCTGAGGCGGCGGGGTCGCGGGTGCGGCCGGCTCTGAAACCGGAGGGACTGCCGCGGCTTCAGGCTCAGGGGCGCTTTCTGGTTTTGGGCTGGCGGCCGGCGCCACGGATACGGCGGCGGCAGTCTGCGACGGCGAGACGGATCCGGCCGCGGCGGAAGAATCCGGCGGGGTCTGTGGCGTCGGCGCAGGCGCTGTTGCGACGGTAGCGGGCTGTGGCGGCTGCGCCGACCGCAACCACGCATACCCGCCCGCCGCAAGCAGCAGCAGGCCCGCCACGGCGAGCGGCAACATGCGCCGCGCCCGCGCCGGGTGTTCCGGCCGCATCGCGGTCAGGCGGGCGGCAGCCGGTAGCGGATCGGCAGACTCGTCGGCGGGCGTCTCCGCCATCAATGAGGGCGCAAACATGTCCGGCTCCGGATCCGCCGCGGGCGCCGGCGCGGGATGCGCCACAGCAGCCGCCACGGCCGGCGGGACCGCACCCATCGCCGCGGCAAGCGCCGCAGCCGTCCGCGGCCTGGCCTGCTCCTCCATCGCCAGCCCCTCGTCCACGGCGGCGCAGAACGCCGCTCGATAGGCGCCCGGTTGCCATTCGTCCAAAGGCAGGCAGTCGTCGCGCACGCGCCGCGCCAGCGCGCCCGGAGGCGCTGCGTCCGACGCCAGGAAGTACGCCAGCGCCGCCAGCCCGTACACGTCCGTCCAAGGGCCGCAAGCATGGCTCGGATCGTCCGTGTACTGTTCGAACGCGGCGTAACCCGCGTGCCGGACGGCGTCTTCCTCATCCGGCGCAACATCGGCAGGCGGCGCCAGGACGGCAACACCCTGCGCATCGCGGATCACGGCACCGGGGCAGATGCCGCCGTGCACCCCGCCGGCCTCGTGCAAGGCGGCCAGGGAGGCGGACAAACCGGCGACGAGGCGCAGGATCTCCTGTTCACGCAGCCGCCCGGGCGGCAGGCGCAAGATATCGGCCAGGGGCGCCTCCTCTGGAGCGGCCGGCCAGCCTGCCGGGCCCGGTCCCGGCGGCACAGCTGAAGTTCGAAGCATGCGCAGTCCTCCGGCAGGTTCAGGGATGCCAGGTCGGCAGGGATGAGAACAATCTGGCGAACAGCGTGGCGTTCAGCGCGCCGCCATGGATATAGGTCTGCAAAGCCGCGCCGTCCGTCTGGTTGGTCCACCAATAGCTGGTGTGGGAACTGGGGTTGAAGCAGAACGGCAGATCGGGCCAGGCGCCCAGCGCGCGGCGCGCCAGGGGCGCGGAATCCTGCTCCCGGCCCGCGCTCAGGATGTCCATGATGTCGCTGCCCGCACGCGGCGCGGACACGCGCGCCGCCGCCACGGGCATGCGCAACTGCTGCAGGCTGCGGTCGAACTGTTCCGCCGGGCAACCGTGGCGCACCGCGGCCAGCAAGCTGGCGCCGACCTGCCGGTAATAGTCGCTGGCGCCGTCCAGGATGCTGCTGTGGTACTGCTCGGGCGGCACGGCCATGACGACACACAGCGGATAGCCCCGGCCCACCCGGTCGCGGCTGGGCGTGATGCAGCCCAGCTGCGCGACGCCGGCGCCCGGCCCCGATGGAATCGCGAAATTCCAGATGGGCGCCGACGCGAAACCGCGCGCGGCATTGACGTCCGGCGCCTGCTTCAGCGCAGCCAGCCCGAACTGCAACCAGCGGTCCCACCAAGTGATCAGCTCGCGCGGCAGACGCCGGTGCACGAAATCTCCCGCCGCCGGAATCTTGCCGTACCAGCCCACCCGTCCCCACTCCACTGCTAGCTCCATGTCCATGTCCTGTTCATGACGCGCCGGGGCAGGCAAAGGCCTGCATCTCGGCCAGATGAAAAGGGCTTTTGACGCTGCTGGCGGTGATCTCCAGCACCACCTTGCGCCCGCCCAGGTCGAATGTGGCCAGTGTGATTTCCGCCGTGGCGCCGCGCCGCAGCTGGGCGCGATCCAGCATGCGGTTCAGCGCCCAGGGGCCGGACGTGGTCATGCCCGCCGCCCCTTCCTGCGGCGTAAGCTCTATGCGCACCTGGTTGCTGCCGCGGGGGCCGGGCCACTGCACCGTGGTCGCGACCTGCGGGCCGTGCGCGTAGCGCACCGCCTGGCCGTCCACGTCCATCACGAACTGGGTGATGCCCGCGTCCATTTCCACGGGCCTGATGGCCACCCGGTACGAGGGCATGGGGTTGCCCGCCATGAAGTACACGTCGCGGATGACGCCAGCGCGCTGGAAGGCATCCAGCGTGGCGGAGTTCTCCCCCGACTTGCCATCGATACCGGGCTTGAAGCGCCAGCGCTGTCCGGACACGTCAATCTGGGTCGCCAGGTTCTTCTGGAAGAAGTCGTCCATCAGGCCATTGGGCCCGAACAGCCGCGCCATGTCGTTGGGCGCCACGTCGCGCGCGGAACGGCCGGAAAACGGGTAGCGCCCGGCCACGGACTGACCGCAGAACATGCCTATGGTGGCGGACACGGTCTCGCCCATGCGCGCGCGGGCCACGTCGGACACCTCGCCGGACGCGTTCACGGACAGGGAGTTGAGCACGTCGCGCAGCGGCCCGGGCAGGCGTCCCGCCTCCGCCCGCAGCTTGGTCACGGCATCCGAGCTGGGCGCGGGACTGCCGCTGCGCAAGGCCGCGTCCGCCGCCGTCAGATAGGTATAGAGCTCGTTGATGAGACCCGTGGTGGCAGCGATCGGCGAAGCAGCGCCGGCCGCCGCGCCCTCGCCTTCGGCCAGCCGGCGGTAGGGTTCGAAATGCTGGTCCACGATGCGCTCCAGCTTCTCGTCGCTGGCGTCGGCGCGCATGGCCGCGCCCGGCCCGGTTGGCCCGAACATCTGCTCCAGCGCCTCGCGCGTGCTGCTGACGCGGTCGCGCGCCTGATCCACCAGCGAGCGGTCGTCCTTGCCCGTATCGCGCAACAAGGAAGTTTCGCGCGCGACGCCGCGCACCAGCCGCACCAGCGGCGACTCCGGCGCCGACAAGGTGCGCGCCATCTGGATGTTCTGCAGCAGCGATTTGCTGGGCGCCAGCTGCAGATCGTTCAGATAGCCGTCCCACTGCGCCACGTAGTCGTTCATGTACAAGCGCTTGATGTCCACCACCAGTTGGCGTTGCGCCGTCTGGTCCAGCTGGCTGCGCAAGGGTATGTTCAAGATCCACGCATCGTCCGACCGCAGCACCTCGGCCACGCCGGTGACGCGCTTGTTGAACACGTCCCAGTAGCCGCGATAGCTGTAGAGCGCGGGTATGCCCTGGCTCAACGGCTTGCCGCTCTTGCGCACGAAGACGGCGCTGGCCTGCGCACCGCCCAGCGTCACCACCGTGATCTCGGGCGCCGCATCGGCGTTGGCCAGGGTGCGGCGCAGCCGGCTGTAGGCGCGTTGCGCCAGCGTGTAGCGCGCCAGCTTCTCGCGCGCCTGCGCCACCAATGCGTCATCCTTGGGAAACGGCGAGGCCAGCACATGGCTCTGCGTCAGGTTGCGCAGGTGCAGCGACAGCTGTTCATACTGGCGCCGCGTGTAGCCCTCGGGCAAGGTGGCCTGCATGTCCGACAGCAGCCAGGCATGCATGAACTCCGCGTCATAACGCTCGGCCTCGTACAGCATCAGATAGGCCCGCAGCGCCTCGTAGGAATACTCCAGGTCGCTGGCCGAGGCGTCGCGCAAGGCCGTCTCGACGCGCCGCACCACTTGCGGCAGCAGCACCTGGTCCAGCGTGTTGCCGTACACGCCCTGCGCCGCCGCCTGCAGCTTCTGGCCCTGGTAGAGCCCGTAGCGATAGCCCAGAGGCGGGTTGTCGATCTCGAAGCCTTCGTGCTGCGGCAGGTACCAGAGACTGTCCAGGAATGGCATCAGTCCCAGCAAGTCGCCGGTGCGCGTGATCTTGATGTCGCGCGTCAGCTTCTCCACCGCGGGCACGCGCCGCGCCACTTCCTCCACGTAGTCGGCGTTGTTGCGATAGCTCATCGCCCACCCCCCGATCAAGGCCACGAAGGCCGCTGCCACCAGGCCGTAACCCGCCCAATGCAGCTGCCGGTAGCGGCGTTCCCAGCGCAGATTGCGGCTCGCCAGGCCCGCTTCGCGGAAGATCACGTCCTGCAGCAGGTTCTTCAGGAAGTAGCTGCGGCCCTCTCCTTCACCCGGCACGCTGGCCGCGGACGCGGCGCCGCCGTCGATGCGCAGGTAGCGCTTCAGATGGCCGGTCACCTGGTCGAAGGTTTCGCCGCCCTGCGTGCCGCTGGTGAAGTAGACGCCTCGTGGAATGACGCGCGCCTCGAACTTCGAGGTCGCGAACACATCGCTCAGGAAATGGCCCAGGATGGCCTGCAGGCCGGCGAACTGCTGCGGCAGCATATAGGCGAGCGCGCGCCGCGCCGGATCGTTCTCGGCCGCCACCACTTCGGGCAAAGCGTCATCCAGGCGCCGCTGCAACAGGGCATATTCCTCGTGAAAGGCCTCGTACAGGTCGAAGTCCGGCTCCTGCGCGCGCGCATACGGCAAGGTGAAGCCCCATATCTGCGCCAGTTCCTCGCGGGTGAAGGAAGCGAAATACTCTTCGAAGCCCGACAGCAGGTCGGTCTTGGTCACCAGCACATAGACCGGAAACGCGATACCCAACTGTTCACGCAGTTCCTGCAGCCGGCGCCGCAACACCGCCGCATGCTGCGCCCGTTCGGCGTCGGAAGCCGACAGCAGGTCTTCGACGCTGACCGTCAGCATGGCGCCATTGATGGGCTGCCGGCCGCGATACTTGGACAGCAAGCCGAGAAAGCCGCGCCACTCTTCCTCGTCGCCAGTCGGATCGCTTTCGTGCGTGGTGTAGCGCCCAGCCGTGTCCAATAGCACGGCATCGTCGGTAAACCACCAGTCGCAATTGCGGGTGCCGCCCACACCGCGCAAGGCCACTTTGCCGTAGCGTTCCGCCAGGGGAAAGTTCAGCCCCGAGTTCACCAGCGCGGTGGTCTTGCCCGCGCCCGGCGCACCGATGATCACGTACCAGGGCAACTGGTACAGATACTGCTTGGAGAACCGGTCCAGCGCGCCGCGCTTGCCGCGGCTCTCGAAGCGGGTCTTGCGCAGCAGTTCCACGGCCTCGTGGAACCGCGCCTCCAGCTGGCGTATCTCGTCATTGCCTGCGGCCTCCTCCAAAGGCTTGTCCGTCTTGGGCTTGGGCCGCCGCAGCTGGCTCAGCAACTGTGCGTTCAAACGCCCCTCGCGCCATTTGCGCCACAACAGCCGCAGCAGCCAGATCGCGAACATCGCCACGATGACCGCGATGCGCACGGTTTCGCTTTCCAGCGGGCGCAAGGCGCCGATCGCGATGAGCGGCCCCGCGATCCAGATCAGCACCGCCAGGGCCACCAGCCCCAGGAAGTTCCACACGCGGCGGCTGAAAAACCATCCGAACAGCCTGTAGATCATTCCTGTCCTCCCTGCTCGTGCGCCGGCGGCGGCACCAGCACCGTGATCTCCACCCGCCGGTTCAGCGCACGGCCCGCGGCCGTGTCGTTGGGCGCCACCGGATCGGCATCGCCGCGACCCTCCGCGCGCACCCTGGCTGTCTGGCCCAGGCGTTGCTCCAGCATGTCCTTGACCGCATCCGCGCGCGCCTGCGACAGGTGCCAGTTGGACGGGAAGCGCGCGCTGCGCATCGGCGTATTGTCGGAATAGCCGCGCACCAGAATGCTGCCCTGCGTCTCGCGCAAGGCGTCGGCCACGCGCGACAACACCGGCAGATACTGGTCGCGCACGGAACTGGCGCCGGACTCGAACACGCCGTCACCCCGCAGCACCACCACGCTGCGGTCTACCTCGTCGCGCACGGTGACCAGCTGATCGCGGATCTCGGGCGCCAGGAACACCGCCAGCCTCGGCGTGGGCGCCGGCCGCTTCACCGCCGGCGCGATCTGCACGGTAGGCGGGCGCAGCTTGGCGATGGATGCGAACACGCCGTCGGATTGGCTGCCCAGTCGCCAGCCCAGGCCCCAGTACAGCGCCAGCGCCAGCACGGCGGCCAATGCGCCGAACACCCACAGCGGTACGGGCAAGCGGCGCAGGGGCGTCTGCGCCGGCTCGTCGCGCCAATGGGGCGACAGCGCCAGCGGATACTCGCCGCGCGCGCCGCGCAGGATCCGCAGCAGGCGCTGCCGCAGCGTCTCCAGCTGCGAACGGCCGTTGTCGATCACGCGGTAGCGTCCTTCGAAACCCAGCAGCAGGCAGTAGTACAGCAGCTCCAGCAGATCCAGATGTTGCCCCGGGTTCTGCGACAGCTTGGCCAGCAGCTGGAAGAACTTTTCGCCGCCCCAGGTCTCGTTGTGGAAGGTGACCAGCAGGCTGTGCGCGGACCACACCCCGCCCCCGCCCCATGGCGTGAGCGCGGCGGCCTCGTCCAATGCCGTGCACAGGCAGTAGCGCGCGCCCAGTATGGTTTCGTTGGGTATGCCCGCCTGCTGCGCGCGCAGCTCGAACTGGCGCACCTCGTCCAGCAGGTGCTCGCGCAGCATCGCGGGCGACGGATGAGTCGCCGTGGCGCGGATCTGCGGAATGAGGTCCAGCAGCGGGTTTGCCGCCGCCACCAGCGGATTGGTGCCACTGATGACGTAGTCGTGGGGCCGCAGCCTGCCCGCCGTACTGGCAGCGCCATCGCCCATGCCGCCCGGAGGGCCGGCCAGCGTGTGATCCGAAGCATGCATAGTTGTCTCCGTCTGGTTGGACTGCGCTCAATCGCGCAGCGCCCAGAACTCCATCGTCAGCCCGGGAAAATCGCCCGCCAGATGCAGCGCAAGCGCGCCGGTGCGCTCCAGCTGTTTCCAGAATTCGCCGCTCTTATCCAATTCGAAGTAGACATGTCCGGCGCTGTATGGAATCTGCCGCGGCGCCACCGGCAGCGCACGCACGGCGACGCCCGGCAATTGCAGGTGCACCAGGTCGCGGATGCGTTCCACCGGACCGATCTTGACCTGCGCCGGAAAGCGCGTGCGCACGGCCTCCACACCCAGATCCGCATGCACCGCCAGCACGAAGCCGGCCGATTGCAACAGCTCCGCATCCTGGATCTGCGCCACGCGCACGCCCTGGCCGCGGTCCTGCAGCGGAATCTGCAAGGCCCGTTGCTCCAGCACGGCTGACAACGAACGGCGCAGCTCATTCATCAGGGGCGTGAAGCTGCCCTGCAGATCGTCGTGCGCATACCCCGGCAATACGCCCGGCCGCCGCGTCGCGGATGTGAAAGTGGCAAGGTCGCAGGCCAGCATCAGCCAGTCGTGGAACAGGCGCTCCGGATGCTGCCCGACGTTCTGGCGCGCATGCCAGATCGCGCCCATATAGCGGTTGACGGTCTCCAGCAGCATGAAGTCCGACACCTCGGAGACGCCGCCGCGGCCAGGCTGCGACAAGCGCGCGGCCAGCGCCTCGCTGCGCGCGCCGAGCAGCCCCTGCAATTCATCGATAAAGCCGCGCAGGACCGGATGCTCGCCCGCCGCCACCCAGGGCGCTATGTAGCCCTCGTCCAGCACCACCCGGTTGTCCGAGCGGCGCTCCAGGATGCGCGCGACGCCCAGGCCCAGCCAGTCGTCGGTCAGCTCGTCCTCCAGCATCAGCCGCAAGCGCAAGCGGCCCAGCTGCATCAGGACGGGTTCCAGGGCCACCGAGCCGCTGTCCTCCACCTCGGCCTCGTGCACCAGATAGCGCGCCAGCGTGTCTTCCTCGCCGTCGTAGATGACGTCACTGGCGCCGGCGCGCACGCGCGGCAGGGCCAGCAGGATGCGCGCGCCGCGCGTCTGCGCCGGCACTTCGAACGCCGCCGGCGCCGCGTCCGGGTGCGAAAAATCGAAAGGCGTGCCGTCAGGCATGACGCCTTGCGCCCGCGTCAGCGCCACCTTGCCTATCGCCAGCGCGTCGCGGTCCAGCGACAGCTGGCTGAAGCCCCAGAAGAACCCCTGGAGCGCGGCCGCGCGCTGCTGCGCGGTGTGCAGCATATGGCGTTCAAACTGCTGGAAATGCTGGGGCCGCAGGAACATACCCTCCGACCAGATCACTTTGTCTCTGCTCACCATGTCCGGTTCTCTCTGCATCTAAAAAGGCCACCACGAACGGCTGCGATCCACTTCTTCCAGCCCGTCGCGCTTGACCGCGACTTTCACCGTCTCTTCATTCGGCGAGAACTGCCAGACCTTGTACATATTGGTGTTCTGCGCCTCGGGCAGCGCCACCAGCAGCCGCCACTTGCTCTGCTCCAGTTCGCGATAGGCCGCCACCACGCCCACCACGCGCGCCTCGGCATTGCCGGGGTACTGCACCACCTTGGTCTCGCCCGGCTTCAGGATCACCTGGTCGACATTGAGCAGCTCAGCGCCCAGCGCCGCGTGCGCATCGCCCTGCAAGGTGAAAAAGTCGCGCGATTCGAAGATGCTGGCTGACTTCAGCTCGTAGATCGTCACCTGCACCGGCGACGGCCTGCCGCTCGCGTTCTGGTTGACTTTGGGATCCGCACGCAGCTCGATCGCGTAAGGCACGGGCACGCGCCTGGCCGTCGACGAACATGCCGCGAGCAGCGCCGCCGCCAGCACGCCCGCAAGAATCGCCGCGATGCGTCGCCGTCCCGTCGGAATCATTCGTAGGCATGGACTGCTCATAGGACCTCGGAAATAAAAGTACACACGTCTGTTACGCCGCGACGCATACCTTGCACGACGGGCCGCTATCATCGGCGGAATGACCAGGCCTACCCACCCCGAACGACACGCCCGCGCCATGAAACAGCCCGCACGCATCAGCTTGATATCCGCTCTCGCCCTGCTCGCAGCCTGTGCCGCCACGCCATCGCCGCAGGCCGTGGACGCCTTGCAGCAGGTCCGCGACGAATATGCCGCCAGCCGCTTCGGCGCTGTCGTGCGCACGGTGGCGACTTCCGACGCGCTGGCCACCGCCCCCACTCCCATGCGGGTCGAAGCCCTCAAGCTGCAGGCCTTCAGCTACTGCGTGACCCACTACCGCCAGCTGTGCGAGGACAGCTTCGTGCGCATCCTGCAGCTGCAACCCTCGTTCCAGCTTGCGCCGAATGAGGCCGGACATCCCCTGTGGGGACCGGCTTTCCAGACGGCGCAGGCGTCCCAGACTCGCTAACGCGCCAACGGCGCCCAGGAGACAGGCGTGAAACTCATCGTGTTCCAGCGTGCCGGCGATCCGGCCTTCGACCCCATCCACGCCGTGTTCACGGCGCCCGGCGCCACGATAGGCCGCAGTCTCGAAAATCACCTGGCCCTGCCCGATCCCACGCGCGCCATCTGCCGCGTGCAGGCGGCGATCCGCGTCAACGACGCGGACGCCGGCTTTGTGCTGAACCTGAGCAGCATGAGCGCCGTCAGCGTCAATGGCCAGGCGCTCGCGCGGGACCAGGAAGTGCCGCTGAATCCCGGCGACGAATTGCAGATCGGCGATTACCGGCTGCGGGCAGATACGGGCGCGTCCGAAGCGGCGGTAGCCGCTACGTCCGTGGTCGCCGACGACGACGTCTTCAGCGACCTGATCGGTCCGGGCACCTTGCCCGTGGGCAGCGCGCCGGACGTCTCCACGCATCCCTTCGATCTGGACTCCGCCCAGGCGCGCAACCCGGAAGACCCCTTGCGCCACCTGCCGCCCGGCGATGGCGCGGTGGCGCGCGCGCTCACCGATCCCCTGGCGCTGTTCGACGCGCCCGGCGATGGCACGCCCAGCATCTTCTCGGACGGCACCCCGTCCGCCCTGCCCGCCCACGACGCGCTGGCCGAGCACCGCGCCCATCCCGTCGCTGATGCCTTGGGCCATCCGCGCGAGTCCGCGGACCATCGCAGCGCATCCGACCATCTGCGGGAGATCGGCGGCTACTTGCGGCCCGCGCCCGTCAAACCAGAGCCTGGCGACCAAGACCGCTGAAGTCTCAGGCGTAGTCATAACGGAACTCCCCGTCCGCGGCTGACAGGCCTACCCTGCTCAGTCTGCGGTCCTGCATCGAGGCGCCCAGCAGCTCCCGGCTGATCCTGGGCAACACCGTGTTGGTGAGCACGGCATCCACCATGCGTGCGCCCGACTCCACTTCGGCGCATCGCGCCACGACCAGCGCGGTGGCCTCGGGCGTTACCTCCAGCACGATGCCGTGGTGCTCCAGGAGGCGGCGGCGCACGCGTTCAAACTGCAGGTCCACGATGCGTGCCAGCATGGTGTCCGGCAACGGCAGGTACGGCACCGCGACCAGCCGCCCCAGCAGAGCGGCCGGAAAGGCCTGCAGCAGCGGCTCGCGCAATGCCGCGGCCAGCGCGGCGCTGTCCGGCAACAGCTCCGGGTCGCGGCACAGCGCCGCGATGCGGTCCGCGCCCACATTGGAGGTCAGGATGATCACCGCGTTGCGGAAATCGATGTAGCGCCCCTCGCCGTCCTCCATCCAGCCCTTGTCGAAGACCTGGAAGAAGATCTCATGCACGTCGGCGTGCGCCTTCTCCACCTCGTCCAACAGCACCACGCTGTAGGGCCGCCTGCGCACCGCCTCGGTCAGCACGCCGCCCTCGCCATAGCCCACGTATCCAGGCGGCGCGCCCTTGAGGGTGGACACCGTATGCGACTCCTGGAACTCACTCATGTTGATCGTGATCAGGTTCTGCTCGCCACCATAAAGCGCCTCGGCCAAGGCCAGCGCGGTCTCCGTCTTGCCGACGCCGCTGGGGCCGCAGAGCAGGAACACGCCCACCGGCTTGTCCGGGTCGGTCAAGCCGGCACGAGAGGTCTGGACCCGGCGCGCCACCGCCTCCAGCGCTTCGCGCTGACCGATCACCCGCGTCGACAGCGTATCCGCCAGATCCAGCACGGCGCGCGCCTCGTCCCGCAGCATGCGGCCCACGGGGATGCCGGTCCAATCAGCCACCACCGCCGCGACCGCCGCCGCATCGACCGCGCAATGCACCATCGCCGTCTCACCCTGGCTGGCCGCCAGCGCTACGCGCGCCTGCGTCAACGCATGGCGCTGGTCATCCTGCGCGTCGGACGCTGCAAGGTCCAGCGTCTTGCGCAATGTCAGCACATGCCCGGCCAACGCACGTTCCGACTCCCAGCGCGCCGCCAGCGTCCGCTCGTCGTCCACGGCTCCGGCCTGCTCGGCCGCCAGGCGCTGGATCCGCTGCGCGTCGCCCTCGCCCAGGCGCAGTTCACGTTCGGCGATGCGCTGCGCCAACTCCAATGCCTGGACCCGCCTGCGCGCCTCCTCCAGGCTGGGCGGCACCGCATGCTGGCTGACCGCGACGCGCGCGCAGGCCGTGTCCAGCAGCGCCACCGCCTTGTCCGGCAGCTGGCGCGCGGGAATATAGCGGTGCGACAAGGTCACTGCCGCCTCGATCGCCTCGTCCAGCAGCAGCACGCCATGATGGGCCTGCAGCGTTTCAGCCAGGCCCCGCAGCATGCCGGATGCGCGCGCCTCATCCGGTTCGTGCACCTGTATGACCTGGAAGCGGCGGCTCAGCGCGGGGTCCTTCTCGATGTACTTCTTGTATTCCGACCAGGTGGTGGCGCCTATGGTGCGCAGCTGGCCGCGAGCCAGCGCAGGCTTCAACAGATTGGCCGCGTCTCCCGTGCCCGCGGCGCCGCCCGCGCCCACCAGCGTGTGGATCTCGTCGATGAACAGCACCACCGGCCGCTCGCTGGCCTGCACCTCGTCTATGACGCCGCGCAGCCGTTGCTCGAACTCGCCCTTCACGCCCGCGCCCGCCTGCAACAGGCCGATGTCCAGCAGATACAGCGCAACGTCGCGCAGCTGCGGTGGCACCTCTCCCGCCGCCAGGCGCAGCGCCAGGCCTTCCACCACGGCCGTCTTGCCGACGCCGGCCTCGCCGGCCAGTAGCGGGTTGTTCTGGCGGCGCCGCATCAGCACATCGATGAGCTGGCGGATTTCCTCGTCGCGTCCGGACACCGGATCGATCTCGCCCGCGTGCGCGCGGGCGGTCAAGTCGACGGCAAAACGCGCAAGCGCGGAACCGCCCTCGCCCGGCGCCCCGGCTGCGACGGCAACGGACGCAGCCTCGGCCGCATCTTCCGGCGAGCCTTGCACGATCTCCTGCAACTGTTCCAGCAACGTGTCTGGCGCGATGCGCGAGAACTGCGCCGACATGCCCAGCAGCACGTGGCGCAGCGCGTAGGTCCGCGCCAGTCCCGCCAGCAGATGGGCGCTGCGGATGCGTACCGCGCCATAGCGCAGCGACCCCAACACCCAGGCCCTTTCGACTGCGTGATCAATGTGTTCGGACAGATCGGACACCGAACCCGCCCCGGCCGGCAGGCGGTCCAGCTCCGCCGTCAGGTCGGCTTGCAATGCCGCCATGTCCAGTCCGAAGCGGCGCGCAATCCGGTGCAGGTCGCTGTCTTGCGCATGCAGGATCTGATGCACCCAATGCACCAGTTCCACATAGGGATTGCCCCGCAGCTTGCAGAACGCGGTGGCGCCCTCCAGCGTCTGGTAGAGCAGCGGATTGAGCTTTCCGAAGAGGTCGATGCGGCCGATATCCGACATGGCAGGGTGGCGCGTCAGGCGCGCGTGGTCGTTGAGGTTGAAGCCGGCAGGCGGCCACGCGGCGGGATACGGCCGCGACTTTCATAATCCAGCAGGAGATCGCCAGCTTCGCCTTGCCCGGGCCGGCGCTTGCCCAGCCACGAAGAGAGGCCCAGCGGCCGCTGCGCGCCCAGGACAAGCCCGCGCGCATCCTGCGCGCGCAGCACCGGCCGCAGATCCCAGGCCAACTCCATGCCGATGTAATGCCTGACCCAATGCGTCAGCTGGCGGGCGCGTTCGCCTCCTGGCAGAAAGCTCTGGTAGTCCGCCAGCGCCAAGGGACCGATCTCGATGCGGAACTTGTGCTGGGCGTCGCGCACCGCTACCCCCAGCACCGTGTCGCGCCCCAGCCCCGCCAAGCCGCCCAGCCCCAGTCGCTGTGCCGGTTCCAGGCGGATCCACTGCGGTACGAACTCGCGAATGCGCACCGGCAGGCCGAAGAACGATTGCAGGATGTGCTTGAGTCCTTCCGGATTGCGGGTCTGGCGCGTCAGATGCCCAGCCATGTGGTACTTGGCATGGTCCAGCACGGCGTCGCGGCGCCGCATCGACGGTTCGCCCATGTGCAGCAGGCTGGCCACATAGCGCGTGAAGCGCTCATCCTTGCGATCCAGGCTGACCGTGCTCTGCGCATCGGCCCAGGCGCGGTAGAACAGCAGGATGAGCCGATGGTGGAACACGTCCGCGAATGCGGACAGCGTGCGGTCGCCGTGATGCGCCATGCGCTCGCGGGCGTGTTCCGTCAGATGCAGAGGCAAGGGCCCATTCGGACCGAACAGGCCAAAGCTGAATATCGACAGTTCCGCGGGCTGGCCGCCCATGGCTGCGCGCGCGCCCGCCACGGTGGATGGCGCGAATGCCATCGACGGCTCCTGCCGCAGCCGCACGGGTTCGTGGCGCGCGACCGTGTCGCGGCCCAGCGGCTTGCGCGCCCCGGAGAGCGCATCTATCCAGCGCAAGGCATGGAACAGGTCGTGGGCTTGCGGTTCGCGCTCCAGCGCGCGCCACCATTGCGCCAGCGCGCCGTCTGGCGCGGCGGGCGGATTTTCGGCAGCGGCAAGGGGTTGGGCGATGTCCACCGTCCTACCCCATGTGGATCTGCTTGGCGTCCACCTTGACCAGGTCGCCGCCCGTCACCACCGTGTAGGCCGCGTGCAGCCGCGCGCTCTGCTCCGCCTGGAAATCGATGGCGCCGGCGCGCACCTGGTCCATCTCGCTGACGCTGCGCAGCGACAGCCGCGCCATCAGCGTCATGCGGTCCAGCACCGCCTCATAGTTCCGGCCCACCAGCCGCGTCTCACCCACGGTGGCATGCAGCTGCTTCGCCACCATGCGCATGCTGCCGCAGGTATGGCGTTCTTCCTCGGCTTCCACCGCGTACTCGGACGCGCGCACGCGCACGGCGCGCTCGCTCTCCAGCAGCACCTCGCCGCTGCGCGAACGCAGTACCAGTTCGCCCTCGGCTTGCAGCGTGGTGCGCCCCGGATCGGCCTGCACGGTGATGGCGATCAGGTAGATCCGGGCGGGGTCCGGGCCGCTGATCAGCACCTCGTCGCCCGGTTGCGGCTCCAGCAGGCAGCTGGCGGCGCGCTGCGCGGTCCAGACACGGCCGTCGCAAGCCACGGCGTAGCGGCCGTCGGGTTCGCGGCGCAGCAACTCGCCCAGCAGATGGACGGGGTCGTAAGCCATGCGGCTCAGATGTGTCGCGGACTTCATCATGCGCTCCTTTTTGTGTGCACAGGCCCTAGACCACGGGCCGGCGCCCCATGCGGGGCTGGTAGCGGGCGATCTCGCCGCGCTGCAAGCTCGAGAGGACCAGCTCCGACATCAGGTTGATCGATACGTGGCGCGCGAAGAACTGCTCCAGCACGGCGCCAAACAAATAGGGGCTGATGCCCGAAAACGCCGTCTCGTCCACCTGCAGCGCAATGCGCACGCCGCGCCCATGGACGATGGGGCCCGGCACCGGCAGGCGATGATGCACCGGCGTGGCGCTGACATGCCGCAGGCCGGCGATGTGCCGGCGCATGGCCGGCTCGGCCAGGCTGCCATAGACGTGCAGCATCTCGCGCAGGGTTTGCGCGCCCTGCTCGGCGTCCAGGTCAGTCAGGCTCAGGTAGTTCAGGCCCAGGTGGCTGATCAGATGCCAGGTCGCGGCATTCTCCGCCAGCGCAGCGCGCGGCCGCGTGGGTCCGTGCAGCACCTTCACCGCGCGCACCGGCGCCGACACGCGCAGAGTCATGTCGGTCTCGGTCCCCAGCGGCAGCAGCAACGCCAGATCGCGGTTGGTGCACAGGGTTTCCAGGGTCAAGTGGCGCAGGTCACCGGAAAACGGCGCCTCCCGCCGATCCACCAGCGACAGGAACACCTCGCTGCCGATGTAGCCGCTGCGGGTGCCGTTGCGCTGCGCGATGTCCGAGACCAGCCGCGGCTCGCGACGCACGGAAAAGTAAGCGCCATGCTCGTCGGGATCGCTGCCCAGCGAACCATAGAATGGCCGGAACTCCTGTTCCTGGCGCTGTGCGGAAGCGTGGCCCGCCACGCGCGTCACGCCGTAGACCTCGTAGTCCAGCGGGCGGCTGCGGTCGATGACCACGTGGTACTCGGAAGTCCTGGGGGTTACCGCCACGCGGTCCGCCCGCTTGGCGAACAGGTTGATCACCGGCACGCAATGCAACGCCAGATTGGCGGCCGATATCGCGCCCTCCAGTTCCGGCGCCGCCATCGAGAACAGCAGGGTCAGGTCGAATGCGCGGGTCTCGCGCAGCGCGCCTTGGGGCATCGCGGGCGTGCGCAGCCCCTGCTTCAGTCCGTTGATGCTGAAGAACAGATAGCGCTGCGCGAACGCGAAGTACTCTTGCAGCAGCCGGTAGCCTTGGAACACGCGCGCGTCGCCCGGCAACAGCGCCTGCTCGTCGGCAAAGCCTTCGTGGCGCACCGCGCCCGGCGGTAGCCTGTTGATCCAGGCTAGCGGCCGCGCGGCGTCATGGCCCAGCACCGCCACGGTATGCCCCATCACAACTTCCAGCAGGCGCTGCATTTGCAGGTCCTGGCCGTTCAAGTGGAACACCAGTTGATCGAGGTCCAGGTCTTCCAGCCGTTGCCCGCCGCAAACCTCTATCCGGATACGCAGCGCGCTCAGCACACGCGCGGCGCGTCCCGTCAGGCCCAGGCGCGCCAGCGGCAGATCCTGCGGCGCGGCCGTGAATTCCGCCTGCGTGACCTGCAGGGGCCACAGGCGCAGAGCGTGGCCGGTGGTGAAGTCGCAGGGCGTCTGCTCGCCGCGCGCCACGCGGCCGCGCAGCAACGTGCCGCGGGGCAGCTCGAAGCCTCCCGCCAAGGTGCCCTCGTTCATGCTGGGCGCAACCTGCACGACGGCCATCGCCGGCGTGGGCGCCAGGTAGTTGGGGTACACCACCTCCAGCAGCCGTTGCGAAAAGCGTGGAAATTCCGCATCCATCTTCATGTGGATGCGAGCGGTCAGAAAACTGAAGCCCTCCAGCAGGCGCTCGACATAGGGATCGGGCACCTCGGTGGCGTTCATGCCCAGGCGCCCTGCCACCTTGGGATGGGCTTGCGCGAATTCCGCGCCCAGCTCCCGCAGATAGACCAGTTCCCGGTTGTAGTAATCCAGCAGGCGATCGTCCATCAGGCACCACCCAGATCGCGCAGATCCATGTGGCCGCTCTCCAGGTCGATGTCCGTGCGGAACAGGAATTCGAGCGGCTGCGGCACGCACCACAGCATGCCGCGTATCTCCAGGCTCAGCACGTTGTGGTGTTCCAGCGTGCCAGCGTCCGACACGCAACGCACTTCCACCGAAGAGCGCAGGATGCGCGGCTCGAACGCGGCGATCGCTTCGCGGATCGACTCTTCCACGTCGATCCAGTCGATCTCCGACATGCGCTTTCCCGCCATGGCCCGCACGCCGAAGTTCAGCGCGGAAGCGGCCACCGGCCGATGCGCCGACAAGTCCTGGGACGCCTGCAGGTTCACGGTATTGAGCAGCCAGCGCAGGTCCCGCAGCACCGCCGCGCGCAGCGCCTCATGCGTGAGCATGGCGTTTTCGCGCGGTTCCTCGCGCTTGGCGGGATCGTTGTCCATCAGGCGATCCAGCAGCGACGGCTGCAGGCGGTCCCGCGCCGCGCGCTGGCCGCGCGACAGCGGTTCCCAATCGCCTGGACGGTCTGCGTGGCCCATCACGCCAGCTCCAGGCTGCGCACCTCGAGCAGGGCAGTTTCCGCGGCATCTGTCAGCCACATCTTCTGCCCCACGCCCGCATAGGTATCGCCGTGCAGCGTACGCCAATCGGTCGTCCTGCCCAGCTTGGCCGAATCCGGCAGTTCGACCATGCGCGCACCCGGCGCCGCCGGATAGCGCGCCGGCACCAGGCCCTGCCGCACCTGGCCATCATTCAGCTCGATCTCGGCCTGCGCCCAGATCAGATCGCACAGGCCTTCCGGCGCCAGCAGGCGCACGCGCTTGAGCCCGGTAAAGGGCAGCCAGACGTAACGCCCGCCCGCAAGGAACTCGAACACCGGACCGAGGCGGCTGTCGCCATCGCAGATCCACTGGAACGGCTGCGCAGTCTCTTGCGCCACCCGTTCCAGCAGGCCGGCATGCGTGCTGGCATCCTCGAATGCCTGGCCGCGCAACTCGGCGGCCTGGGCCGGCGCGGTGCCGTCCAGGCGCAGCGCCGATATCATGTCCCGCAGCCAATCGGCGGGCTCGTCCAGCAGCGCGGGCTCGCCCTGCCCGGCGAGTACGGCCTCGCGTTCGCGCTCCGCCGCGATGGCGCTGGCATAGAGCACCTGCGTCGGGCGCGCCTGCGCATTGAGATGCGCGCAGACGTCGAGTTGCTCGGCCGCGCGTGCCCAATCGCCCTGCACCGCCAGCAGCTGGAACAGCTGAGCGCGCAAGTCCGCGTCGGCGGGCTGCCGGCGCACCTGCGCCTGCAGCTCGTCCAACTGACCAGCCAGGCTGAGCGCGCCGAAAGGAACGGCAGCTATGGACATCGGTGCCTCCGTCCTAGCCCACTTCCTTGTTCTGCTTGATATCCCAGGCCACCAGGCTTTCCGCGCCCTTGCCGCCCTTGTCGGTCTGCTCCCAGTACTGCTGCTTGACCTTGGCGGCCTGGAAGGCGAAGTTCACCACCACGCCCTCCGCGCTTCTATCTCCAGAGATCTGCACCGACGACACCAGCACGTCCTCCAGCGTGATCTTGGAATACTCGATCTGCTCGCCGCCCGCCTTGCACATGGACAGCTCGATCTTGCTGAGATGCTTGCCGCTGGCGCAGTGTTTCATCACGGCGGGCGCGGCCTTGTCGATGCGGGCCACCACGTGCAGGTCGTTGAAGCTGGCCTTGCCCGCGCCCAGGCCGCCGCCGCTGGCCAGGTTGCCTGGCTGGGTGGCGCCCCACGAGAAGGACACGATATCGGTCCAGTCCTTGTGATTGGAGTCCTTGGATTCGCCATTGGCCCCATCGATCTTCATGAACATGTCCACTGCCACATCTGTCTCCCGGAGTTATGGGGCACGGTTGCGCCCCGATTTGTCAGCGCCACTCAGCCTTCGTTCTGTTTGAGCGAAGGCAGCTTGGAAACCAGCCGCAGCGACACCGTCAGCCCTTCCAGCTGATAGTGCGGCCGCAAGAAAAACTTGGCGGAGTAATAGCCAGGGTTGTCCTCGATTTCCTGCACCTGCACCTCGGCGGCGGCCAGCGGTTTGCGCGCCTTGGTTTCCTGCGAGGAGTTCACGGGATCGCCATCCACGTAATTCATGATCCAGTCGTTCAACCAGCGCTCCATGTCGTCGCGCTCGCGGAACGAGCCGATCTTGTCGCGCACGATGCACTTCAGGTAATGGGCAAAACGGCAGCACGCGAAGAGATAGGGCAGGCGCGCGGCCAGCTTGGCGTTGGCCGAGGCGTCGGCCTCGTAGTAGTCGTGCGGCTTTTGCAGCGATTGCGCGCCGATGAAGGCTGCGAAATCGGAGTTCTTCCGGTGCACCAGCGGCATGAAGCCGTTCTTGGCCAGCTCGGCCTCGCGCCGGTCGCTGATGGCGATCTCGGTCGGGCACTTCAGGTCCACGCCGCCGTCGTCGGTGGGAAAGCTATGGCACGGCAGGTTCTCCACGGCGCCGCCCGATTCCACGCCGCGAATGGACGTGCACCAACCGTACAGCTTGAACGAGCGGTTCACGTTGGCCGCCATGGCGTAAGCGGAGTTGGTCCAGGTGTAGCGATCGTGGTTCGAGCCGTCGGTGTCTTCCTCGAAGTCGAACTCGTCGACCGGATTGGTCCGGGCGCCGTAGGGCAGCCGCGCCAGGAAGCGCGGCATCGCCAGCCCGATGTAGCGCGAGTCCTCGGACTCGCGCAGGCTGCGCCATGCGGCGTATTCCGTGTTGGTGAAAATCTTGGTCAGGTCGCGCGGGTTGGCCAGCTCCTGCCAGGAATCCATCTGCATCACGTTGGGCGAGGCGCCCGCGATGAAGGGGCAATGCGCGGCGGACGAGATCTTGGCGATTTCTCCCAGCAACTCCACGTCTGGCGGACTATGGTCGAAGTAATAATCGCCGACCAGGCAGCCGATGGGCTCGCCGCCGAACTGGCCGTACTCTTCCTCGTACACCCGCTTGAAGATGGGGCTCTGGTCCCAGCCCACGCCCTTGTGCCGCTTGAGCGTGCGGCCCAGCTCCGACTTCGACATGCACATCACGCGGATCTTGAGGAGCTCGTCGGTCTCGGTGTTGGTGACCAGGTAATGCAGGCCGCGCCACGCGCCCTCCAGCTGCTGGAAATCGGGGTGGTGCATCACGCCGTTGATCTGCTCCGACATCTTCCGGTCGATCTCGGCGATGATGGCCTGGATGGTGCGGTAGGCGTCCGACGACAGCCCGACGCCACTGTTCTCCAGCGCCTGGTGCGCCAGCGTGCGCACGGCGTGCTCCACCGCCTCCTGCGCCTGCTCGGTCTTGGGCTTGAATTCCTTCTTCAGCAGGGCGGACAGGTCGTCCGCCTGCAGGGTCTCGACAGCGCGCGCGTCGGCGCGTTTGGCCACTGCGGTCATGGCATTCTCCGAAAAGCGATTCGTGCGGAAATCAGGCGGCGGGATCCGTGCCAGGGGCGTCGGATGCGCGCGGCTCCTCTTGCGGCTTCGGCGCCGCCGCCAGCGCGTTCATCAGCGCCGGATTCTTGAGCACGCTGCCGATCAGTTCCTCGGCGCCGGTCTTGCCGTCCATGTACGTCAACAGGTTTGCCAACTGCGTGCGTGCGCTCAGCAATTCGTTCAGCGCGCCGACTTTTCGGGCGACGGTAGCGGGCGAGAAATCATCGATGCTCTCGAACGTGACGTCCACGTTCAGATTGCCTTCGCCCGTCAGCGTGTTGGGTACCTGGAACGCCACGCGCGGCTGGATGGAACGCATGCGCTCATCGAAGTTGTCGATATCGATGTCCAGGAACTTGCGCTCGCCCACCTCCGGCTGCGGCGTTTCGGACTTGCCGGCCAGATCCGCCAGCACGCCCATCACGAACGGCAGCTGAATCTTGCGCTCCGCGCCGTAAATCTCCACGTCGTACTCGATCTGCACCCGCGGCGCGCGGTTTCTTGCGATGAACTTCTGGCCGCTTCCCTTCAGGCTGGTCGCCATGGTGTCGTCTCCTCTTGTTGGTGCGGCGGCTGGCCCGCCTTACGGTTCCTGCCGGTTTGCCTCGGACCGCGGCAGCCATGCCTCGAATTGCTCCAGCCCCTGGGGGGCCAGATTCTTGATGATGTCGTGAAAGCTCATCGGGATAAGCTGCTGGGCGCGGCGGATGAGATAAGGCGCGGGATGGCCGGGCTCGTTGGCCTCGAAGTACGCACACACCTTGGAGAGCATCGCCAGCGCTTCGTCGCGCGACTGGATGGGCAGGTCCTGCCTGCGCGCCGCGCCGTCGCCGGCGAGATGCGTGGCGGCGGAAGGGGCCGCAGCAGCCGGCGCATCGTCCACGAGAATTTCGGCCGGCGGCGCGGATTGAAGGTCCCGCGTCGCCTCCAGCACGAGGTCCAGCGTGCGAAGCATGGCGGCGTAATCGGGCGCCCAGGCAGGGCCCAGCTTGTCCGCCACGAGTTTCTGCATGCGCCGCAGCGCCTCGGCCGCGGACTGCAGCGCCTGCGCGTCGGCATTGCCTTGCGCCCAGGCCTGGCGCAGGCGCTCGACGAGGCGCGGACGCCCGCCCGGATAGGCGTCTGCGTCCTGTCGGCTGCCATCGAGCAGCGCCTCGGTATCGCGCAAAGTCAGTTGTCCGTGCACGCCGCTGACCAGGCTGGCCGAACGCACGCTGCGCGCGCAGCCCTGCATGTCGCCAAAGGCCGCCAGTGCATTCATACGGGGCATGGGATCGTTTTCACCGACGCTGTCGAGCCGGGGATGCACCGGCTCCCAATAGCGTTCCAGGGTGTCGACGGCCAGCGCCAGGCCATCGCTATAGCCCGGTAGTCCGCGGATCTCGGTCCAGGCCGAGGTCAACAGGCCAATGATGCGCAGGTCGCGAGTGCGTTCCAGCAGCGCGCGGGCCAGGCGTTCGACTTCGCGCCAGTCAGGCGGCTGCGCGGCAATGATGGTCGAGCCGAACTGCTGTTCGTCCCGGCCCGCCGCGGCTTGCTGCAGTTGCAGGAAGTCAGCGTCATATTCAAGGTCTTCCCCGCAGGGCAGACGTGAATCGAGTGTATTGAGGATGTCGGCGAATTCCATAGTCATCACTTAAATGCCTGCTGGGATGCTGCCTGGATACAACCACTACGCTCCGCGCTGCTCCACGGAAGGCTGAATTCTATGCACGTCTTTCCGTATGCAACGGGAACCTAACAACTCCAGATTCATCTTACAAACTGCTTACAGCCAGGTAATTAATTGAATACTTATCCCTCTATTGCATTGATTTTTTGACACACACCTTACGAAACTGGCGCGCTGATGGCTGGTTGTTACTGAGCCGTAAAAAACACAAGCGCATGTGATACCGCTTCTCGGCCGCTTTGGGCCCTGCCTACAATCGGCGCTCACGCTGGCGGCAGACCAGCGGCGCTTCAGATCCAGAGACAGACTTTCCTGGTGCCAGCCCGCTCCACGCGGCGGCGCCTGCCTCATGCAAGAGGCCCGATTCCGGGGCCGAATCCCATTGCAGTCATCACGACGCGCCTTACGCGCGACGGTGAAAAAATCCAGAGCAGCACACGCAGCAACAAGCGAATTCTCATAAGGAGACGGTGAGATGGACCGCAACGTGCCCAGCGATCGTGTCGTCAAGGCGCATACGCCTTTGCCGCCGGAACAGCTGAAGTTCCGCGCCATGCATGGCGCAGAAAGTCTTTCGCAACTGTTCGAGCTGGAGGTCGAGCTGGTCTCCGAGTCGTACTCGTTGGACATGAAATCGCTGCTGGGAAAACCGCTGACGCTGGAGATCGAAACCGGATTGTCCGCGCCGCGCTATCTCGGCGGACACGTCACGCGTTGCGCGCTCGTCGGTCGCGAGAACAACACCTCGCGCTACACCGTCTATCGCGCCACGGTGCGCCCGTGGCTCTGGTACCTGACCCAGACCTCGGACAACAAGATCTTCCAGAACAAGAGCGTGCCCGACGTCATCCGCGAAGTGCTGAAGGACTATGACTATCCCGTCGAGTTCAAGCTCGTGGACAGCTACCGCAACTGGGAATACTGCGTCCAGTACCAGGAAACCGACTACGCCTTCATCAGCCGCCTGATGGAGCACGAAGGCATCTACTTCTGGTTCAAGCATGACAAGGGCAAGCACACGCTGGTGCTTACCGACGACATCACGCAGCACGAACCTGTTGCGGACTACGAGCAGATTCCCTATTACGGGCCGGACCGCATCACCGTCCCGCGCGAAGACCATGTCCACAAATGGGAAGTGGCCGAGCAGATCACCCCCGGCGCCTTCGCTACCACCGACTACCACCCGCTCACGCCCGCCGCCAGCCTGGAGGCGCGCCGCAATAATCCCGGCGCCCACGACCACGGCGATCTGGAGATGTACGAATGGCAAGGCGGCTACACCAACCCCGATGACGCGGAACACTACACGCGCGTGCGGCTGGAAGACCTGCAGTGCAGGAAAGAGCAAAGCGCCGGCGCATCCAACGCGCGCGGACTGGCCACGGGCCATCTCTTCACACTGCGCAATCATCCGCGCCAGGCCGAGAACCGCGAATATCTCGTGGTCAGCACCTACTACCGTATCCGCGAAACGGGCTATGCCAGCGGCCAGCCCGACCCCGGCAGTTTCGACCTGGAGTTCGTCGTGCTGCCGTCCAGCACGCAATTCCGAGCCCCTCGTGTCACGCCAGTTCCACGCACCCATGGCCCGCAGACCGCCACGGTGGTTGGCAAGGAAGGAGAGGAAATCTGGACGGACAAGATGGGCCGCATCAAGGTGCAGTTCCATTGGGACCGCTACGGCAAGAAGGACGAGAACAGCTCCTGCTGGGTGCGCGTATCCAGCCCCTGGGCCGGCGGGGGCTTTGGCGGCATCCAGCTGCCACGGGTGCGCGATGAGGTGATCGTCGACTTCATCGGCGGCCAGCCAGACCGCCCGATCGTGATCGGCCGCGTCTTCAACGCCAACAATCTGCCGCCCTGGGACCTGCCGGACAATGCCACGCAAAGCGGCTTCCTGAGCCGCTCCAAGAGCGGCACGCCGGCGACCGCGAACGCGCTCATGTTCGAGGACAAGAGCGGCAGCGAACGTATCTGGCTGCATGCGGAGCGCGAACTCTGCACCGAGGTGGAAGCCAACGAATTCCATTCGACGGACAAGAACCGCTCGACGATCATAGGCGTCGACGACAGCACCAAGATTGGCGGCAACCGCGATATCAAGGTCACGGGCACCGACAAGCTGCACGTCGAAAAGACCCGCGATGTATTCGTAAAGGGACACGAGGAATACACCGTCAAGGCGTCGCGCACGGTCAACGTTAAAGACGGCCTGATGGACGAGAAGTTCGACAACGGCCTGAAGACGACTGTCGCGGCCAAGGGAGAGGAACGCGAGATCACTGGCCTCTTCAAAGAGACGTTGAAGAACGGCGAGCAGGTCTACGTGAACGAAGGCGACTCGTTGCATCACGTGAAGACCGGCGCGCTCACGGAGAAAGCCAAGGGCAAGGTCGAACTGCTTTCGACCGATGCGAACATGGACGTCAAAGCCAAGACCGCGATGCTGGTGGAGTCCGAGACCTCCACGATGGATCTCAAGGCGAAAGGCAAGGTGCACCTGGAATCGGTGGACTCCACCGTGCTGATCAAGGCCAAGGGCAACATCACTCTGGAGACCCCCGAAGACGTCGTGATGGACGCTTCCAACGTAAAGGACCTGTCAAAGGTGAGCTGGCGCCAGTACACGCCGTATGCCCTGGTCCTGGCGAAAGCCAAGGCGGAGTTGGGATTCGAACGGGTCGCCCTGTTCCGCGCCACTACCATGCTCAATGCCGTCTTCACCAATTACGCGGCGATCAGCAATATCGGCCAGGGGTTTTCGTACAGAACCACCTACTACGGCGTCTCCTTCGACGCCTTGAAGGCGGAAACGACCTCGATGCGCTCGTCGATGATGGGCCTTTGGGTCATCCTCTAGGCCATCCATGTCCGGCTCTCCTGAAACCTGGGCGGACTGGGGAATAGGCCTGCTGCTGGCGCTCACCGCGGTCCAGGCGGCGTTCATGGTCTGGCGCGCGCGCCGACGCCATCGCGCGCAGCATGAGGACGCTCTGCGGCAAAGCGTCATACGCGCCCATGGCCAGCCGGCGTCTGCCCGCGTGGCCGCGGCGCGCGACACTCGCAGCCGCATCGGCGAAACGCGCTTCTTCATTGTCGAACTGGATCTGGACGTCCAGGCGACACAGTCAACGCCCGCGCTGGCGAGAACGGTGCAGGTTCCCGTGTCGCCGCCTCGACTCGCCGACTTCGCTGCAGGCGAGGTGATCGACGTGCTCGTCGATCCCGCCACCCACGATGTCGTCGTGGCTCAACCCACTGAATAACGCCATGAAGACGCTCAAACCCTTGCACCTGGGACTGCTCACTCGTCCCTACCGCTGGGCGCGCCGGGACCAACTCGGCGTGTCCGTGATCGCCTTGGTCGATATCTCACAATCGCCGCGTCTGGCTTTGGAACAGGAATTGTGGAAACTCGTAGGCGGCGAAATCGGCGGCATGCTGGATCTGGCCACGCCCAAGCTATATCCGGAAGTCCTCGTAACCGGCCACGCCTATCCGCAAGACCCCGCCAGTCCAGGGGCTTGCGCGGTACGCTTGCAGATGGGCGCCATTGACAAGTCTCTGCTGGTGTTCGGCGACCGCTATTGGCGGGATGGCAAAGCCACCGAACCGCGGCCTTTCGAGCGCATGCGGCTGGACTGGCGCCATGCCTATGGCGGCCCCTCCGAGCCCGGCAACCCCTTGGGCCTGGGCGCACAGGACGAAGTCATCGGCGGTGTCCGTACACGCCGGCTGCCCAACATCGAGCATCCACAGGAACGCATCAGCGCACCAACGCAACGCCCTGCCCCAGCCGGCTTCGGCCCGCTCGCCATGGAGTGGCCGCAACGCGCGATCCATATGGGGCGGCAATATGGAGAGGAATGGCTGGAGCATGATTTCCCCGGTTTCGCCGCCGACATGGACTGGCGCTTCTTCAATGCGGCGCAACCGGACCAATGGGGTCCCGCCAACGCCAGCTTCGCCAGCGGCACCGAGTATGCGCTGTGGCACATGCATCCCGACTGCAAGGCGCTGACTGGCCGCCTGCCTGGCTGGCGCGCCCGGTGTTTCATCAGCCGGCAAGACGATGCGGGCGCGCTGGAGGAAGTCGCGCTGCGCCTGACCACCGTCTGGTTCTTTCCAGACCACACGCAGATGGTGCTGATCTGGCATGGCGCGACGCCAGTGCGCGAGGACGATGCGGCCGACATCCTGCATATCATGCCCGCCCTGGAGCATGACGCGGCCCCTCGCGGGATCACGCACTACGAAGAGGTCCTGCGGCAGCGGCTGGACCCGGAAATGGGTGCCGTGTACGCGTTGCAGGATGCCCAACTGGTGCCCGAGGACATCTGCGGCGACACATTGAACGCCGGCGAGCGGGATTGGAGTTCGCGGCCGTCGCTGCGAAATGCCCATGCCGGCGCAACGCGCCGTCACGTCCGTGAACGGGAAGCGCTGAGTGCGCAAGGCCTGGATCCTGATCAGTACCTGGCCGCACCTGAACCCTATCCGGCCGCACCGCGGCTGGCCGACTTGCCGCAGTCCATCCTGCGTGCGAAGCAGGAACTGGAAGAGGCCAAGCGCCTGCACAGCGGTCTCGGCGCGCGCGCGTTGGCAGACCCCGACCTGCCATCGTCGAGCAAGGTCGCAGGCGTGGACCTCGACGCACTGCGCATGCTCGAACCCTCACCCAATCTTGATCCCGGCTTCGACCCTCGCAGCCTGCGCCGGCAGCTCGCGGAGTTTGATACGGCTCCGCACGTGCACGCGCGGGGTGCTGCGCAACAGGCGAATGAACCGCATCCTCCACCGCTCTCGCAAACGCTCGGCAGCCAGGTGCAGCAGGGCTATCTGCAATCCGCGCATCTGTTCGCCGCGCCATCGCCCATGTCCCCGCTGCGCGCGCGGCGCACGCGCAGCAAGCTGCAAGCGCATCTGAAAGGCGACCGCAATTGCGCCGACATGAATCTGAGCGGCGCGGACCTGTCGGGGCTGGACTTGTCCAACGTCAATTTCCAGCGCGCCGTGCTGGCCGGAGCCGATCTGAGCGATGCGCGGTTGGACGGCAGCGATCTGAGCCACGCCGTGCTTGCTGGCGCCACGCTGCTGCGGACCGGCATGCGCAATGTCGCGCTGGCACATGCCAACCTGGGCCGCGCCCGCTGCGCGCAGACCGATTTCAAAGGCAGCCAGTTCAGCGCAAGCACCTGGGATCACGCGCAGGCCGAGTCATGCGACTTTGGGGAGAGCGTCTGGCGTCTGGGTTTCCTGCGTCAGGTCCGCTTCCAGAATTGCGATTTCGGCGGCGCCATCTTTGAACAGGTTTCCGCCACACAGGTCACGCTGCAAGGCTGCCACTTCCACCGGGCGCGGTTGGACCAGTGCGCATTCATGCAGGGCGCGTTTGCCGACACCGACTTCACACAAGCGGATCTGAAGCGCGTGAGCTTCCTGAACATGGAGTTCTCCGGCCGCTTCAGCCTGGAACACGCGATGCTCGACGGCTGCGCCTTCGCGGGCGGCGCCGAACTTCCGGGCGCTTGCCTGCGCGGCATGCGCTTCAAGCAGGGTAGCGCGCGCGGGGCAAGCTTCAGCGGGGCCGACATGCGCGGCGCCCAACTGATCTCTAGCGACTTCTCGGAATGCTGCCTGAAGGATGCCGACCTGAGCGGCGTGACCGCACCCGACACGCACTTCGTGCGGACGGATTTCACCGGCGCCCGCCTGCGCGACGCCAATCTGATCAACAGCCTGCTCGGCAAGGCCATCCTGCTGGACGCCGACCTGGCCGGGGCCAACCTGTTCCGCGCAGATGTCGCGCAAGCGCGCATGGACGGCAGCACCGGACTGGACGATACCTACACCCAGGGCGTCAAACGCTGGCCGGCCCGGCAACCGGAGAATGCGGCATGACCCTGGACCAGTTGATCGACCGCGTGCGCCACGGCGAATCGGTGGGCTACGTCAGCCTGGCCGGCGCGGATCTGCGCGGCCAGGATCTTGCCGGCGCGTTCTTCGACCACGTGGATTTCAGCGGCGCCGACATGAGCGGTTGCCAGTTGCAGGACAGCCAGTTTCTCGACTGCGTGATGACTGGCTGGGATGCGTCCGACGCCGATCTGGACATGGCGCGGCTGTTCCGCTGCCACGCCCGCGCCTCGAACCTGGCGCGCAGTCAGATTCGCGGCGCCAGTTTCACGCAATGCGATCTGGGCGAGGCCGACCTGGAACAAGCGCAACTGGAGGAGTCGAACTTCAACGCCACCTCGCTCGAAGGCGCCTGCTTGCGCTCCGCCAGCCTGAACCGCGCAGTGTTCGCGCAAGGCTCCTTGGCCCGAGCCGACCTGTCGCAGACCCGCATGAGCTTCACCCTGTTTCATCAGCTGGACCTGCGCAGCGTCACTCTGTCGGGAGCCAATGCGGAAAGCACCATGTTCGTCGAATGCAATTTGCAGGAACAGGTCTTCGCCTCGCAAGCCTATCCGCTCTGCCACTTCACGGACTGCCAGCTGGACGCAGCGGACTTCCGTCATGCAGACCTGCGGCAGGCCGGGTTCAAGGGCGCATCACTGCGCGGTGCGCGCTTTGGCGGCGTCTCCGCTCCCCAAGCCCTGTTTCCCCTGGCGGATCTGAGCGGCGCGGATCTGCAGGGCGGCCATTTCGACGGCGCCATCTGGGCCGAAGCGACGCTGGACGGCGCATCCTTGCGCGGGGCCCGCCTGTCGCTGTGCATCTTCCAGCGCGCACGCTGCGCCGACACCGATTTCCGCGAAACCCATCTTGCAGATGCCGATTTCTCGCTGGCCGACCTCAGCCGTGCCGACCTGCGCGATGCCACGTTCATGCGCACGCGCATGCACCGCGCCTTGACCCAGGGCGCACGCTGGACCCAACGCCACGGCATCATCGAGAACGACGCGCCCTTGCTGGAGGCCGAACTCTGGTCGGCCGGGCGCGCCGCGACCTGAACTACGCGCGGCGTTGCCGCACCCTCATCGCAAGGAGAAAGCCATGCTCGCAGTCTGCCAGTTGCCCGGTTTGGCCCTGGGGTTTCCCGATGTCTGCAAGACGCCGGTTCCGCCGCTGCCGCACATCGACGCGGCCACCTCGTCGATGGGCATCCCGGTGGTGTGGAATGTGTGGCTGATGTGCGCGCCGGTGCACAACATGGCCACGCCGGTGCCCATCACGCTGGGCGACACGGCGGGCGTGGGCGGCGGCTTGATCTCCCAGACTTTCATGGGCCAGTCGCGCTACATGACGGGCGCGTTCCGCGTGCTGGTACGCGCCATGCCCATCGTGCGCATGACCAGCCTGACCTTGCAGAACAACATCAACTCGCCCGGCATGCAGGTGTTCTCGCCGCAGCCGAAGATGTTCGTGCTGGCGGCGTGAACCCGCGGCGCCCGCCTATAGTTCGCCGTAGGAGTGCAGCCCCGACAGGAACATGTTCACGCCCAGGAAGGCGAAGCCGGTGATCAGCAGCCCCATCAGCGCCCAATAGGCCGCCATGGTGCCGCGCAGGCCCTTGATCAAGCGCATGTGCAGCCAGGCCGCATAGTTGAGCCAGACGATCAGCGCCCAGGTTTCCTTGGGATCCCACTGCCAGTACGCGCCCCAGGCGTCGGCCGCCCACAGCGCGCCCAGGATGGTGGCGACCGTGAAAAACGCGAAGCCGATCGCGATGGCGCGATACATGATGTCGTCCAGCACCTCCAGCGACGGCAGCGCAGCGGCGATGCGGCGGCGGCCCAGCAGGATGGCGCCCACGATCACCGCCCCCACGCCGAAATACAGCATCCAGGTGGCCGACAGGCCGTCGGTGCGGAACACCATGGGCTCGGCGCACAGCAGCACGCCCAGCACGAACAGCGGCGCCAGCTTGGCCCAGGACGTGGTCTGCCCATGCTGCTTGACCAGGTAGGCAAAGCCCACCATCGCCGCCAGCGAGAACGTGCCGTAGCCGATGAAGTTGGCGGGAACGTGCAGCTTCATCCACCAGCTTTTAAGCGCCGGCACCAGCGGCTGGATCTGCCCGGCATCGCGCGTGAACGAGTACCACAGCAGGAACACCACGGCCGACGTCACCACCAGCATCACGAAGCCGCCCAGCGCGCGCGTGGCGTACTTGCGTTCGTAGTAGAGGTAGAACAACGCCGTGATCAGCGCGAAGAGCACGAACACTTCGTACAGGTTGCTGACCGGGATATGGCCCAGGTCCGGCCCCATCAGGTGCCCCTCGCGCCAGCGCACCAAGAGGCCGGTGACGCCGGCGAACACCGCGCCCCAGCTCAGTGCCGTGCCGAGCCAGGCGGCCGTGGGACTGAAGAAGCCGATCCAGTAGCAGACCATGGCCAGCGCGAACAGCGCGCACATCCACAGGATCGCCGATTGCGAGGAGAACAGGTACTTCAGGAAGAACACCTGCTCGGCCCGGGCCAGGTCGTTGCCGTACAGCATCAGCGCCAGTCCGGCCGCAATCGCACAGGCGATCATCAGGTGGCGCAGCGGGCGCCACAACCAGCCCATCCAGGCCAGCACCGGCACGGTGCCGCACAGGATGATCTTCTCGTAGTAATCCATCGCGTTGCTGTAGCGGGTCAGCGCGAAGCCCGCGCCCACCGACAGCAGCAGGAAGAAGACGGCGTCGGTCCAGTCGGGCCTGCCGCGCTGCGCGCGGCTGTCACCGGTTTCGGACAAGGCGTCCTGCCAGAGCTGATCGGGCGAGGCGGCCCGCGCTTGCGGCGAGGAGGGATGCGTAGTGGTCGTTGTGGACATAGGAAACCTTAAGACCTCTTCTGGCGCAGCAGCGCCTGCTTGAAGCGTTCGAACTCCTGGTTGAAGTCGAGTGTACGCTTCTGGGACGTCATGGCCGCCAGGACGCTGCTGCCGTTGCCTTGCGGCTTGACCCAGATCCAGATGCGGCGGTCTCGAATATAGAACATCGAGAACACACCCAGGACCAGCAGCAGGCTGCCCAGGTACACGGTGTTCTTGCCCGGCGTGCGGCTGACCTGGAACACGCTGGCCTGCACATGCTGGAAATCCGCCAGCGACAGGAACACCGGTGCCGGGTAGACGGTCAGGTCCGACAGCGCCGCCACCGCCAGCCGCGACCAGACCGCGGCGCGTTCCGCGTCCGGGCCCTCGACGGCCACCGCCGGCAAGCCGGCGCGCTCGCGCTCGATGGCTCGCAATTCGTTCATGCTGGCGCCGATCAGGCGGATCACCACGTCGGCCGCCCGCTCCAGGTCCTGCGGCGGCGTGTTGGCCTGCAGGAACGCCGCCACGGCTTGCAGGCCGCCGGAGGCAAAGGTTTCCAGGGCGCGCTCGGCGGCCGTCTGCAGCGGCTGGCGATCCGTCCCCGCCGGGCTGTTGCGTTCCGCGAAGCGGCGCGCGGCTTCCTGGCGCGCCGCGGGGTCGGCCAAGGTCGCGCGCAAGCGCATGAATTCGGCGATCGAGCTGTCGTCGTCCGCCGGAATGCGCAGATAGCGGAAGGGTTCGGAGGCGTTGTTGCGCACCCCGGCCAGGAACACGGCGGCGCCGTCCAGTTCCACGGGCAGCATGTAGTTCTGGAATTCGTGGGCCTGGCCGGCGTCGTCGATCAGCTTGTATTCGACGCTGGGGCCAACGTTGCGCAGGTTTTCGTTCTTCTTGCCCGCGGCGCTGCCGGACACCGAGGCGACGTGTTCGGCGAAGCTCTGGTTGCCGCCCTTGGGGTCGCCGCGGGTCAGGTCTTCGACGTTGATGGGCCGCAAGGCGGTGATTTCGACGCCCATGCTGCGCGCACCGCGAGCAGTGTGAGCGGTTACTTCGCTGGTCTTGCCCACCGTGCCGTCAACTGCAAAAAAGGTAGCAGGGTCAGATCCTACTAGCGGGTAGCCTTTCAGCACCACCGTGCTGCCGCCGTCGTCGAAGCTGGACTGGTAGACCGTCATGCCCTTGAAGCGCAGCGGCTCATTGACCTCAATGGTCGAATCGAAGCTCTTGCCGGTGTCCGGGTCGGTGACCTCGACCTCGCTGGCGAAGCGGCTGGGCATGCCGGTGGAGTAATAGTCGACCACGAACTTCTTGAGCTTCAGCGTGAAGGGCATGGGTTGCACCAGGGCGCCGTCGCCCACCATCACGACCGCGGTGCTGGCCTGGCCGCCCTCGGGCACCAGCACGCTGGCGCGGAAGCTCGGGTTGTCGACCGACAGGCGGCCACTTTCCGGCACTTCCGAGATCAGCATGTTTTCGACGATGGGTTTCTTGTCGCCGAACATGACTTGCAGGCGCACCGGCAACTCGCTGTCCAGCAGACCGCCGATGCAGATGATGACCATGGCGGCGTGGGCGAACACATAGCCCAGCCGGTTGGCGCTGCCCTTCTTGGCCGCCAGCAGCACCCCATCCGCATCCTGGCGTTCGCGCACGGCATAGCCCAGCCGGCCCAGCAGGGATTTCAGGCCCGCGGCGGTCTGCGGCACGTCGGTGGGCTCTTCGGTTTCCACCCGGTGCGGGAAGGCGCGCAGGCTGCTGGCGCGCACATGCTCGCGGAACGAGCGCGCATCGCGCAGCATCTTGGGCGCATTGCGGATCAGGCAGACCGAGGTCGACACGACCAGGAAGCCCATGATCAGCAGGAACCACCAGCTGTTGTAGACGTGCCAGATGGAAAACTTGTCGAACACTTCAAACCAGAACGGCCCGAACTGGTCGATGTAGTTGTTCGACGAGCGGTTCTGCTGCAGCACGGTCCCCACCAGGCTCGCCACGCAGATGAACATCAGCAGGCTGACGGCAAAACGCATCGAACCCAGCAATTCGAAGAAATCGCTGGGCAGGCTGCGCAGGGAGGGACGGGAGTGTGTACGTGTCGAATTCATGAAAAAAGGGGGGCCGCGCTATCGGCTACCCCCCTCATAGACAGCGCGCGGCGGAACGAGGTTCCGCTGCGCCAGGTTTGCAGAACGCGGACCAGCCGCGCGCGTGGCGGGCTGACGCCTACCGCAGGCCGGCGGCGTAATCCGACACGGCCTTGATGTCGGCATCCGACATGCGGTCCGCGATGGCGAACATGACGTCGTTCTTGCGGTCGCCGCTGCGGAACAGCTTCAGCTGCTCTTCGATGTACATGGGGAACTGGCCCGACAGCCGGGGGTACTGGCTGGGGATGCCCGCGCCATTGGCAGAATGGCACGAGGCGCAGGCCGGAACCTTGCGATCCGGCAAACCACCGCGCCAGATCTTTTGACCCAGATCAACCAGCTTCTCCTGGCCGGCCGTGGCGGGCTCCTTGAGCGGCTGCTGCGCCAGGTACAGCGCGATGTTCTGCATGTCGGCGGGCGTCAGGTTCTGCGCCATGGCCGTCATCGGGGTGGGATTGCCGCCCGCGCCGTTGCGCACCGGCAGCTTGGCGCCAGGCTTGATCTGGAAGTCCGCCAATTGCTTGGCCAGGTACTCGTGGGACTGCGCGGCCAGATTGGGGTTCACCGGGATGGTGCTATTGCCCGCCGCGCCATGACAGGACGCACAGGCGATGATGCCCCTGGCCGCATCGCCCTGGTCAAACAGCTGTCCGCCCTTGGCGGCATCTGGTTTTACCGGGCCCGCAGCGCCTTCGGCGGCGAAACTCGTAGTAGATAAGGCGGAGGCGCCGAGCAACAGCCCGCTCGCAACCAACATCCGGGACAGCACACGCTTCATGAAGACCTCGACGATCGCATCGATCAAGGCGCAAAAAGGCGCCCACGCCTGCCCGCACACCCTGGAATACCGTATCGAACCTGTTTTGCCTTCCTGCCTGCGATGTTGCTGCGGACTTGCTGGAAAAAGCATTCAGCAAGCGAAACAGTAAGCAAAAAAGACGGCTCCGCGCACGGGGACCACTGTTGCAAACGCCGGATTATACAATAGGGCTCGAAACCAACCGTATCCAAAGCCACCCGTGTCCCTCCTACATCGCGCCTCTTTCCTCACTTCCGCGGCTCGCCTCGACCAGTTGCCGGCCGCCGGCGCTCCCGAGGTCTGCTTTGTCGGCCGCTCAAACGCCGGCAAATCCACGGCCATCAACGTGCTGTGCAACCAGCGCCGTCTTGCCTTCTCCAGCAAGACGCCGGGCCGCACGCGCTTGATCAATATGTTCGGCCTGCCCGACCCCTTGGATCCGGAAGGCCACATCGGTTTTCTTGTCGACCTGCCCGGCTACGGCTACGCGTCCGTGGCCCGCAACGAAAAAGAAAAATGGGCCGACATCCTGGGCGGCTATCTGCGCGACCGCGAATCGCTGGTCGGCATCGTGCTGCTTATCGACATCCGCCGCGGCGTCACCGAGCTGGACCGCCGCCTCGCCAATTTCATCGCACCCACCGGACGCCCGGTGCTGGCATTGCTGACCAAGGCTGACAAGCTGCCTTACGGCCAGCGCATGCGCACCGTGTTCTCCGTGCGCAAGGACCTGGCCGACATCGGCGCCTTGCACACCATCCCCTTCTCGGCGCCGGAACGCATCGGCCTCGAAGAGGCGGGCGCGCACATAGAAAACTGGATTTCTCCCAAGGTCGTACCATGAACCCGCAGATCATCTCCCCTGAATTCCCGGTATCCCGCCCGCGCCGCCTGCGCCGCGACGACTTCACCCGCCGCCTGGTGCGCGAGAACGCGCTGACGGTCAACGATCTGATCTATCCCGTGTTCGTGGCCGAAGGCACCGGTCTGCAGCAGGCCGTGCCGTCCCTGCCAGGCGTGGTCCGCTATTCGCTGGACACGCTCTTGCCGGTGGCCAAGGAATGCGTGGAACTGGGCATCCCCGTGCTGGCGCTGTTCCCCGCCATCGATCCCTCGCTCAAGACGCCCGACGGCATCGAAGCCACCAACCCCAATGGCTTGATCCCGCGCGTGGTGCGCGAACTGAAAAAGCAGGTCCCCGAACTGGGCATCCTGTGCGACGTGGCGCTGGATCCGTACACCAGCCACGGCCAGGACGGCGTCATCGACGAGGACGGCTACGTGATCAACGAAGCCACCGTCGAAATACTGGTCAAGCAGGCGCTGACGCAGGCCGAGGCCGGCGTCGACATGGTCGCCCCCAGCGACATGATGGACGGCCGCATCGGCGCCGTGCGCCGCGCGCTGGAAGCCAACGGCCACATCCACACGCAGATCATGGCCTACTCCGCCAAGTACGCCAGCGCCTTCTACGGCCCGTTCCGCGATGCCGTGGGCTCGGCCACGAATCTGGGCAAGTCCAACAAGATGGCTTACCAGATGGACCCGGGCAACCTCGACGAAGCGCTGCGCGAAGTCGCGGCCGACCTGCAGGAAGGCGCCGACATGGTCATGGTCAAGCCCGGCATGCCGTATCTGGACGTGCTGCGCCGGGTCAAGGACACATTCCGCGTGCCGACCTTCGCCTACCAAGTCAGCGGCGAATACGCCATGATCAAGGCCGCCGCCGCCAACGGCTGGCTGGACCACGATAAAGTCATGATGGAAGCGCTGCTGGCGTTCAAGCGCGCCGGCGCCGACGGCATCCTGACCTACTTCGCGATCGAAGCCGCGCAGCTGTTGAAAGGCCAGCGCTAGGCGCTGACGGCATCGCGGGCGTGGCCGATGCGGGCCGCCCGCGACGCCCCGCCGCAATCAGGTCTTTGCGGCCGCATTGCGGCCCGCCACCGGCGCCCCGCGCCGCAATCCCAGCCAGGTTCCCGCCAACACGCAAGCCAGTCCCGCGACGTGCGTGGGCGTGACGTGTTCGTCCAGGAACAGGGCCGCGAACAGCAGGCCGAAGATCGGCAGCCAGTTCACGAACAAGGCGGCGCGGCTGATGCCCAGCCGCGCAATCCCGGCGTTCCAGACGATGTTGCTGACGCCCGAGGCAATCACCGCCGAGAACAGCAGCACCAGCCACGGCCACCACGTCATCTGCCAGGTCTCGCCCTGATACGACGCCGGCGTCAGCGCGGCGTGCACCACCAGCATCAGGCCGCCAGCCAGGTACATGTACCAGAGCATGCCCAGCGGATCCATGCTGCGCGACATGCGCTGGATCACCAGCCCGCCACACACGAACACCAGCACCGCGACAAAGACGATGGCGTCACCCCAGCCCGTCAGGCCGATCTGCGCGCCGCTGCCGATCACCACCATACCCACGCCCAGAAGGCCCAGCAGGGCGCCGGAAATGCGCACCAGCGTCAGTTTCTCGCGATAGAAGATGGCAGCCAGCAACGCCGACAGCAAGGGACTGGTGGCCATGATGAGCGTCCCGTTCGCGGCCGACGACACCCGCAAGCCCGTCACCAGCGCCATCTGGTGGGCGTACACGACCAGGAATCCCGCCAGCGCGACCCAGCCCAGCTCCGCACGGCCCAGCCTGGGGATGCGGCCGCGGCGCGCCTTGATGATGAGGGTGACGGTGATGAACGCGATGACGATGCGCACGGCGGCCAAGGCCTGCACATCCATGTGCAGCGTCAGGTACTTGACCGAGACGATGTTCAGGCCCCAAGTGGCCATGACGAACATCAATTGAAGATAGATAAGACCTGTGCGGTCCTGGCTTGCATCAACTGTCGGGGACGTCACGGGCGCCGGCCTGGAAGGGAAATGGAGTGCGCCGCCCACGCGGCGCTGCGGACATGGTATCGCGGCTGGACCCTCGACTCAATTGCGCCTCGATCACCCGATCATGTCGTTGACCAACACCACTACACGCCTGGCCCTCGACAGGCACGGCAAAAGGCCGCTGCACGGACGCATCCGTGCAGCGGCCTTCATGTATTGCAGATCGGCACTGCGGCAATCTCGCGCCGCTTCAGCGCACCAGCACCTTGTCCAGCGATTCGGTGAAGCGCTTGGCATCCTGAAAGCCCACCACGCGCGCCTCGGGCAGCTCCTTGCCGCCCGGTTCGAAGAACATGATGCCCGGCGGGCCGAACAGGCGGAAACGCTTGAGCAGCGCGCGATCATCGGCGTTGTTCGCGGTCACGTCAGCCTGCACCAACAGCATGCCCGACATGCGCTGCGCGACGCCCGGATCGGTGAAGGTGAAGCGCTCCATCTCGCGGCACGACACGCACCAGTCGGCGTAGAAATCCAGCATTACCGGCTGACGGCTTTGCGCCAGCAAGGCATCCAGTTCGGCGTTATTGCGCACGCGGGTGAAGTGCATTTCGCCATTGCTGGCTGCCACGCCCGCGGGCGCATCGCCGCGCGCCGCCAGGTGCGACAGAGGCTGCAGCACGTCGCGCCCGCCGCTGGCCGCGCCAATCAGCCAGGCCGCGGCCGCCAGCGCCAGCAACAGGCCCACGCCCTTGCCGAACATGCGCGCGGAGCCCGCGCCTTCAGGCAGGGCGTCGAAGGCCCGCAGCATCACGGCGGCCACCACCGCGAGGAAGGCCCAGCCCGTCATCTGCACCCAGGTCGGCACCACCGGGATCAGCATCCACCACGCGGTCGCCAGCAGCAGCATGCCGAACAGGCGCTTCACGCCGTCCATCCAGGGACCGGCCTTGGGCAGCAAGGCGCCCGAGGACGCGCCCACGATCAATAGCGGCACGCCCATGCCCCACGCCATCGCGAACAGGGCCGATCCGCCCAGCACCACGTCGCCGGTCTGCGAGATATACAGCAGCGCGCCCGCCAGCGGCGCGGCCACGCAGGGGCCTACGATCAGCGCCGACAAGGCGCCCATCACCAGCGCGCCGGTGTAGCGCCCGCCCGGGATGCGCGCCGAGCGTTGCGACAGCCAGCCCTGGACGCCGGCCGGCATCTGGAACGTGAACGCGTCGAACATGGCCAGCGCCAGCACGGCCAGCAGGATGGCGAACAGGGTAAGAATCCACGGCGTCTGCAGCCAGGCGGCGAGTCCCGCTCCGCTCAGCCCCGCCGCAACGCCCAGCGCGGTGTAGACCACCGACATGCCCAGCACGTAGGTCGCGGCCAGTGCCAGGCCGCGGCCACGCGACGGCTTGGCCTGCGCCGCGCCGCCCAGCACGATGGACGACAGGATGGGAATCATGGGCAGCACGCAGGGCGTGAAGGCCAGCAGCAGGCCCAGCACCAGGAACACGCCAGCGGTCTTGACCCAGCCCAGCCCGCCCAGGGCGTCGGCCAGGCCGGTATCGCCGGCATTGACCAGCGCGCCCAGGCCGCCCGACGCACCCGCTGCTGTCGCAGGGCTTCCTCCAGGTCCAGCCAGGGCGTAGCCGCCAGCCACCGGTGTCAGTTTCACGCTGCTGTCCATGGGCGGATAGCACAGGCCCGCGTCGGCGCAGCCCTGCGCGGTCAGGGTCAGGGTGAAGGGCTGCCCGCCCGCGGTCACAGGCACGCGAATCACCACGTCCTGGTGAAAGACCTCCATGTCCTTTTCGAAGGTCGGGTCGTACTTGACCTCGCCCTTGGGATAGACGGCTTCGCCCAGCGTCGCGGCGCCGATGGGACTGATAGTGATGCCGAAGCGCTCCCGGTACATGTAATAGCCGGGCGCGACGCGATAGCGCATTTCCAGCGTTTCAGGCGCCACCATCTGGGCGCTGAACGCGAAGGCCTTCTCGGGATCCAGGAACTCGGCCTCGGCGCGCGCGGCTGCCTGCCAACCCAGCAACAGCAGCATCATGGCCAGCAAGGCCGCAAAATGCCTGAATAAGGCGCGTGACGCGCAGGACTCGCGCCTGAGCGCGCCGATACCGGCTAGTTGCAACATCAGTCTCTCTTGTTCTGCGTGACGGCCGTCTGCTCACGCACCCAGTCCAGATAGGGCGCCGCGCCGCCGATGACGGGCAGCACGATGATCTCGGGCACATCGTAGGGATGCATCTGCGCCAGGGCCTGCACTACAGCCTGATGGCGCGCGTATGTGGTCTTGATCTGGATGGGAATTTCCTCCGCCCCTTCGACCTCTCCTTTCCACATGTAGATGGACAGGCCCGGCGCGCCAAGGTTCACGCACGCGGCCAAGCCGTCTTCAACCAGGATATGCGCAATCCGCTTGGCCAGCAGCAGGTCGGGCGCATTGCTGATGACCAGCACAACGTCGTCATCTCGCAACATGGAGGCTCCTCGGGATACCCGTATGGGATGTAACTCGGGGTATTTTATCGGTATTGCGGCCATCGACCGGATCCGCCGGGCCTGAACGCGCCGCCGCTCCCACCGAGGCACGCATGTCCGATAACTGCCTGTTCTGCCGCATCGCCCGTCACGAAATCCCCGCACACGTGATCCACGAGGACGAACGCCTGCTGGCCTTTCTCGATATCCATCCGGTGCGCCCCGGGCACACGCTCATCATCCCGAAGCAGCACTATCCCTATTACGAAGACATGCCAGCCGACCTGGCGGGCAGCATCCTCAACCTGGGACAGAGGCTCGGGCGTCACATGAAGCGGCTGTATGACGTGGAGCGCGTGGGCTTCGCCTTCACTGGCATCCATGTGGCGCACGCGCATGCGCACGTCATCCCCATGCATCATCCGCAGGACGTCACGTCCACCCAGTACATCGAGCAGCAGGACCTGACTTTCAAGATGCCGCCCCAACCCGACGCGGCAGCGCTGGTCGCGACGGCGGCGCAATTGCGGGGCGAACTGCACGCCTCGTAGCCCGCTGGCGGCCGCGCAAAAAAACAAGGGCGGGTCCGAAGACCCGCCCTTGTCGCTTATCGAGCTACCGAAGTTATTCGGCGCTGTCCTCAGCGGCTTCATCAACTTCCGGACGGTCAACCAGTTCCATGAAAGCCATGGGAGCGTTGTCGCCTTGACGGAAGCCCATCTTCAGCACGCGGGTGTAGCCGCCGTTACGGGCCGCGTAGCGCGGGCCGATTTCGGCGAACAGCTTCACCACGGCATCGCGATCGCGCAGACGGGCAAAAGCCAGACGCTTGTTCGCGAGGGTGGGCTCCTTGCCCAGCGTGATCAGGGGTTCGATGACGCGGCGCAATTCTTTCGCCTTCGGCAGCGTGGTCTTGATGGCTTCGTGGGTGATCAACGAAACGGCCATGTTGCGGAACATGGCAAGACGGTGACTGCTGGTGCGGTTGAGCTTACGCAAGCCATTACCGTGACGCATGATAAGTTTCCTTTGAATCTAAAGATGGCTGTCGCCATCGGGTTGCCGGCTCTTCTATCAACCTGCAATCAGGCCGCGGTCCGGTAGAAAACGGTGCATTTTACGACGATTTCGCAAACCAGCCGGCGCAAGGCCGGCTGCCCGCGGGAACCGCCCCTTTTCAGGCGCGGCACCCTTGCAAGACTTAGGGACGCTCCAGGCCCAGCGGGGGCCAGTTTTCGAGCTTCATGCCCAGCGTCAGGCCGCGTGCGGCCAGGACTTCCTTGATCTCGTTGAGCGACTTGCGACCCAGGTTCGGGGTCTTGAGCAGCTCGTTTTCGGTACGCTGGATCAGGTCGCCGATGTAGTAGATGTTTTCGGCCTTCAGGCAGTTGGCCGAACGCACGGTCAGTTCCAGGTCGTCGACCGGGCGCAGCAGCACCGGATCGATCTGCGGCGTGCCGCGGACCGGGGCTTCGTACGAATCGCCTGCGCCTTCCAGGGCGGCGAAGACCGAGATCTGGTCCATCAGGATGCGGGCCGACTGGCGCACCGCTTCCTCGGGCGAGATCACGCCGTTGGTTTCGATGTCCAGGACCAGCTTGTCCAGATCGGTACGCTGTTCCACGCGGGCGCTTTCAACGGCGTAGCTGACGCGGCGGACCGGGCTGAACGAGGCGTCCAGAACAATGCGGCCGATGGTGTGGGTGCGGTCTTCCGACAGCGCGCGCACGTTGCCCGGCACGTAGCCGCGGCCCTTCTCAACCTTGATCTGCATTTCCAGCTTGCCTGCGTCCGTCAGGTTGCAGATGGCATGGCCGGGGTTGATGATCTCGACGTCGTGCGGCAGTTCGATGTCGCTGGCCAGCACGGTGCCCGCGCCGGTCTTGCGCAGGACCAGGGTCACTTCATCGCGATTGTGCAGCTTGAAGACCACGCCCTTCAGGTTCAGCAGGATGTCGACGACATCTTCGCGAACGCCCGGGATGGTCGAATATTCGTGCACCACGCCCGTCATCTGGACTTCGGTCGGCGCGTAGCCGGTCATCGAAGACAGCAGGATGCGGCGCAGGGCGTTGCCCAGCGTGTGACCGTAGCCACGCTCGAACGGCTCCATCACGATCTTGGCATGGTGCGTGCCGACCGGTTCGACTTCAATGGAGCGCGGCTTCAGGAAACCTTGAGTGGACATTTACTGTGTTCCTTTTCAATACCCTCGGCTCGTTACACCGATAAGGCTGATGGACAGGGTGAAACTTGAAACGCGGACGGCGCAAAAGCACCGGCCGATACTTACCGCAAAGCCCGCTCCGCCAAACGGCGGAAAGCGGGCTGCTGCGGGGCGTGCAAACGGGTCGCGAGACCAGCTCGCCGGCGCCTTGCGAAGGTAGCGCCGGCAGGCCTGATTAACGCGAGTACAGTTCGACGACCATCGATTCGTTGATGTCGCGAGCGACGTCAGCGCGATCGGGGGCCGACTTGAACGTACCGGTCAACTTGGTCGTATCGACTTCCACCCACTGGGGGATGCCGATGCTGGTGGCCAGATCGAGCGATTCCTTGATGCGGCCTTGCTTCTTGGCCTTTTCGCGGATCGACACGACGTCGCCAGCCTTGACCAGCATCGAAGCGATGTCAGCCGTGTGGCCGTTCAGTTCGATGGCGCGGTGGCTCACCAGCTGGCGAGCTTCGGCGCGCGTCGAGCCGAAGCCCATGCGGTAGACGACGTTGTCCAGGCGCGATTCCAGCAGCTGGATCAGCGTTTCGCCAGTGTTGCCACGGCGGCGCTCGGCTTCAGCGAAGTACTTGCGGAATTGCTTTTCCAGCACGCCGTACATGCGCTTGAGCTTTTGCTTTTCGCGCAGCTGCAGGCCGTAGTCGGAAGTGCGGGCACCCGAAGTGCGGCCGTGTTGGCCAGGCTTGGAATCCAGCTTGCACTTGGAATCCAGCGAGCGACGGGCGCTCTTCAGGAACAGGTCAGTACCCTCGCGGCGCGAGAGCTTGCATTTGGGTCCAATATAACGTGCCATGTGGATTCCCTTTAGATACGACGACGCTTCGGCGGACGGCAGCCGTTGTGCGGAACGGGCGTGATGTCGGCGATGGACGAAATCTTGATGCCCAGCGCGTTCAGAGCGCGGACCGACGATTCGCGACCGGGGCCGGGGCCCTTGATGCGCACTTCCAGCGTCTTGATGCCGTACTCCAGCGCGACGCGGCCAGCCGTTTCAGCAGCGACCTGCGCGGCGAACGGGGTCGACTTGCGCGAGCCCTTGAAGCCAGCACCGCCCGACGTGGCCCACGACAGTGCGTTGCCCTGACGGTCGGTGATGGTGATGATGGTGTTGTTGAACGAAGCGTGAACGTGCGCGATGCCGTCCGAGACGTTCTTCTTGACCTTTTTGCGCACGCGCGAAGCGCCGCTGGTGGAAGCTTTCGCCATAATCCAGTTCCTCGATTATTTCTTCAGGGACGCAGCAGCACGACGCGGGCCCTTGCGGGTCCGGGCGTTGGTGCGAGTGCGCTGGCCGCGCACGGGCAAACCGCGCTTGTGACGCATACCGCGGTAGGTTCCCAGGTCGATCAAACGCTTGATCGAGAGCTGTACTTCACGACGCAGGTCGCCTTCAACCGTGAACAGACCAACATGTTCGCGGACGCGTTCCAATTCAGCGTCGTTCAGATCCTTGACCTTTTTGTCAAAGGGTACGTTTGCCGCTTCGCAAATCTTGCGAGCGCGCGTACGACCAATGCCAAAAATGGCGGTCAGTCCGATCTCGGCGTGCTGTTGCGGCGGGATGTTAATGCCAGCAATACGGGCCATGACTATTCCTTGAATAAATCTGTTGCGTAGTCGCTAACCCGAGTTAGCCTTGACGCTGCTTATGACGCGGGTCGGTGCAGATAACGCGCACCACGCCGTGACGTTTGATAACTTTGCAGTTGCGGCAGATCCGCTTAACCGATGCCATTACTTTCATGGTTGACTCCTAATTTTCCGTAATCCGGTTCCGCTCATTTGGAGCGGAAAACTATCCTGGCTCGCGTCAGATCATAGGGCGTGAGCTCCACTGTGACCTTGTCACCCGGCAGGATCCGGATGTAATGCATACGCATCTTGCCGGAAATATGGCCCAACACCACGTGGCCGTTTTCGAGCTTGACGCGAAATGTCGCGTTCGGGAGGTTCTCAAGAACCTCGCCTTGCATCTGAATGACGTCGTCCTTGGACATTCTTTTGCTTACCGCATCGGCAAACCCGCGCCCTTGAAGTTAGCCTTCTTGAGCAACGAGTCGTACTGGTGAGACATCATGTAGGCCTGAACCTGTGCCATGAAATCCATCGTCACCACCACAATAATCAACAGGGACGTACCACCGAAGTAGAAAGGAACGTTCCAGCGCATCACCAAGAATTCCGGCAACAGGCACACCAACGTGATGTAGATGGCACCTGCGAGCGTCAGACGCATCAGGATCTTGTCGATGTAGCGCGCTGTTTGTTCGCCCGGACGGATGCCCGGAACAAACGCACCACTCTTCTTCAGGTTGTCCGCCGTTTCGCGGCTGTTGAACACCAGAGCCGTGTAGAAAAAGCAGAAGAAAATAATCGCGACCGAGTACAGCGTGATGTAGAGCGGTTGACGAGGCGACAGGGCCGCAGCCAGGTCGCTAAGCCAGCGCATGTTCTCACTGCTGGAGAACCAGCTCGTGATCGTGGCCGGGAACAGAATGATCGACGACGCGAAGATCGGCGGAATCACCCCTGCCATGTTCAGCTTCAGCGGCAAGTGCGAGCTTTGACCACCGTAGACCTTGTTGCCGACCTGACGCTTGGCGTAGTTCACCGTGATCTTGCGCTGTCCGCGTTCCACGAACACCACAAAAGCGGTAACCAGCACCACCAGAGCCACGATGAACAGTGCGGAAAGCACGGACATCGAGTTGGTGCGGACCAGGTCCAACAGTGCAGCCAGCGCCGCGGGCAGGCCCGCAACGATACCTGCGAAGATCAGGATGGAAATCCCGTTGCCCAGACCACGTTCCGTGATTTGCTCACCCAGCCACATGACGAACATGGTGCCGGTGACCAAGGTCACGACGGTCGTGAAGCGGAACAGCATGCCCGGATCGATCACCAGTCCCTGCTGGGACTCCAACGCTACCGAAATGCCCACAGCCTGCACCAGCGCCAGCACGACCGTGCCGTAGCGGGTGTATTGGGTAATCTTCCGACGGCCGGCTTCGCCCTCTTTCTTGAGCGATTCCAGCGACGGCACCACCACAGACATCAGCTGCATGATGATGGATGCCGAAATGTACGGCATGATCCCCAGGGCAAAAATCGAGAAGCGCGAGAGCGCCCCGCCCGAGAACATGTTGAACAGGCCCAGGATCCCGCCCTGGTTCTGACGGAACAAGTCCGCCAGCGCATCCGGGTTGATGCCCGGTACGGGGATGTGTGTACCCAAACGGTAAACCACCAGGGCGAGCACCAGGAACACGAGGCGGCGCTTCAAATCGCCGTACCGTGCTCCGGTTTTGCCCAATGCCTGCGCGTTAGCCACTCGTCACCTCGTGATCAAGCAAGCGAGCCGCCCGCGCCTTCGATGGCGGCGCGAGCGCCGGCCGTCGCGGTAATGCCCTTGAGCACGACCTTGCGCGAGAGTTCACCCGACTTGATGACCTTGGCGTAACGAACCGCCTGACCAATCACGCCAGCGGCCTTCAGCACTTGCACGTCGACTTCGTCGATGGGCAGGGCTTGCAGGTCCGACAGACGGACTTCGGCGTACAGGTGCTGGCCGAGCGGGGTGAAACCACGCTTGGGCAGACGACGCTGCAGCGGCATTTGACCGCCTTCGAAGCCAACCTTATGGAAACCGCCCGAGCGCGACTTCTGACCCTTGTGACCACGGCCGGCGGTCTTACCCAGACCCGAACCGATGCCACGGCCGACGCGGCGCTTGGCGTGCTTGCTGCCCTCAGCGGGCTTCAGCGAATTAAGTTGCATATCCGACATGGTGATTCCTTAGGCTTCCGAGACGGAAACGAGATAATCCACCTTACGGATCATCCCACGCACCTCGGGCGTATCGACCAACACGCGGCTGCTGTTGATGCGACCCAAGCCCAAACCGCGAACCGTATCACGGTGCGATTGCTTGGTACCGATCACCGAGCGCACGAGGGTCACTTTGATCTGCTTCTGAGCCATGATTTACCCCAGGATTTCTTCGACCGACTTGCCGCGCTTGGCAGCAACATCAGCCGGGGTCATGGAGGCGCGCAGGCCGTTCAACGTGGCGCGAACCATGTTGTAGGGATTGCTCGAGCCCAGGCTCTTGGCAACCACGTTACGCACACCCATCACATCAAAAATAGCGCGCATCGGGCCGCCGGCGATAACGCCGGTACCTTCAGCAGCGGGCGAGATCAGCACGGTAGCGGCGCCATGCTTGCCAACCACGGTGTGGTGCAGCGTGCCGTTCTTCAGAGCGACCTTGAACATGCCGCGGCGGGCTTGTTCCATAGCCTTCTGAACGGACACCGGCACTTCACGCGCCTTGCCCTTACCCATGCCGATGCGGCCATCGCCATCGCCAACCACGGTCAGCGCGGCAAAGCTCATGGTGCGACCACCCTTGACCACTTTGCTCACGCGGTTGACCGCGATCATCTTTTCGCGGAGGCCGTCATCGTTCTCTTTTTCCGCGGCGTTCTTGCCTTGTACTTTAGCCATTTGACAGATCCTCGCTTAGAACTTCAGGCCGGCTTCACGCGCGGCATCGGCCAGCGCTTTCACGCGGCCATGGTAACGAAAGCCCGAGCGATCGAAAGCGACCAGTTCGATACCGGCAGCCTTGGCCTTTTCGGCCACGCGCTTGCCAACCAGCGACGCAGCGGCTTTGTTGCCGCCCTGACCGGTTTGGCCGGCCAGTTGCGCGCGCACTTCGGCTTCGACCGTCGAGGCGCTGACCAGAACGCGATCGCCTTCCGGCGAAATGATGTTGGCGTAGATGTGCTGGTTCGAGCGGAAAATCGAGAGGCGATGAACGCGCAGCTCGTTGATCTTCCGGCGGGTCGGAACCGCACGACGCAAACGGGAAACTTTTTTGTCCATGATTCGTCCTTGCGTGCGCCGTTATTTCTTCTTGGTTTCTTTGATGACGACGCGTTCGTCCGAGTAACGCACGCCCTTGCCCTTGTAGGGTTCGGGTTCGCGGTACGCGCGGATTTCAGCGGCCATCTGACCGACGACTTGCTTGTTGGCGCCCTTGATGACGATTTCCGTCTGGGTCGGGCACTCGGCCTTGATGCCGGCCGGCAACTGGTGCAAAACGTCGTGCGAGAAACCGAGCTGCAGCTTAACGGCATCGCCTTGGATCGAGGCGCGGTAACCCACGCCAACCAGGGTCAGCTTGCGCTCGAAGCCCTTGCTCACGCCGGTGACCATATTGGCCACCAGAGCGCGCACGGTACCCGACATGGCGTTGGCGTGACGGCTTTCGTTGGCGGCGACAAACGTGAGTTTGCCGTTGTCCAACGCAACCGTGACGTCGCCGGTCAGGGCTTGGGTCAAGCTGCCCAGCGGGCCCTTGACGGTGATCTGATCCTGCTTGATGTCAGCTTCAACACCCTTGGGCAGTTCGACCGGATACTTAGCGATACGTGACATTCGAATTTCTCCTTAGGCCACGTAGCACAGCACTTCGCCGCCGACGCCGTTGGCGCGAGCCTTACGGTCGGTCATGACGCCGCGCGAGGTCGAAACGATAGCCACGCCCAGGCCGTTCATGACCTGAGGAATGCTGGTACGGCCCTTGTAGATACGCAGACCGGGGCGCGACACGCGTTCAATGCGCTCGATAACCGGACGGCCAGCGTAGTACTTCAGGGTGATCTCGAGCTCAGGCTTGGCCTGGGTGCCCTTGATTTCAAAGCTGTCGATGTAGCCTTCGTCCTTCAGCACAGCGGCAATGGCCGCCTTCAGCTTCGAGGAGGGCATGTTCACCGTAACTTTGTCCACTTGCTGCGCATTGCGAATGCGGGTCAGCATATCGGCGATGGGATCGCTCATGCTCATATTGTTTCTCCTACCAGCTGGCCTTGGTGATGCCGGGGATTTCACCCTTCATCGCCATTTCACGCAGTTTGTGGCGCGTCAGGCCGAACTTGCGGAACACACCGCGCGGACGACCGGTGACCACGCAACGGTTACGTTGACGCGTCGGGTTGGCATTGCGCGGCAGCTGTTGCAGCTTGAGCCGAGCTTGGTAACGTTCTTCGTCGGTCTTCGACTGGTCGTCGATGATCGCCTTCAACTCAGCGCGCTTGGCAGCGAACTTGTCAGCCAGCTTGGCGCGCTTGATGTCGCGATTGATGAGGGAAAGTTTAGCCACGTCATCAGCCCCTTAGTTACGGAACGGGAAGCTGAAGGCCGTCAACAGCGCCTTGGCTTCTTCGTCGGTCTTCGCGGTGGTGGTGATGCTGATGTTCAGCCCACGCAGCGCGTCGATCTTGTCGTACTCGATTTCGGGGAAAATGATCTGCTCTTTCACCCCGATGTTGTAGTTGCCACGGCCGTCGAACGCACGACCCGAGATACCGCGGAAGTCGCGCACGCGAGGCAGCGCAACCGCCACCAGGCGATCCAGGAATTCGTACATGCGTTGACCGCGCAGCGTGACCATGCAACCGATCGGGTAGTTTTCGCGGATCTTGAACCCGGCGATAGCCTTCTTGGTCTTCGTCACGACGGGCTTCTGGCCGGCGATCTTGGTCAGGTCGCCAACAGCGTGCTCGATGACTTTCTTGTCCGACACCGCTTCCGACACACCCATGTTCAGGGTGATCTTGGTGATGCGCGGCACTTCCATCGTGCTCTTGTAGCCAAACTTGGCTTGCAGGTCGGCAGCGACCTTGCTCTTGTAGAGATCTTGCAAACGAGACATGTCTATCGCCCCTTACGCCTTGGCGCCGACAACGGCACCATTGGAACGGAACACGCGAACCTTGCGGCCTTCGACTTCTTGCACGCCCACGCGATCGCCACGGCCGGTGGCCGGGTTGAACAGCGCGACGTTCGAGACGTGAATCGGCATGGTCTTTTCGACAATCCCGCCCGGGTTGTTAGCCATCGGGTTGGCTTTCACGTGCTTCTTGACGACGTTGACGCCTTCGACCAAAACGTGGTCGGCATCGACGCGCGCCAGCACGGTACCGCGACGCTTCTTGTCGCGGCCGGTCAGGACGATGACTTCGTCGCCTTTACGAATGTTGTTCATCGTAGGGCTCCTTACAGCACTTCCGGGGCCAACGACACGATCTTCATGAACTTCTCGGTACGCAGTTCACGCGTAACGGGTCCGAAGATGCGGGTGCCGATGGGCTCCAGCTTGGCGTTGAGCAATACGGCGGCATTGCCACCGAAACGAATCAGCGAACCGTCTTTACGGCGCACGCCCTTGGCGGTACGAACCACCACGGCATTGTAAATTTCGCCTTTCTTGACGCGTCCGCGCGGAGCCGCATCTTTGACGCTCACCTTGATGATGTCGCCGATACCGGCATAACGGCGCTTGGAGCCACCGAGCACCTTAATGCACATGACATGACGCGCACCAGTGTTATCGGCCACATCCAGCGTGGTCTGCATTTGGATCATGATTTTTCCTGTTCCAACTTAACTGGAAATACGGTTTTCCCAACAAGGGAACACTGCAATTCCTGCCAGTTTTGGTCCCGTCAGGTCTGCCGCCCTGCTTTTGTGTTGGCATGTCTCGAGCTTTCGCCCTACTCACGCAACTGGTTGGCAACGCAACGACCCTGGGTTGAAATCCTGCGGGTATTCCCCCAACACGTCGGGCTAACCTGCATAGGTGCGGGCCAACTCGATCGACAATCTGGGAAAGCTGATAATTCTAACGTGGTTAGTTTTTGAGCGCAAGCACTTTGTGTGGATAACGCACAAAAGCCACGCTCCCCTTGGGAAAGGGGTGGACCGAGGCTATCCGCCCCCTATTTCTGGCGGTAGTAGCCCTTCTCCCAGGCGTCATGATTGGCCTTGCCGCGACGGATCTCGTCCGTGAACGGCGCGGCCATGAGCACCAGGCGGTTCAGCCATTTTACCGGAGCGCGGCAGGGGCGCTCGAAGTCCACGAAGAGCACGGCGCGCAGGCCGGCAGTGTCGTTGTGCACCTGATGTGGATACAGGTCGTCGAACACCACCGCCCGGCCTTCACGCCAGCTGTAGCGCTCACCCCCGACCTCAATCCAGCATTGCTCGGCCGGTTCCGGCACCACCAGCCCCAGATGCAGGCGCAGGACGCCGTTGTACGGGCCCGTGTGCAGGGGAATGCGCTTGCCAGCCTCCAGGATGGAGAAGAATGCCGTGCGGATACCGGGAATCCCCTGCAGCGCCCGGGCCGTGGCGGGACACCGGGCCAGGTTGCGTTCGGAGCGCAGGCCGTAACCCATGAAGACGAAGGTCTTCCATTGGTCGTCCGAGGTTATCTGCCCCACGTCGGGCGAGATTTCGTGAAACGCGGGCAGGTGCTGGCGCTCGGAGAGCAGGCCCGCCAGTTCAGTGCGGATGGCAGGCGCCTGGGCCTCGAGCGCGGCTACCCAGGGAAACTGGCCGTTGTCGAAAATGGGACGGTCGCCGACCAACGAGGCCTGGGCGATGCGATTGCGCAACCAATCTATGAAGCGGAAAAAGACGCGCGAGTAGAAACTGGGCTTGCTGGGCGGACGCGCATCGACGGGTTGCACAATGAGTAGCCGGATAGACAGCCAAAGATGCACCATTTTGTCCATGCCGGCGCGGGCACGCAAGACTTGCGCCGGCAGATTGGCTCCAATGCGCCGCCGGCCATTGGCCCTCCCCGCGACGGACAAGCTGGTTTAGACTGGCATGGGCGACAGTGATCGCTATCCACTCCTATTTCGCAAGGGAAGACAGGCATGTATGAACAGTTGGCGCTGTATATCGACGGCGAATTCGTCGCCGGAGAGGGCAGGCGCACCCAGGACGTCATCAACCCGGCCACGCTGGAAGTTCTCGGCCAGTTGCCCCACGCCACCGAAGCGGATCTGGATCGCGCGCTAGCCGCCGCCCAGCGCGCGTTCGAGTCGTGGAAGAAATCCTCTCCCATGGACCGTTCGGCCATCCTGCGCAAGGTCGCGACGCTGTCGCGCGAGCGCGCCAAGGAAATCGGCCGCAACATGACCCTGGACCAGGGCAAGCCGCTGGCCGAGGCCGTGGGCGAAGTCACCTCTTGCGCCGAGCACGCCGACTGGCACGCCGAGGAATGCCGCCGCATCTACGGCCGCGTGGTCCCGCCGCGCAATCCCGACGTGCGCCAGTTCGTGGTGCGCGAACCCATCGGCGTCTGCGCCGCGTTCACGCCCTGGAACTTCCCGTACAACCAGGCCATCCGCAAGATCGCCGCCGCGCTCGGCGCCGGCTGCACGGTGGTGCTGAAGGGTCCTGAAGACTCGCCCAGCGCCGTCATGGCGATCGCCCGCATGTTCCACGATGCCGGCCTGCCCAAGGGCTGCCTGAATATCGTCTGGGGCGAGCCCGCCAAGATTTCGGACTACCTGATCCGTTCGCCCATCGTGCGCAAGGTGTCGTTCACCGGTTCCGTGCCGGTGGGCAAGCAGCTGGCCGCGCTGGCCGGCGCCCACATGAAGCGCGTCACCATGGAACTGGGCGGTCACTCGCCCGTGCTGGTGTTCGACGACGCCGACATCGACCGCGCCGCCACCATGCTGGCCAAGTTCAAGGTCCGCAACGCTGGCCAGGTGTGCGTGTCGCCCACCCGCTTCTACGTCCAGAACGGTGCCTACGAACAGTTCCTTGCGCGCTTCTCCGAAGTGCTGAAGAACATCAAGGTCGGCGACGGCCTGGAAGAAGGCACCGACATGGGCCCGCTGGCGCACGAGCGCCGCGTCCCCGCCATGAGCGCCTTCATCGACGACGCCAAGAAGCATGGCGGCAAGGTCGTGGTCGGCGGCGGCCCGCTGGACCGCAAGGGCTTCTTCTTCGCCCCCACGGTCGTAACCGATCTGCCCGACAACTCCATGCTGATGACCGAAGAGCCCTTCGGCCCGGTCGCGCCGGTGGTCCGCTTCACGGATACCGATGAAGTGCTGCGCCGCGCCAACAGCCTGCCCTTCGGCCTGTCGTCCTACGTATTCACGAACTCGCTGCAGACGGCAACCAAGGTCTCCAACGGCCTGGAAGCCGGCATGGTCAACATCAACCATTTCGGCAGCGCGCTGGCCGAGACGCCCTTCGGCGGCATCAAGGACAGCGGCATCGGCAGCGAAGGCGGCCTGGAAACGTTCGACGGCTACCTGGTCACGAAGTTCATCACGCACATCTGACCCCGGCAGCAACACAAAGCCCCGCAGAAACCCTGCGGGGCTTTTTCTTGTCTCGCGCCTGAATGCCAGGCGGCAGCGGCCCCGGGCAGGGCGCCGGTCAGGAACTCGCCCGCAAATCGCGCGGCGTCATGCCGAAGCGGCGCTTGAACAGCCGGCTGAAATGCGAAGGGTGCGAGAAGCCCACCTGGTAGGCCAGTTCAGCGATGCTGCGGTGGCTATGCTGCGGATTCAGCAGCAGTTCGCGGCACTTGTCGAGCCGCTGATCGAAAATGAAGGATTCCACCGACAGGCCGCCCGCACGCAGGATGCGATGCAGGTAAGCCACGGACAAGCCGCAACCCTGCGCCACCTGCTGCGGCGACAGCGCCGGATCCGCCAGATGCTGGCGGATGTAGGCCAGCACGCGCTGCCGGTGCGCCAGCGTGACGCTGCTGTCCGACTCCGACGCGTGCCCCTGGCCTGACTGCACCAGGAACAGCACGATCAGGTCGATCAGGCGCTCGCCGAGCTCCGCGGCTTCAAGGTCCGACCAGCCGTCCACGCCCTTGAACAGGTGGTCCATGTAGCTGGCCAGCAAGGCGCCGCGTGGCGAACCGTCATCGACGCGCAGCTTGTAGAAGGCGCCGATGCGGGAATCGCGTTGCAGCAATGCGCTGCGCGGAAACGACACGCTCAGGCTGCGGTAGCCCGACGCTCCCTGCGCCGTGGCCTGGTAAGGCAGGCTCTGGTTCATCAGATAGACGCAGCCCGGTTCAACCTGGAATTCCCGTCCCTGCTGCTGCACCGCCAGAGGTCCCGTCAGCGGCAGGCCGAAGGTATAGAACTCCTGGTCCAGGCGCGACACGTTGCCGGTGGTGCGCTCCAGCTTCTGGCCCTGGTAATGCAGGTCGTTGAACTGCAGGCTGCCCCGGCGCGCATAACGCACATGTCCGGCGAAACTGTCGGGCCGGCCGCGATGCACCTCGAACGGACCGAACGCGTGCGACAACGCCGCGCGCCATTCGTCGCGCCGGTCAGCGCTGGCGCTGGCCGAAATGGCGAATTCCGTATCGGACATGGCTCGGTCTCCTTGGACGCCGGCGCCGCCGCCGGGCGCTCGTGATCCTGCGTCTACATATTCTTGACTCACCCTGCTGCGGGGCGTCCGGCGCCTTGAAGGCGCGCTTGGCGCAAGTCTATATTCAGCCCGATAAGCACACAACCTGGACAACCCGGGAGGAGACTCATGGCACCAGCGCCCACAGCGGCCGGCCGCCACGCGCCGGCTTCGCGCTATCTGCGCTGCGCAGGCCGCGAGCTGCACTACACCGAATGGGGCGCCGCCGACGCGCCCCCCGTCATCATGTGGCATGGGCTGGCCCGCACCGGCCGCGACTTCGACGACCTGGCCCAGGCGCTGGCGGATGACTACCGCATCATCTGCCCGGATGCGATCGGCCGCGGCCTGTCGCAGTGGAGCCCCGACCCGGCGGCCGAGTACCAGCTGGACTTCTATGCCACGCTGGCCCGCGCCCTGGTGGACGGGCTGTCGCTGCACCGCGTGCGTTGGGTCGGGACGTCCATGGGCGGCGCCACCGGCATGCACGCCGCCGCCACCACCTTGCGCGACCGGATCTCGCATCTGGTCGTCAATGACATCGGCCCCGAACTGCCGCAAGCCGCCATCGACCGCATCGTGGCCTACGTCGGCGCGCCGCCGGCCTTCGACACGGTCACGGAACTGGAGGCTTGGCTGCGCATCGCCTACAAGCCCTACGGCTGGCAGAGCGACGAGCAATGGCGCCGGATGGCCGAAACCTCGGTGCGCCGGCTGCCGGACGGCCGCATCACCCTGCACTACGACCCGGCCATCGTCGGCCAGTTCAGCAACCATCCCGCCGACTACGACCGCTGGAGCGGCTACGACTCGCTGCGCATGCCGCTGCTACTGCTGCGCGGCGCCGATTCGGACCTGCTGCTGCCCGAGGTCGCCGATGCCATGACCCGTCGCGGGCCGCGCGCCCAGCGCATCGACTTCCCCGACTGCGGCCACGCTCCTGCCCTGAACGTCGCCCCCCAGATCAACGCCATCCGACTATTCCTCGCCACGCCGGACCATACGGCGGATCACCGCCCCCAATAACAGGAGACTCCCATGAAACGCGTCCTGCTCGCCGCGCTCGCCGGCCTCTGCATGAACTCCGCGATCGCGGCAAAAGACTTCGTCGTGGCCCACGTCTACGACAAGACCGGCCCCCTGGAAGCCTATGCCAAACAGACCCAGAACGGCCTGATGCTGGGGCTGGAGTATGCGACCCAAGGCACCATGACGGTCGCCGGCCGCAAGATCCGCGTCATTGAAAAGGACAACCAGGGCAAGCCCGACGTGGCCCGCGCCCAACTGGCCTCGGCCTATGCCGACGACAACGCCGACATCGCCGTGGGCCCGACCTCGTCCGGCGTCGCGCTGGCCATGCTGCCCATCGCCGAGGAATACGAAAAGATCCTGCTGGTCGAACCCGCCGTGGCGGATTCGATCACCGGCGACAAGTGGAACAAGTACATCTTCCGCACTGGCCGCAACTCATCGCAGGATGCCATCGCCAACGCGGTCGCCTTCGATCAGGCCGGCACCTCGATCGCCATGCTGGCGCAGGACTACGCCTTCGGCCGCGACGGCGTGAAGGCGTTCAAGGGCGCCTTGAAGAACGCCAAGATCGTGCATGAGGAATACCTGCCGGCCAACGCCACCGACTTCACCGCCGGCGCGCAGCGCCTGTTCGATGCGTTGAAGGACAAGCCGGGCCGCAAGATCATCTTCATCCTGTGGGCCGGCGCGGGCAATCCGTTCAAGATCGCCGACCTCGACCCCAAGCGCTTTGGCATCGAGATCGCCACGGGCGGCAACACGCTGGCCGCGATGACCCCATTGAAATCGCTGGCCGGCATGGAAGGCGCCACCTATTACTACTACGGCATCCCCAAGAATCCGATCAACGACTGGCTGGTGGCGGAACACCAGAAGCGCTATGGCCAGCCGCCGGACTTCTTCACCGCGGGCGGCATGGCCTCGGGCATCGCGATCGCGACCGCACTGGCCAAGACCAAGGGCGACTCCGATACCGACACGCTGATCAAGGCCATGGAAGGCATGAGCTTCGATACGCCCAAGGGCAAGATGACCTTCCGCCCCGAGGACCATCAGGCCATGCAGTCCATGTACCACTTCCGCATCAAGAACGATCCGTCGGTGCCGTGGGCCGTACAGGACCTGGTCAAGGAAATCACGCCGGACCAGATGTCGGTGCCGATCCAGAACAAACGCTGATCCCGCTGCCCATCCATGCTGGAAACCCAATCGCTCACCATCCGTTTCGGCGGACATGTGGCCGTCAACGAAGTCAGCTGCAGCTATGCGCCTGGCACCCTGACCGCCATTGTCGGCCCGAACGGCGCGGGCAAGACCACCTACTTCAATCTGATCTCCGGCCAGCTGCGCGCCAGCGCCGGGACGGTGCGCCTGAACGGGCGCGACCTGACCTCGCTGGCCGCGCCCGCGCGCATGCATGCGGGGCTGGGCCGCGCGTTTCAGCTGACCCAGCTGTTCCCGCGCCTGAGCGTGCATGAAAACGTGCGGCTGGCCCTGCAGTCGCGCCAACAAGGGATGGGCTGGCGCCAGATCCGCTTCTGGCGCACCTGGAGCGACGACCGCGGCCTGATCGAGCGCGCCGACGCGCTGCTCGAACGCACCCGCCTGTCCCCGCGCCGCGACCAGTCCGCCGCCGACTTGCCGCATGGCGACCAGCGCAAGCTGGAGATCGCCATGCTGATCGCCCTGGAACCGCAGGTATTCATGTTCGACGAGCCGACGGCAGGCATGAGCGTGGACGATGTGCCCGTAGTGCTGGAACTGATCCGCGAAATCAAGAGCGACCCGAGCAAAACGATTCTGCTGGTGGAACACAAGATGGACGTGGTGCGTGAATTGGCGGACCGCATCGTGGTGCTGCACAACGGCCAGCTGATGGCCGATGGCGACCCCGCGACGGTGATCGCCTCGCCCATCGTGCAACAGGCCTATCTGGGCGTCAGCCCGGCGGAGAAGGCGGCATGACGCAAGCGCTGCTGGAACTGAAGGACGTGCACACGCACATCGGCGCGTACCACATCCTGCACGGCGTGGATCTCACCGTGCCGCCCGCGGCGGTGACCATGCTGCTGGGCCGCAACGGAGCCGGCAAGACCACCACGCTGCGCACCATCATGGGATTGTGGCGCGCGTCGCAGGGTCAGGTGAGCTTCGACGGTGCGCCCGTCGGCGGCCCTGGCACGCGCACCACGCCGCCCGACATGGCACGCATGGGCATGGCTTACGTGCCGGAGAACATGGGCATCTTCGCCGACCTGTCGGTGAAGGAGAACATCCTGCTGGCGGCGCGCCAGGCCCGCAACGCCAGCCAGCTGGACACCGCAAGGCTGGAGTGGATCTTCGGGTTCTTTCCGGCGCTGAAGAAGTTCTGGCTGCATCCGGCCGGCAAGCTTTCCGGCGGGCAGAAGCAAATGCTGGCGGTCGCGCGCGCCATCATCGAGCCGCGCCGGCTGCTGCTGGTGGATGAGCCCAGCAAGGGCCTGGCGCCCGCCATCATCCAGAACATGATCGACGCCTTCATCGAACTGAAGCAGGCGTCCACCACCATCCTGCTGGTCGAGCAGAACTTCAACTTCGCGCGCCAGGTGGGCGATCACGTCGCCGTGATGGACAACGGCCGCGTGGTCCACGCGGGCGGCATGGCCGAGCTGGCCTCGGACGACGAACTACAGACGCGCCTGCTGGGCCTGTCGCTGGGAAGCCACCAATGAGCACGCTCGAAATCGATACCCCGCTGCCGCGCGTGCGCGCGGACCTGCGCCCGGTCCTGCTGGTGCTGGCCCTGGCCGCGCTGGCCCTGCCCCTGGTGGGCTCCTTCTCCACCTGGGTCACCCTGACCCTGGCGGGGCTCGCCATGGGCATGATCATCTTCATCGTGGCCTCCGGCATGACGCTGGTGTTCGGCCTGATGGACGTGCTGAACTTCGGGCATGGCCTGTTCATCGCCATCGGCGCCTATATGGCAGCGACGGTGCTGGGCGCCATGGCCGACTGGACGCAATCCGGCAGCCTGTGGATCAACCTGGGCGCGGTACTGCCGGCCATGATCGTCGGCATGCTGGTCGCGGGCGCCGTGGGCCTGGCCTTCGAGCGCGTGATCGTGCGCCCCGTCTATGGACAGCATCTGAAACAGATCCTGATCACCATGGGCGGCATGATCATCGGCGAAGAGATCATCAAGATGCTGTGGGGGCCGCAGACGATTTCGCTGCCGTTGCCCGAAGCGCTGCGCGGGGCCTTCCTGCTGGGCGATGCCGCCATCGAGAAATTCCGCATCGTCGCCCTGCTGACGGGGCTGCTGGTGCTGGGCGGCATGCTGTGGCTGCTCAACCGCACCAAGCTGGGCCTCTTGATCCGCGCAGGCGTCGAGGACCGCGAAATGGTGGAAAGCCTGGGCTACCGCATCCGCCATCTGTTCGTGGGCGTATTCGTGGCCGGCTCGATGCTGGCGGGACTGGGCGGCGTGCTGTGGGGCATGTACCAGCAATCCATCGTGCCGCAACTGGGCGCGCAGGTGAACGTGCTGATTTTCATCGTCATCATGATCGGCGGGCTGGGTTCCACCGTGGGCTGCCTGATCGGCGCGCTGCTGGTCGGACTGATGGCCAACTACACCGGATTCCTGCTGCCCAAGGCTGCCCTGTTCTCGAATATTGCGCTGATGGTCGCCATCTTGTTGTGGCGTCCACAGGGCGTGTATCCAGTCACGAATCGCTAGGAATCGCCGACATGTCCGTACGCCTGCTTTCCGGCGATCCCCCCCGCAGCACGCTGCTGGCCCTGGCGCTGATCGCCATCGTCGCTCTGCTCGCCGCCGCGCCCTTTCTCTTTCCCGGTCCCAAGTCGCTGGCGGTAGCCGCCAAGATCCTGGTGTTCGTGATTCTGGTGGCCAGCTACGACCTGCTGCTGGGATACACCGGCATCGTCAGCTTCGCGCACACCATGTTCTTCGGCATCGGCGCGTATGGCGTGGCGATCGCCAGCATACGCATGGAACCGGGCTGGACCGCGGTATTCGCGGGCCTGGGTGGCGGACTGGTGGTATCGCTCGCCTTCGCCCTGCTGATCGGCCTGGCCAGCCTGCGCGTGCGCGCCATCTTCTACGCCATGATCACGCTGGCGGTGGCCGCCGCGTTCCAGACGCTGGTATCGCAGTTGTCCGATCTGACGGGCGGCGAGGACGGCCTGAACTTCAAGGTGCCCCAGATGCTGCGGCCGGCCTTCCGGCCTTTTTCCGAACAGATCTTCGGCGTGACGGTGGACGGCCGCGTCATCACCTATTACCTGATCGCCGCAGTCTGCGTGGTGCTGTTCCTGCTGTTGCTGCGCATCGTGAATTCGCCATTCGGCCGCGTACTGCAGGCTATCCGCGAAAACCCGTTCCGTGCGGAAGCCATCGGCTACCGCACCGTGCTGTACCGCAGCCTGTCCAACCTGCTGGCCGCCGCCTTCGCTACCCTGGCGGGCGCCATGTACGCGCTCTGGCTGCGCTACAACGGCCCGGATACTTCGCTGTCGTTCGAGATCATGCTCAACATCCTGCTGATGCTGGTGATAGGCGGCATGGGCACCATGTATGGCGCCGTGGTGGGCGCCAGCCTGTTCGTGTTCGCGCAGAGCTATCTGCAGGACGGCCTGCACGTGATCCACGACGCGGTGTCGGGCGTGGCGCCCTTGGCGCTGTTGTTCGAACCGGATCGCTGGTTGCTGTGGCTGGGGATCCTGTTTGTGGTGTCGGTGTATTACTTCCCTACGGGCATCGCAGGGCGGCTGCGGGAGTTGGCAGCACGTCGCTGAGGCACGGTTGTCTCAGCGGCCGCGTTGGCTCAGCGCATCGGCCTCGCGCCGCAATGCGTCGATTCGGCGCTGCATGTCGTCCAGGGAACCGCGGTTCAATTGGGAGCTGGACGCAGCCGGCGCCAGGCTAGGCATGGTCATGTCGGCGCCAGGGGTCAACGGAATCATCGCCGGCGGACGCGGGTCGACTGCCGGCCTCTCGCTGAGCAACTTTTCCAGCACCCGCATCTGCTCCCTGCGCTGCGCGATGGCGCGTTCCTGATCCATCAACGCCTGCTCGTTCGCGTCCTCTGTCCCGAAGATCGCCGCGTGATCGCGCGACAGTCCGTCCAGCCGCACCCGGGCATCCGGGCCCGCATCAAGCAAGGCCTGCCCCAAGGCCGCTGGATCCTGGGCCGGCGACGGTTCCTGCCGCGTCTGCGCGACCACCGGCAGCGCAAACGTCCAGGCGCAAACCATCAACAAGCCAAGGTGGGCCGCGTTCACGAAACCGCGCATGATGTCCTGATCCCTGAATTCGAAGCAAAAAGTCCAGACGAAAAAAAACGGCAAGGGTTTTATCCCTTGCCGTCTTATATCAGAACGGCGGACCGTTCCGATGGACTGCTTTACTTAGATGATACGTGCGGCTTCAACCAGACGCACCACGCGCCACGACTTCGAGCGCGAGATGGGACGGCCTTCAGCGATTTCAACCGTATCGCCTTCGTTGTACTGGTTCGATTCATCGTGCGCCTTGTACTTCGCGGAACGCATGATGATCTTGCCGAAGATGGGGTGCTTGACGCGGCGCTCAACGAGCACGACGACAGTCTTGTCCATCTTGTTGCTGACGACCTTGCCAACCAGCGTACGCTGGCGCTTGGCCACTTGGGTGTTTTGAGTTTCGCTCATCTTTATTTCCCTGCCTTCTCGGTCAGCAAGGTACGAACGCGCGCAATGTCGCGACGCACGTTGCGCAGCTGGCTGGTGTTGGCCAGTTGCTGCGTGGCCTTCTGCATACGCAGACCGAATTGTGCCTTCAGCAGGCTTTCGAGCTCTTTGCCGAGCTCGGCGGCGTCTTTCGAACGGAGTTCGCTAGCTTTCATGTTAGTACTCCTTAAGCACCGATATGACGCGCGACGAACGTGGTCGAAATCGGCAGCTTGGCAGCGGCCAGGCGGAAAGCTTCACGCGCGAGCTCTTCGCTAACCCCTTCCATTTCGTAGAGCACCTTGCCGGGCTGAATTTCAGCGACCCAGTACTCCGGGTTGCCCTTACCGTTACCCATACGGACTTCGGCAGGCTTCTGCGAGATGGGCTTATCCGGGAAAATGCGGATCCAGATACGGCCGCCACGCTTGATGTGACGATTGATGGCACGACGAGCAGCTTCGATCTGGCGAGCGGTCAGACGGCCACGGCCGGTGGCCTTCAGACCGTATTCGCCGAACGACACGTGGGTACCACGGGTCGCCAGACCGGTGTTGCGGCCCTTCTGCTCTTTGCGATACTTTCTGCGAGAGGGTTGCAGCATGGTTATTCTCCTTCAGGCGCCGGAGCAGCGTCCGCCTTGCGGGGACCACCACGACCACGACCACCCGGACGACCGGTGCGAGCACCGTCCGGACGATCACCACGCGGAGCGCGGCGCGGACGACGTTCTTCTTCGCGCGGGGCAGCGGTTTCCGGCGGCAATTCGCCGTTGGCCAGCATGTCGCCCTTGTAGACCCAGACCTTGATGCCGATCACGCCATAGGTCGTGTGGGCTTCGGAGGTGCCGTAGTCAATGTTGGCCTTCAGGGTGTGCAGCGGCACACGGCCTTCGCGATACCACTCGGTGCGAGCAATTTCGATACCGTTCAGACGGCCCGAGCTCATGATCTTGATGCCTTGGGCACCCAGACGCATGGCGTTCTGCATCGCGCGCTTCATGGCGCGGCGGAACATGATGCGCTTCTCGAGCTGTTGCGAGATCGAGTCGGCGATCAGTTGAGCATCGGTTTCCGGCTTGCGGATTTCTTCGATGTTGACGTGCACGGGCACGCCCATCAGGCGCTGCAGATCAGCCTTCAGGCTTTCGATGTCTTCGCCGCGCTTGCCGATCACCACGCCCGGACGAGCCGAGTAGACGGTGATGCGGGCATTCTTGGCGGGACGCTCGATGATCACGCGACCGACGGAGGCGCTCTTGAGCTTCTTCTTCAGGTACTCGCGAACGCGAATGTCTTCGGCCAGCATCGTGCCGAAGGCCTTGTCGTCGGCGAACCAACGCGAGGACCAATTACGGGTGACCGCGAGACGGAACCCAGTGGGGTGAATTTTCTGACCCATCGTGACTCCTTAAGCTCCGACCTTGACCGTGATGTGGCAGGTCTGCTTCTCGATACGGTTGCCGCGGCCCTTGGCGCGAGCGGAGAAGCGCTTCATCGACTGAGCCTTGTCCACAAAAATCGTGGTGACTTTCAGTTCGTCGATGTCGGCGCCGTCGTTGTGCTCGGCGTTGGCGATGGCGGACTCGACAGCCTTCTTCAGGATGACGGCAGCCTTCTTCGGCGAGAAGGTGAGGATGTTCAGCGCTTGCGAGACGGACTTGCCGCGGATCAGGTCCGCAACCAGTCGGGTCTTTTGAGCGGAGATGTGAACCCCACGGATAATGGCAGTAGTTTCCATCGCTTACCTCTTCGCCTTCTTGTCCGCGGCGTGACCCTTGAACGTACGGGTCAGCGCGAACTCGCCCAGCTTGTGACCGACCATGTTCTCGTTGATGTAAACGGGAACGTGCTGCTTGCCGTTGTGCACAGCGATCGTCAGACCGATGAACTCGGGCAGGATCGTGGAGCGACGCGACCAGGTCTTGATCGGCTTCTTGTCTTTGCCCGCGACGGCCGTGTCCACCTTTTTGATCAGGTGAGCATCGACAAACGGGCCTTTCTTGATCGAACGTGACATAGTGTTCGCCTCTTACTTGCGCTTGCGCCGTTGGACGATCATATTGTTCGTCCGCTTGTTGCGACGGGTCTTGAAACCCTTCGCCGGGGTGCCCCACGGGCTGACCGGTTCGCGTGCTTCACCGGTACGGCCTTCGCCGCCACCGTGCGGGTGATCCACCGGGTTCATGGCAACGCCACGAACCGTCGGGCGGATACCGCGCCAACGCATTGCACCGGCCTTGCCGATTTGGCGCAGGCTGTGTTCTTCGTTACCGACTTCACCGATGGTGGCGCGGCATTCGATGTGCACACGGCGGACTTCACCGGAGCGCAGACGCACTTGAGCGTAGATGCCTTCGCGAGCCAGCAGGACGGCGGAAGCGCCGGCCGAGCGGACCATCTGAGCACCCTTGCCAGGCAGCATTTCGACGCAGTGAATCGTCGTACCCACCGGGATGTTGCGGATCGGCAGCGTGTTGCCAGCGCGGATCGGGGCTTCGACGCCCGACAGCAGCGTGGCGCCAACTTCCAGACCGCGCGGAGCGATGATGTAACGACGCTCGCCGTCGGCGTAGCACAGCAGAGCGATGTGCGCCGTACGGTTGGGGTCATATTCCAGACGCTCGACCTTTGCCGGAATGCCATCCTTGTCGCGACGGAAGTCGACGACGCGGTAGTGCTGCTTGTGGCCACCGCCACGATGACGGATCGTGATGTGACCGTTGTTGTTACGGCCAGAACCACGGGTCTTCTTTTCCAGCAGCGGCGCGTAGGGCTCACCCTTGTGCAGGTTCGGGCTGACAACCTTCACCATGCCACGGCGGCCAGCCGAAGTCGGCTTAACTTTTACGAGGGCCATTTACTTCACCTCCGCAAAGTCGATTTCCTGGCCGTCCTTGAGCGACACGTAAGCCTTGCGCTCATTGCGACGACGGCCAACGAATCGGCCAAAGCGCTTGACTTTGCCCTTACGGTTGAGGACCTGCACGGACTCGACCTGCACCTTGAAGAGCAGTTCGACGGCAGCCTTAATTTCCGGCTTGGTAGCGTCAGCCACGACACGGAAAGCGACTTGCTGATTCTTCTCAGCGACGAAGGTGGCCTTTTCGGTCACGATCGGGGCCAGAATGACTTGCATCAAGCGTTCAGCGTTCATCCCAGCATCTCCTCGAGTTGAGCGATGGCCGGCTTGGTGATCAGCACTTTCTTGTAGTGGACCAGCGACAACGGATCGGCATAACGGGGCTCGACAACAGCAACGTGCGGCAGGTTGCGGGTGGCGAGGTAAACATTTTCATCAACGCTGTCGGTGATGATCAGGACCGAGTCCAGGCCCAGGCTCTTCAGCTTTGCAGCCGCGTCCTTGGTCTTGGGCGATGCCAGATCGAACGATTCGACAACAGCGATGCGGTCTTCGCGAGCGAGCTGCGACAGGATCGAACGGATCCCGGCGCGGTACATCTTCTTGTTGACCTTCTGGCTGAAGTTCTCTTCCGGCGAGTTCGGGAAAATCCGACCACCGCCACGCCACAGCGGCGACGAAGTCATACCGGCGCGAGCGCGGCCGGTACCCTTCTGGCGCCAGGGCTTCTTGGTCGAGTGCTTGACTTCAGTGCGATCCTTCTGAGCGCGGTTACCCGAACGGGCGTTGGCTTGGAAAGCCACCACGATCTGATGAATCAGCGCTTCGTTGAAGTCACGGCCGAAGATGGTGTCGGGTGCGCTGAACGTAGCAGCGGCCTGACCTTGGTCGTTCAGGAGCTTGAGATCCATTTACTTATGCTCCCTTCTTGGCCGGGGCCTTGATGGCCGGGCGCACGACGATGTCGGCGCCAGCGTGGCCGGGGACAGCGCCCTTGACCAGCAGCAGGCCACGCTCAACGTCAACGCGAACGACGTCGAGGTTTTGAACGGTGCGGGTGACATCACCCAGGTGACCGGCCATGCGCTTACCCGGGAAAATACGGCCCGGATCTTGAGCTTGACCAATCGAGCCCGGGACGCGGTGCGAACGGGAGTTACCGTGCGACGCGCGTTGCGAACCGAAGTTGTGGCGCTTGATGGTACCGGCGAAGCCTTTACCAATGGTGGTGCCCGTGACGTCGACCTGTTGGCCGGCTTCGAACACCGATTCCACGGCGATCACGGAACCGGCCGCAAATTCAGCGGCGCGAGCGGGATCAAGGCGGAATTCTTTGAGGATGCTACCGGCTTCAGCGCCGGCTTTGGCGTAGTGGCCCGTTTGCGGCTGAGCCACGCGCGAGGCACGACGAGTGCCATAAGCCACCTGGATCGCGGCATAGCCGTCGGTTTCCAGCGACTTAACTTGGGTCACGCGGTTGTTCGACACGTCCAGCACGGTCACCGGGATGGATTCACCTTCCTCGGTAAAAATGCGGGTCATGCCGACCTTGCGACCCACCAGCCCCAGCCGGTGAGCGGCGGGCGTGGGTGTCGAATTCGACATCGTTTTCTCCATTCCCGACTGCGATTGGTCGGGGCTAATCAGGCAAAAGGTAACGGCCTTTGCCCTACGACTATGTTCAACTTGGTCTGAATTCAGGCGGAGTGCGCCTTCCTTTTTTCCATAGTTGTTCTTGCCACAAAATGGCAAGCTTGGCATATTAGCACGTTTTTTTCAGTCAGCACAAGCACTTAGCCCGTTTCGGCTGCAGTGCAAAGGGCGATTTCGCCACACTCCACGAGTGTGGGCAGCGACGGCTCTGCCTGACGGACCTGACTACGGCAGTGAGCGCCCGCTAACTGGAGTTTGAAGGCGGTTTGATCGCCCTTCCCCCGCCCCTGGATAAGCGTCGTGCGCACGGCATGCCCCAAAACAAAATGGCCGCATCCATAAGGAAGCGGCCATCTTTTTCGTGCCTGCCGGCGAAGGTAGCAGGCCCGATACGCTTTACTTACTGCAGCGCGATTTCGACGTCGACGCCGGCCGGCAGGTCGAGACGCATCAGGGCGTCAACGGTCTTGTCGGTGGGATCAACGATGTCCATCAGGCGCTGGTGCGTGCGGATTTCGAACTGGTCGCGCGACGTCTTGTTGACGTGCGGCGAACGCAGGACGTCATAGCGACGGATACGCGTGGGCAGCGGCACCGGGCCGCGGACAACGGCGCCGGTACGCTTGGCGGTGTCGACGATTTCAGCGGCCGATTGATCGATCAGCTTGTAATCGAAGGCTTTCAAGCGGATACGGATCTTTTGGTTTTTCATGGCGTTTCCTAAAGAACGAGAGGCGGGGGCGACGAGGCCACCCCCGCTGGTTGTGTGCTGCTTAAGTGATCCGGATTACTTCAGGATCTTGGCGACGACGCCGGCGCCGACGGTACGACCGCCTTCACGGATGGCGAAACGCAGGCCTTCTTCCATGGCGATCGGAGCCAACAGCTTGACCGTCATGGCCACGTTGTCGCCCGGCAGAACCATTTCCTTGTCGGCCGGCAGCTCGATCGTGCCCGTCACGTCCGTCGTGCGGAAGTAGAACTGGGGACGATAGCCCTGGAAGAACGGAGTGTGACGGCCGCCTTCTTCCTTGGACAGGATGTACACCTCGGACGTGAAGTCCGTGTGCGGGGTGATCGAGCCCGGCTTGGCCAGCACTTGGCCGCGCTGGACGTCTTCACGCTTGGTGCCGCGCAGCAGGATGCCCACGTTGTCGCCCGCTTGACCTTGGTCCAGCAGCTTGCGGAACATTTCCACGCCCGTGCAAGTCGTCTTGACCGTCGGAACGATACCGACGATTTCGATTTCTTCGCCGACCTTGACGATGCCGCGTTCGATACGGCCGGTCACCACGGTGCCGCGACCCGAGATCGAGAACACGTCTTCAACCGGCATCAGGAACGTGCCGTCCACGGCGCGCTCGGGCGTCGGGATGTACGAATCCAGTGCAGCAGCCAGAGCCATGATGGCTTGTTCGCCCAGTTCGCCCTTGTCGCCTTCCAGCGCCAGCTTGGCCGAACCCTTCACGATCGGCGTGTCGTCGCCCGGGAAGTCGTACTTCGACAGAAGCTCGCGAACTTCCATTTCCACCAGCTCGAGCAGCTCGGCGTCGTCAACCATGTCAGCCTTGTTCAGGAAGACGATGATGTACGGCACGCCAACCTGGCGCGACAGCAGGATGTGTTCGCGGGTCTGCGGCATCGGGCCGTCAGCGGCCGACACCACCAGGATCGCGCCGTCCATTTGCGCCGCGCCCGTGATCATGTTCTTCACGTAGTCAGCGTGGCCCGGGCAGTCAACGTGCGCGTAGTGACGCGCTTCCGTTTCGTACTCGACGTGAGCCGTGTTGATCGTGATGCCGCGAGCCTTTTCTTCAGGAGTCGCATCGATCTGGTCGTAGCCCTTGGCTTCGCCACCGAACTTGTTCGACAGAACGGTCGTGATAGCGGCCGTCAACGTCGTTTTGCCGTGGTCAACGTGACCAATCGTACCCACGTTCACGTGCGGCTTGGTACGTTCAAACTTGCCTTTTGCCATGATCTCTATCCTTTGACTTTCAAGGAAACTTGGATTTCTGCCAGGACCGTCCGGATGGACGGCCCCGGCAAGGGTTATTTACTTGGCCCGAGCGGCGATGACTTCGTCAGCGACGTTCTTGGGGGCCTCGGAGTAATGCTTGAATTCCATCGTGTACGTGGCACGACCTTGCGTCAGCGAACGCAGGTTCGTGGCGTAACCGAACATCTCGGCCAGCGGAACTTCGGCCTTGATGGTCTTGCCGCCGCCAACCATGTCGTCCATGCCCTGAACCATGCCGCGACGCGAGGACAGATCGCCCATCACGGTACCAGCGTAGTCTTCAGGCGTTTCGACTTCAACGGCCATCATCGGTTCCAGCAGCACGGGGCTGGCCTTGCGCAGACCTTCCTTGAATGCCATGGAGCCGGCCATCTTGAACGCGTTTTCGTTCGAGTCCACATCGTGGTACGAACCGAAGAACAGCGTGACCTTGACGTCGACGATCGGGTAGCCAGCCAGCACGCCCGAAGGCAGCGTTTCCTGGATGCCCTTGTCCACCGCGGGAATGTACTCGCGAGGAACCACGCCGCCCTTGATGGCGTCCACGAATTCGTAGCCGCCGCCAGGAGCCAAGGGCTCGACCTTCAGAACCACGTGACCGTACTGGCCGCGACCGCCCGACTGCTTGACGAACTTGCCTTCAACTTCGTCGCAGGTCTTGCGGATGGTTTCACGGTAAGCCACTTGCGGCTTGCCGACGTTCGCTTCCACGCCGAATTCGCGCTTCATGCGGTCAACCAGAATTTCCAGGTGCAGCTCGCCCATACCGGAAATGATGGTCTGGCCGGATTCTTCGTCGCTGCGCACGCGGAACGACGGATCTTCCTGCGCCAGGCGCGACAGCGCCAGGCCCATCTTTTCCTGGTCAGCCTTGGACTTGGGTTCCACGGCCTGCGAAATCACGGGCTCCGGGAAAATCATGCGTTCGAGCAGGATGTGGGAGTCGATGTCGCACAGCGTTTCGCCGGTGGTCACGTCTTTCAGACCCACCACGGCGGCGATGTCGCCTGCCAACACTTCCTTGATTTCTTCGCGGTTGTTCGCGTGCATCTGCAGAATGCGGCCGATACGTTCCTTCTTGCCCTTGATGGGGTTGTAGACCGTATCGCCCGACTTCAGGACGCCCGAGTAAACGCGCACGAAGGTCAACTGACCCACGAACGGATCGCTCATCAGCTTGAACGCCAGGGCCGAGAACTTCTCGTCGTCGTTGGCTTCACGCGTGACGGGGTTGCCATCGTCGTCCTGGCCGTCAACCGCGGGAATGTCCACGGGCGAAGGCAGGTAGTCGATGACCGCGTCCAGCATGCGCTGCACGCCCTTGTTCTTGAAGGCGGTGCCACACAGCATCGGCTGGATTTCGCCAGCGATGGTGCGTTGACGGATGGCCAGGTTGATTTCTTCTTCGTCGAGCGAACCCGTTTCCAGGTACTTGTTCATCAGCTCTTCGGACGATTCAGCAGCCGCTTCAACCAGCTTTTCGCGCCATTCGTTCGCCAGGCCTTCCAGCTCGGCCGGAACGTCTGCGTAGTCGAACTTGATGCCTTGGCTGGCTTCGTCCCAAATGATCGCCTTCATCTTGACCAGGTCGACCACGCCTTGGAACGTGTCTTCGGCGCCGATGGGAATCACGATCGGCACGGGATTGGCGCGCAGGCGGTTCTTCAGCTGGTCATAGACCTTGAAGAAGTTGGCGCCGGTGCGGTCCATCTTGTTGACGAAGGCCAGACGCGGCACGCCGTACTTGTTGGCTTGGCGCCACACGGTTTCGGACTGGGGCTGAACACCGCCCACCGCGCAGTAGACCATGCAAGCACCGTCCAGGACGCGCATGGAACGTTCCACCTCGATGGTGAAGTCCACGTGTCCCGGGGTGTCGATGATGTTGATGCGGTGTTCGGGATAGTTCTTCGCCATGCCACGCCAAAACGCCGTCGTTGCTGCCGACGTAATGGTGATGCCACGCTCTTGTTCTTGTTCCATCCAGTCCATGGTGGCTGCGCCATCATGCACTTCGCCAATCTTGTGATTGACGCCGGTGTAGAACAGGATACGTTCGGTCGTGGTGGTTTTCCCTGCATCGATGTGCGCAGAGATACCAATGTTGCGATAGCGCTCGATCGGGGTTTTGCGGGCCATGGTGGGTTAGTCCTTAAATTACCAGCGGAAATGGCTGAAGGCCTTGTTGGCCTCTGCCATCTTGTGCGTGTCTTCGCGCTTCTTCATCGCGGCGCCACGACCTTCGGAGGCGTCGATCAGTTCGCCAGCAAGACGCAGATCCATCGACTTCTCGCCACGCTTCTTGGCGGCTTCACGGAGCCAACGCATAGCCAGGGCCAGGCGGCGCACGGGGCGCACTTCAACCGGCACTTGGTAGTTGGCACCGCCAACGCGGCGGCTCTTCACTTCGACGATCGGCTTGATGTTGTTGATCGCCAGGCTGAAAACTTCGATCGGCTCCTTGCCGGTCTTGGTTTGCACTTGCTCGAGGGCACCGTAGACGATGCGCTCGGCGACGGCCTTCTTACCGTCCAGCATGACGACGTTCATGAACTTGGCGAGTTCGACGCTGCCGAACTTGGGATCGGGCAGAATCTCGCGCTTGGGTACTTCGCGACGACGGGGCATTGTTGCTTCCTTGTGTCTGTTCAGTTGAACCGTGTTTCATTACACGGCCATGGCCGTCCATGGAGACGACCCCTTACGTGCCGCGCACCTTCCCATCATCTGGATGGCGCGGTCGCACTTCCCTAGTGACGGACTGCCGCCACGCGGGGGTACTGCTGACTCGTTATTAAGCCTTCTTCGGGCGCTTGGCGCCGTACTTCGAGCGGGCTTGCTTACGATCCTTGACGCCTTGCAGGTCGAGGGAACCGCGCACGATGTGATAACGCACACCGGGCAAGTCCTTCACACGACCGCCACGCACCAGAACCACCGAGTGCTCTTGCAGGTTGTGGCCTTCACCGCCGATGTACGAAATGACTTCGTAACCGTTGGTCAGACGCACTTTGGCAACCTTGCGCAGAGCGGAGTTCGGCTTCTTGGGGGTGGTGGTGTACACGCGAGTGCACACGCCGCGGCGTTGCGGGCAGTTTTCGAGCGCGGGGCTCTTGCTTTTGATGATGCTGACTTCGCGCGGCTTGCGCACGAGTTGGCTAATGGTAGGCATGACCTTTGAAATCCCTTTTACGTACCACTGGGTAAGTACTTACGTACTCGTCTCCTCAAGCAGTGACTTTCGGAGAAGGCAGTTCGCGCAAAACCGCCTCAAACGTTCGTATACGTAAAAGAGCGGGCTTGCCAACAAACTATGACAAAACGCACAAAGCTGGATGCCGTGGGGCGACGGCGCCGGATAGACCCGTTGCCGCGAAGCCGCGTGGCTTGAAACGCAAGGCTCGTGACGCACCCCGTTCCCAGACACCGTACTTCTGAACCCTACCGCGGCCAGTTTTTGCGCGCGAAATAAAGCAGTAAGCCCTTTAGCATAACTGAGATCAAGGGCTGCTGTCAAAGAAAATTGTAAGCTGAGCGAGTGGCGTGTTGCCGGCAGAAGCGCGCCAGTTAGGCGGCAGTCGTGAAAATTAGGGCCACATATGCCGAAAATCGGGACCGGGATCAGGGTTCTGACTGCGGCAATCGGCGGGAGCAGTTGCCTGCGAACGCCGGACAGGGGCCGGGCGCTCCGGCGCCGGGGCGACCGTCAAGCGCGGCAGCCAGTATAGCCGTCCAGCTACTGGTCGGCGAACAGGTAGCCGCTGCCGTAGACCGTGCGGATCGGCAACATGACCCCGGCCAGCTCAGCCTTGCGGCGCAACCGGCTGACGATCACGTCGATGCTGCGGGAGCCGCTGGCGCGCACCCCGCCCCCCTCGACCTGCAACTCGTCGCCCAGCTCGATCCGGCCCACTGCCTTGCCCGCCACTTCCAGCAGCGAACGCACGATCAGGCGCTCATTGGCGGACAGCGAGATGGTGGCTCCCGAGGGCGCCGCCAGGGTCCAGCCCTGGTCGCGCAGTTCCCACTGGCCGTTCTGGGCCGGCTCGGCCTGGGACGGATCCAGCCCGGCGGGCAGGCGGCGCGCCAGGGACAGCAGGATGCAGGCCAGCTCGCGCGGATCCTGCGGATCCGGCAGACAGGCGTCCGCACCGCTCTGCAGGCAGCGCAGGCGGCTATCCACCGACATGCCGCGCCCCGTGACCACAATGCCCATGGACGACGAGCCGTGCAGGCGCGCCACCAGGGCGTAGCCGATTTCGCCCAGGGTCCCGACATCCAGGACCACGACGTCAAAGCCGCCGCCGTTGAGCAATCCAAATAATTCGAGAGACGTCGAGCAACCGCGTGCAGAAATACCAGCTTGCAGCAATGCGGACACGGCGACGCCGCGGGCGGCCTCGTCGGGTGACATCATAAGTATGCGCAATTGATTCATATCTGTTCCATACGACCAACAACCTCGACCGGCTCCGCCCCACGCCTTACTGCGGGGGGGAGAACGATTGAGACAGTGTGGCGCGTTGTTACGCAACAACTCCAGTCAAGATTCGTCAACTTTGCAATGTTTGACAGTTCTTGCCATAACGTAGCCAGCCGGGGCCCCTCCCGAGTTATCATTCGTTTACACCTATATATTCCTTTCCCATCTTGCAGTAGGGCGCCATAGCGCGCGCTTGCGTAGCAAACCTTCGCGAGAACACGTCTGATGAAAATCGCGTCGCTGGAAGACGACCTGGATCAAGCGCAGCGCATCCAGCAAGTTTTGACCACTGCCGGATACACCTGCAGCAGTTATCAGCAAAGCCGGGATCTCCTGGCCGCGCTGCGCACTGAGCAATTCGACCTGGTGCTGCTGGACTGGCATTTGCCCGACATCGACGGCGACGATGTGGTGCGGTGGCTGCGCGCCAATATCGGCCCGCGCGTCCCGGTCATCTTCCTGACCAATCGTTCCAGCGAGGACGATCTGGTGGAAGGTCTGCGCGCCGGCGCGGACGACTACATCGTCAAACCCCTGCGCCCCCTGGAACTGCTGGCGCGGGTGGCGGCCTTGCTGCGCCGCAGCCAGATCGCCGAACCCGCTGACGATTCCTTCGACGTGGCGCGCTATCGCATCGAACCCGCCGCCCGCACGATCACTCTGGATTCCGCCGTGGTGCCGCTCGCTCCCAAGGAATTCGAGCTCGCCCTGCTGTTTTTCCGCAATGTCGGCCGCCTCATGTCGCGCGACGTGCTGGCCGAATGCGTCTGGAACCGGGAAATCCCCGCGACCTCCCGCACCCTGGACACCCATTTGTCGAACATCCGGCAAAAGCTCCAGTTGCGTCCCGAAAACGGCGTGCGCCTTACGTCCTCTTATGCGCTGGGCTACCGGCTGGAGCTGATCAGCTCGCCGGAAGACATCGCAGCCAATCCGCAGTAAGCGCCTGCGCGCGCACCCCTGGAGAACCGATAGTCATGAGCCGCTGCCGCGCGCTTTCTTTGCTTGCCATGATCTCCTGCCTGGCGCTGATGGCGCCGGCCCGCAGCCAGCCCGCCGGCGCGCTCGGGGACGACTTCATCTACCGTGTGCGCCAAGGCGATACGTTGATCGACCTGGCAACCCGGTATACCCACAAGCAGGCCAACTGGAGCCAGCTGCAAACCCTGAACAAGGTAGTCACGCCGGAAACGCTGCCCATCGGGCTGGAATTGCGCATCCCGCTGTCCATGATTCCCGTGCGGCCAGCCGACGCCCGCGTCGTGCATGTCAGCGGCCAGGCGAATGTCGACGGCAAGGCCTTGCGGGCCGGCGACACCGTGGCTGAAGGCAGCACAGTCGGCACCGCCGCCAACGGCTTCGTCACGCTGGAACTGGCCGACGGCTCCAAGCTGACGCTGCCGGCCGGCGGCTCGGTCGAATTGACGCGCCTGCGCCAATTCGAAGGCACGGCGCTGACGGATTCCGTCGTCCGGGTGCAAAGCGGCGGCGTGGAATCGTCCGTGGCGCCCGCCGGTCAAGGCGTGGGCCGCTTCGAGATCCGCACGCCGGTCGCGGTCACCGGCGTGCGCGGTACGCGCTTCCGCGTGCAAAGCGGCGCGCAAGGCGTGCATAGCGAAGTGCTGGAAGGCAGCGTGCGCCTGCAACCCCACGCTCCCGGATCGCCCCCGGCCAAACCGGTGGCAGTGGCCAAGGGCTACGGCGCGGCGGTGGGCTCGGACGGCGCGGTCTCGGGCATGCGCGCGCTGCTGGATGCGCCGCAGCTGGGCACGCCCACGCGCGCGGGCGGCGGCGCCTGGACCGCCGACGTCTCGCCCGTGTCCGGCGCACAGAGCTATGTGGTGCGCGTCTCGCGCGATGCCGAAGGCGCGTTGCCGGTATCGTCGGCGAGCTTTCCCAGCAACGATATCCGCTTCACCGCGCCCGGTCCGGGCACCTATTACGTGTCCGTGCGCGCGGTGGACGACCTGGGTCTGAACGGGCGCGACGCGATCGCCACCTTCGAGGGCGCGAACATGCTCCTGACCTCCGACGGCTCGGGCGTGGCCAGCGGCACGGGCGGCCTCATCACGTTGACCGATTACTAGAGCCTGTCTCATGGCCGAAGCCGCCGATCCGCAGGACCGGACCTCGCGCTCAGGGCTGTGGCTGACGGTGGTTCTGGCGGTGTTTGCCGCCATCCTGGGCTCGTTCAACGGCCTGGGGCGCTTCGATCAAATCCTTTATGACCGCGCCTTGTCGTTGAGTGGGCGCGACGCCGATCCCGACATCCTGATCGTCGCGATCGACGACGACAGCATCAAGGCGCTGGGCCATTGGCCATGGCGGCGCGCCGTCCACGCGGCGCTGCTGGACCGCCTGCAGGGCGCCCGCGCCGTGGCGCTGGACCTGATCTTCGCCGAACCGGACATGGCCAATCCGAACGACGACCGCATCCTGGCCGACAGCATCCGACGCCATGGCCGCACTGTCCTGCCGGTCGTGCTGGACAGGCTCGACCGCCCTTCGGCGGTCAATGAGCCCATCCCCGGCGTGGCGCAGGCCGCTGCCGCGAAAGGCTTCATCAACGCGCGCATCGACCCGGATGGCGTGGTGCGCGCAGCGACGCTAAGCGCGCAGTTCGGAGACCGCCGTTGGAACCATCTGGCCATGGCCATGCTGGACGTCGGCGGCGAAGCGGACTCGGCGCGGAAACTGTTGCAGCGCGCCGCGCCAGACGGCAGCATCCTGATCCCCTACTCCGGCCCCACCGCGCATACGCGCACCGTGTCCTACCTGTCCGTGCTGCGCGGCGACTTGCCGCCCGAGGAACTGCGCGGCAAGTACGTGCTGGTCGGCGCCTGGGCCACCGGCCTGGGCGACGCCTACCCGACGCCGGTGTCGCACGACCTCAGCGGCATGTCGGGGGTGGAGATCATCGCGAACCTGCTGCAAGCCGCGCGCGACGATATAGCCTATCGGCTGCCGCCCGCCTGGAGCAATGCGCTGTTCGCGGCGCTGCCCGTGCTGCTGGCCTGCCTGGCCCTATGGCGGTTGTCGCCCAAGCAGGCGCTGCTGGTCAACCTGGCGCTGTTCGGCGTCATACTGCTGATGGCGTTCCTGTTGCTGGCCTATGCCTATGTGTGGTTCGCGCCGGCCGCGGCGCTGCTGGGCGTGGCGCTGTGCTATCCGCTCTGGAGCTGGCGCAGCCAGGAGGCCGCGTTGCGCTACATGGACAACGAATTGCGCCGGCTGCAGCGCGAGTACCCGCCGGTGTTGAACGAAGCCGGCGCCCAGGGCGCGGGTCCCAGCGCGTCGCTGGAAAGCCGGGTCGGCGAGCTGCGCCGGGCGCTGGCCCGCGTGCGCAACCTGCGCCGCTTTCTAGCCGACGGCCTGGACGGCATGCCGGACGCCACGCTCGTTTTCGATCAGGACGGCCGCATGCAATTCCGCAATCAGGCGGCGGTCATGTATTTTCAGCGGCTGGGAATGCGCCCTCCGCGCGTCGGGCGCCGGGCCACCCATCTGCTCGAAAAGACCATTTCCGATCCCGCCACGCGCCAGCGCGTGGCCGAGGCGCTCAGCGGCCAGGGACCGGTCGCGGCGTCATCGCCATGGAGCGCCGACCTGGAAGTACGCGACCATGCCGGACGCGACCTGATCCTGAAATGCGCGCCCATTCACACCGCCGAAGGCGACTTCGCCGGCACCGTCGCCACGCTGACGGACATCTCGCGCATCCGCCAGGCGGAGCGCCAGCGCGAGGAAACCTTGCGCTTCATCTCGCATGACATGCGCGCGCCCCAAAGCTCCATCCTCGCGCTGGTCGAAATGAAGCAGGAAAGCGGCGCGCCCGAGGGTCAAAGCGAAACCCTGGGCCGCATCGCCGCCCTGGCCAACCGCACGCTGCGCCTGGTCGACGACTTTGTGCACCTTACGCGCGCCGAATCGATGACGATCAGCGCGGTGGAACTGGATCTGGGCAGCCTGTTGCAGGACGCCGTGGACGAGTTCTGGGCCTCGGCGCAGAAGCGCGGCATCGAGCTCACCGTTGCGCTGCCACTGCCCGCCGCCTATGTCCGGGGCGATCAGACCCTGCTCATGCGCACGCTGTGCAACCTGATCGACAACGCGATCAAGTACAGCCCGGCGCACACCCGGATCGAATGCGGCATCGACGAGGAACCCGGCTTCTGGCGAGTCAACATCCGCGACCAGGGCCAGGGCATCGCGGCGCAGGATCTGGCGCGGCTGTTTGAACCGTTCTCGCGCGTGGGCGTCGAAACCCGCGGCGATATCGGCGGAGCCGGCCTGGGATTGGCTTTCGTGCGCACCGTGGCCGAACGCCACGGCGGATCGGTCGAAGTCAGCAGCGAGCTGGGCGTAGGTTCGGTCTTCACGCTGCGCCTGCCGATGGCGCCGGAAGAGATGTCCGCGGCGTAGCCGCGGCCCTATTGGAAGACGTGCGAGATCACGGCCGGCTTGCCCGCCTTGACCTCCAACGTCGTACGGTACGGCGGCAGGCCGGCATTGCGCAGCACTACCTGGTACTTGCCCGGAATCAGCCGTAGTTCCTTGACGGGAGGACTGATGCCGCGCGCCACGCCATTGATCCAGACCTCGCCCCATGGGCGGATGTCCAGCCGCACCAGCACGGGAACCGGTTTAGGCTTGGCGGCCTCTTCGGCCGCGACGGCGGGAGCCTCGGCGGGCGGCGTTGCCGCGATGACGGGCGTCTCGGCGGGTGGCGCCGGCAGGACCGGAGTTTCGCCCTGGGCTGGCGCGTTGCCCGGCGCCGACGTCTGAGGCGCGGATTCCTGCGGGGTTTGAAGCTCGGGCGGCGATGCTGGCGCCCCGGATGCGACGCCCGGCGCGGGCGGCGCCGGTGGCGGCATGGGATGCACGGCTGGCGGGTTCGGCTGAACCACTTCGGACCGGGTGATCAGCGCGTTGGGCGCGCCCATTCCAGACTCGAACCAGGCATATACGCCCGCAGCGATCAACGCCACAACGAGCAGCAGCGCCAACAGGGGATGACGCCCGCGCACGGGTGGACGCGCCGCGGTGGCTGCTGACGGTGGTGTCGCGTAGGACGCCGCAATCGGGGCAACGGGATCCGGCGCAGTTTCGACCTGCGCGGCAATGCCCAGCATGCCGGCCAGTTCAGCCAATGTCTGCGGCCGATCCGCCGGCGCCATGGCCAGGCCGGCATCGATCACGGACAGGAAATCCTGGCTGTATTTCGCCAATCCCAGGGAAGCGAGCGGCTCGTAGGTGTCCTCTGCGCGGCGCTCAGGCGCCGGCACGGGCCTGTTGCCGATGACCAGCGCGTACATCACCGCGCACAAGGCATAGATGTCGCTCCACGGGCCGCGGGGCCATTCCACCGAATCGGAATAGAGCTCGAATGGCGCAAAGCCGGGAGTCGGCGTGCGGGTGGCGCGGCGCGAACGCGCCACCACCAGTTCAGGCACCAGATGGGCCCGGGCGCTTTCGTCCATGCCCACCGTATCCAGCGAAATATCGCCGCAGATTTCACCTTGGGCATGCAGGGCCATCAAGGATGGCAACAGATCGGACAGAAGCCGCTTGATGCGGGTTTCCGGCACGCCCCCCGCCATGCTGGCGGCAATGGCGCTCAATGGACGCAGGGCAAGCGGCGCGGCGCCGGAAAAGGGGCCACGCGGCGTCAAGAGGCCGGCGGAAGAAGGCATGATCGGGACAGGCGCTGTCGCGCGACAGCTGAATTAACTATGGAATAAGGCGAATATTATCCAATACGCACCGCAAGGACATTGCGGAAAATGTCCGAGCGCATCAGGCTGTGGCACGATAGCGTACCGCTAAACCTCTCTACATCTTTGGAAGCCATGAAAATTCGCGTTCTGAGTAGTCTGCTCGGCTTATCGGCCCTGCTGGCGGGTTGCGCCGGCGTCACATCCCAGCCGCCGGAAGCGCCGCCTACCGCAGAAGCCCTGGAGCAGCTGCAGCAGGTACGCGACAAATATAGCGCCGGCCGCTACGGAGAAGTCATCCGTGGCGTCGCCACCTCCGACGCCCTGGCCACCTCCACCAAGGCCGTGCGCATCGAAGCCTATAAGCTGCAGGCGTTCAGCTACTGCGTGAGCAAGTATCCGCGGTTATGCGAAGACAGCTTCGCCCGCATCCTGGCCCTGGATCCCGCCTTCGAGCTGGCGCCGAACGAAGCCGGCCATCCCGTCTGGGGGCCCGTGTTCCGGCACGCGCAGGCCCAGGTCGCGAAGTAACCCCCCCTCTGCGCCAGACAAAAAAAGGCCGCTGATTCGCATCAGCGGCCTTTTTGATTCCGGGCATGCCGCGCCGGACTGCGCGCGGCATCCCTGCCGGGTGTCTCCGCTTATTCGGCGGAATCCTCGGTGCCCAGGTCGGATGCCGGCGCTTCCGTATCCGAGCCCACCGTGACCGGCGAGTCTTCGAACGGGTTGGCCAGCTGGCGGGCGGCTTCGCGTTCCGCGGCCTCCAGCTCTTCCTTGTCGCGGCGTGCGTGGTGGTAAGCCAGACCCGTCCCTGCCGGGATGAGGCGGCCGACAATCACGTTTTCCTTCAAACCACGCAGATCGTCGCGCTTGCCCATGATGGCGGCTTCGGTCAGGACACGCGTGGTTTCCTGGAACGATGCGGCCGAGATGAACGAGTCGGTCGACAGCGAGGCCTTCGTGATACCCAGCAGCACGTTGTCGTACGTGGCGGGGATGCGATCTTCAGCCTGCATGCGGTCATTCGCATTCAGCAGCTCGGAACGCTCGACCTGCTCGCCCGGGATGAACTCGGTATCGCCAGCGTCAACGATGTTCACACGACGCAGCATCTGACGAACAATCACTTCGATGTGCTTGTCGTTGATCTTCACGCCCTGCAGACGGTACACGTCCTGCACTTCGTCGACGATGTAGGTCGCCAGCTTCTCGATGCCTTGCAAGCGCAGGATGTCGTGAGGATCGGCCGGGCCGTCCACGATCATTTCGCCCTTGTTCACCACCTGGCCGTCGTGCACCAGAACCTGCTTTTCCTTCGGAATCAGGAACTCGTGGCTCACGCCTTCCAGGTCGGTGATGACCAGACGCTGCTTGCCCTTGGTGTCCTTGCCGAACGAAACCGTGCCGGTAACATCGGCGAGCATGCCGGCGTCCTTGGGCGAACGGGCTTCGAACAGCTCGGCCACTCGCGGCAGACCGCCGGTAATGTCGCGGGTCTTTTGCGATTCTTGCGGAATATGCGCCAGAACTTCACCCACGGCAACCTGCTGGCCGTCGCGCACGGTAATCAGCGCGCCCACCGGGAACGAGATGTTCACCGAGTGATCGGTGCCGGCGATCTTGACGTCTTCGCCTTGCTCGTTGACCAGCTTGATCTGCGGACGCATGACGATCTTGCCGCCACGGGTCTTCGGCGTGATGACGACGAGCGTCGACAGGCCGGTGACTTCGTCCACCTGCTTGGCAACGGTCACGCCTTCTTCGATGTTCTCGAAGCGGACGGCGCCGCCGTATTCCGACACGATCGGACGGGTCAGCGGATCCCACGTCGCCAGACGCGCGCCCGCCTTCACGGCTTCGCCATCGCCCACCAGCACGGTCGCGCCGTACGGGATCTTGTGGCGTTCGCGTTCGCGGCCGTTGTCGTCGAAGATCGCCAGTTCGCCGGAGCGCGAGATCGCCACACGTTCGCCCTTGGCGTTCGTGACATAGCGCATCGTGCTGGCAAAACCGACGTTACCGCTGGACTTGGTTTCCACCGCGCTGGCCAGAGCCGAACGCGACGCCGCGCCACCGATGTGGAACGTACGCATCGTGAGCTGCGTGCCCGGTTCGCCAATGGACTGGGCGGCGATGACGCCAACCGCTTCGCCCTGGTTGACCGGCGAGCCACGACCCAGATCGCGGCCGTAGCAGTGCGCGCACAGACCGTGGCGCGTTTCGCAGGTCAGCGGGGTGCGGACCTTGACTTCGTCCACGCCGATGCGGTCGATGGTGTCAACCAGGTCTTCGTCCAGCAGGGTACCGGCGACGATGGCCGTTTCCTGCGTGTCCGGGTTGATGATGTCGATGGCGGCAACACGACCCAGGATCCGGTCGCGCAGCGGCTCGATGACTTCACCGCCCTCGACCAGGGCCTTCATGTTGTAGCCCTGCGAAGTGCCGCAATCGTCCTCGGTGATCACCAAGTCTTGCGTCACGTCGACCAGACGGCGGGTCAGGTAACCCGAGTTGGCGGTCTTCAGTGCCGTATCGGCCAGACCCTTACGCGCGCCGTGAGTCGAGATGAAGTACTGGAGTACGTTCAGGCCTTCACGGAAGTTCGCGGTAATGGGCGTTTCGATAATCGAGCCGTCCGGCTTGGCCATCAGGCCGCGCATACCGGCCAGCTGGCGGATCTGGGCGGCCGAACCGCGGGCGCCCGAGTCAGCCATCATGTAGATGGAGTTGAACGATTCCTGGCGCACTTCCTCGCCGTGACGGTTGATCACGGGTTCGGTGGCCAGTTGTTCCATCATCGCCTTGCCGACCTTGTCGCCGGCCTTGCCCCAGATGTCCACCACGTTGTTGTAGCGTTCCTGGGACGTGACCAGACCCGACGAGTACTGCTTGTCGATTTCCTTCACTTCGCGGCTGGCTTCGGCCAGGATGCCTTCCTTGGCGGTCGGGATCAGCATGTCGCCCATGGCGATGGAGATACCGCCGCGCGTGGCCAGGCGGAAGCCCGACTGCATCAGCTTGTCAGCGAAGATCACGGTGTCGCGCAGGCCGCAACGGCGGAACGACTGGTTGATCAGGCGCGAGATTTCCTTCTTCTTCAGCGCCTTGTTCAGCACCGTGAAGGGCAGGCCCTTGGGCAGGATTTCGGACAGCAGCGCGCGGCCGACCGTCGTCTCGTGACGGCGGATCACCGGCTGCCATTCGCCAGCCTCGTCGCGCTCGTGTTCCTTCAGGCGCACGGTGATGCGCGACTGCAGTTCGACTTCGCCGTTGTCGTAGGCGCGCTGCACTTCAGCGACGTCGGTGAAGAAGATGCCTTCGCCGCGGCCGTTGATGCGCTCGCGCGTCGTGTAGTACAGACCCAGCACGATGTCCTGGGACGGCACGATCGACGGTTCGCCGTTGGCCGGGAACAGCACGTTGTTCGAGGCCAGCATCAGCGTGCGCGCTTCCAGCTGGGCTTCCAGCGACAGCGGCACGTGGACGGCCATCTGGTCACCGTCGAAGTCGGCGTTGAACGCCGCGCAAACCAGCGGGTGCAGCTGGATGGCCTTGCCTTCGATCAGGACCGGCTCGAACGCCTGGATGCCCAAACGGTGCAGCGTGGGCGCACGGTTCAGCATGACCGGGTGTTCGCGGATGACTTCTTCCAGGATGTCCCAGACCACCGGTTCCTGGCTTTCCACCAGCTTCTTGGCAGCCTTGATGGTCGTGGCCAGGCCCATCATCTCCAGGCGATTGAAGATGAACGGCTTGAACAGTTCCAGGGCCATCAGCTTGGGCAGGCCGCACTGGTGCAGCTTGAGCTGCGGACCCACCACGATGACCGAACGGCCCGAGTAGTCGACGCGCTTGCCCAGCAGGTTCTGACGGAAACGACCGCTCTTGCCCTTGATCATGTCGGCCAGGGACTTGAGCTGGCGCTTGTTGGCGCCCGTCATGGCCTTGCCGCGGCGACCGTTGTCCAGCAGCGAGTCGACGGCTTCCTGCAGCATCCGCTTTTCGTTGCGCAGGATGATTTCCGGAGCCTTCAGCTCCAGCAGGCGCTTCAAGCGGTTGTTGCGGTTGATGACGCGGCGGTACAGGTCGTTCAGGTCGGAGGTCGCGAAGCGGCCGCCGTCCAGCGGCACCAGCGGACGCAGGTCCGGCGGCAGCACGGGCAGCACTTCCATGACCATCCACTCGGCCTTGATGCCCGACTTCTGGAAGCCTTCCAGCACCTTCAGGCGCTTGGAGATCTTCTTGATCTTGGCTTCCGAGCTGGTGGCCTTCAGTTCGCCGCGCAGCGTTTCCACTTCGCGGTCGATATCGATGGTGCGCAGCAGTTCGCGCACGGCTTCCGCGCCCATCAGGGCACGGAAGTCGTCGCCGTACTCTTCGGTCTTGGCGAGGAAATCGTCATCCGACATGATCTGGCCGCGCTTGAGCGGCGTCATGCCAGGTTCGATCACGCACCAGGCTTCGAAGTACAGCACGCGTTCGATGTCGCGCAGGGTCATGTCGAGCACCATGCCCAGACGCGACGGCAGGCTCTTCAGGAACCAGATGTGCGCGACGGGGCTGGCCAGCTCGATGTGGCCCATGCGTTCACGGCGAACCTTGGCGACGGTGACTTCCACGCCGCACTTTTCGCAGATCACGCCACGATGCTTCAGGCGCTTGTACTTGCCGCACAAGCACTCGTAGTCTTTGATCGGGCCAAAGATCTTGGAGCAGAACAGGCCGTCGCGCTCAGGCTTGAACGTGCGGTAGTTGATGGTCTCGGGCTTGCGAACTTCGCCGTAGGACCACGAACGGATCTTCTCGGGCGAGGCGATGCCGATCTTGATGGCATCGAACTGCTCGTCTTGCGAGACTTGCTTAAAGAGGTCGAGTAGCGCTTTCATTAGTTACGCTCCAAATCCATGTCCAGGGCCAACGAGCGGATTTCCTTGACCAGCACGTTGAACGATTCCGGCATGCCGGCGTCGATGACGTGGTCGCCCTTGACGATGTTTTCGTATACCTTGGTACGGCCGGTGATGTCGTCGGACTTCACCGTCAGCATTTCCTGCAGGGTGTAGGCGGCGCCGTATGCTTCCAGCGCCCACACTTCCATTTCCCCGAAACGCTGGCCGCCGAACTGCGCCTTGCCGCCCAGAGGCTGCTGGGTAACCAGCGAGTACGGGCCGGTCGAACGCGCGTGCATCTTATCGTCGACCAAGTGGTGCAGCTTCAGGTAGTGCATGTAGCCGACCGTGACGGGACGCTCGAACTGCTCGCCCGTGCGGCCGTCGTACAGCCATGCCTGCGTACGCGACGGCGTCAGCGCCATGCGCTTGGCGACTTCGTCCGGATAGGCCAGCTCCAGCATCGTGGTGATTTCCTCTTCGGTCGCGCCGTCGAAGACGGGCGTCGCGAACGGCACGCCGTTCTTGAGGTTCTGGGCCATTTCCATGACTTCTTCGTCGGTCAGCTCGTCGATGCGGGCGCCGGTGCCGGTCGTGTTGTAGACCTTGTCCAGGTAGGCACGGATGTTCTTGACCTGTGCGGTGCGTTCATCGCGCAGCATGTCGGCGATGCGATGGCCCACGCCCTTGGCAGCCCAGCCCAAGTGCACTTCCAGCACCTGGCCGACGTTCATCCGCGAGGGCACGCCCAGCGGGTTCAGAACGATGTCGGCCGGCGTGCCGTCAGCCATGTGCGGCATGTCTTCCACCGGGGTGATGCGCGAGACCACGCCCTTGTTGCCGTGACGGCCTGCCATCTTGTCGCCAGGCTGCAGACGACGCTTCACGGCCAGGTAGACCTTGATCATCTTCAGCACGCCCGGGGGCAGCTCGTCGCCTTGCGTCAGCTTCTTGCGCTTTTCTTCGAAGGCCAGGTCGAACTGGTGGCGCTTCTGCTCCAACGATTCCTTGGCCTGCTCCAGCACGACGGCGTGCGGCTCGTCGGCCAGGCGGATGTCGAACCACTGCCAGCGGTCCAGATCAGCCAGGTATGCCTTGGTGATCGTGGCGCCCTTGGCCAGCTTGCGCGGGCCGCCGTTGACGGTCTTGTTGACCAGCATCTTTTCGATACGGTCGAACTGGTCGTTTTCAACGATGCGCAGCTGGTCGTTCAGGTCCTGGCGATAGCGGCGCAGTTCATCGTCGATGATGGACTGGGCGCGCTTGTCGCGCACGATGCCTTCGCGCGTGAACACTTGCACGTCGATCACGGTGCCCGTCATGCCCGAGGGCACGCGCAGCGAGGTGTCCTTAACGTCGGACGCCTTTTCGCCGAAGATGGCGCGCAGCAGCTTTTCTTCCGGCGTCAGCTGGGTTTCGCCCTTGGGCGTGACCTTGCCGACCAGCACGTCGTCGGCGCTGACTTCGGCGCCGATGTACGTGATGCCCGAATCGTCCAGGCGGTTCAGTTGCGTCTCAGCCAGGTTGCTGATGTCGCGCGTGATTTCTTCCGGACCCAGCTTGGTGTCGCGGGCAACGACCGTCAGTTCCTCGATGTGAACCGAGGTATAGCGGTCATCGGCCACAACCTTTTCGGAGATCAGGATCGAGTCTTCGAAGTTGTAGCCGTTCCACGGCATGAACGCGATCAGCATGTTCTGACCCAGGGCGAGTTCGCCCAGGTCGGTCGATGCGCCGTCAGCCAGCACGTCGCCCTTGGCGACCTTGTCGCCACGCTTGACGATGGGACGCTGGTTGATGTTCGTGTTCTGGTTGGAACGCGTGTACTTGATCAGGTTGTAGATATCGACACCGACTTCGCCGGCGACGTTTTCTTCATCGTTCACGCGGATCACGACGCGCTCGGCGTCGACGTGGTCGACCAGGCCGCCACGCAGAGCTTGCACGGTCGTGCCCGAGTCAACGGCCACGGTACGTTCGATACCCGTACCCACGACCGGCTTTTCCGGACGCAGGCAAGGCACGGCCTGACGTTGCATGTTGGCGCCCATCAGCGCGCGGTTCGCGTCGTCGTGCTCCAGGAACGGAATCAGCGAGGCGGCAACCGACACGATCTGCGACGGGGCAACGTCCATGTAGTGCACGTTGGCCGGAGCGGTCAGCATGGTTTCGCCGGCTTCGCGGCAAGCCACCAAGTCGTCCACGAAACGGCCTTCTTCGTCGAGCGCGGCGTTGGCCTGCGCGATGACGTAGTGGCTTTCTTCGATGGCCGACAGGTAGTCGATCTGCTCGCTGACCTTGCCGTCGATGATCTTGCGGTAAGGCGTTTCCAGGAAGCCGTACTCGTTCAGGCGAGCGTACAGCGCCATGGAGTTGATCAGGCCGATGTTCGGGCCTTCCGGCGTTTCGATCGGGCAGACGCGGCCATAGTGGGTCGGGTGCACGTCGCGGACTTCAAAGCCGGCGCGCTCGCGGGTCAGACCGCCCGGGCCCAGTGCGGAAACGCGACGCTTGTGCGTAATTTCCGACAGCGGGTTGGTCTGGTCCATGAACTGCGACAGCTGGCTCGAACCGAAGAACTCCTTGATGGCGGCCGAGATCGGCTTGGAGTTGATCAGGTCGTGCGGCATCAGGTTTTCCGTCTCGGCCTGGCCCAGACGTTCCTTGACGGCGCGTTCGACGCGCACCAGGCCGGCGCGGAACTGGTTTTCGGCCAGTTCGCCGACGCAACGCACGCGACGGTTGCCCAGGTGATCGATGTCGTCGATCTGGCCACGGCCGTTACGCAGCTCGACCAGCACCTTGATGGTCTCAAGGATGTCTTCGTTGGTCAGCGTCATCGGACCGGTGATGTCTTCACCACGGCCCAGACGGCTGTTGACCTTCATGCGGCCGACGCGCGACAGATCGTACGTTTCTTCGCTGTAGAACAGACGCTGGAACAACGCTTCCACCGCTTCTTCGGTGGGCGGTTCGCCGGGGCGCATCATGCGGTAGATGGCGACGCGAGCGGCCATCTGATCTGCGGTTTCGTCGGTGCGCAGCGTCTGCGAGATGTACGGACCGCGATCCAGGTCGTTCGTGTAGAGCGCCTGGATGTCGTAGACGTTGGAGGCGCGCAGGGCGCCCAGCACGCTTTCCGTGATCTCGTCATTCGCGTTGGCGATGACTTCACCGGTATCCGGGTCGACGATGTTCTTGGCCAGCACGCGGCCGTACAGGAAGTCTTCCGGCACGGAGATGCGCTGGATGCCACCGGCAGCCAGGTCGCGCAGATGCTTGGCGTTGATGCGCTTGTCTTTTTCGACAATGACCTTGCCGTCGCGATCCGAGATGTCGAAACGGGCCATTTCGCCCTTCCAACGCTCGGGCACGAATTCCATCATCGCGCCTTCGCTCTTCAATTCGAAGTTGTCGAAATCGAAGAAGTTGGCCAGGATGGATTCCGGCGTCATGCCGATGGCCTTGCACAGGATCGTGACGGGCATCTTGCGGCGGCGGTCGACACGGAAGAACAGGACGTCCTTCGGATCGAATTCGAAGTCCAGCCACGAACCGCGGTAAGGAATCACGCGGGCCGAGAACAAGAGCTTGCCGGAGCTGTGGGTCTTGCCGCGGTCGTGCTCGAAGAACACGCCAGGCGAGCGGTGCAGCTGCGAGACGATGACACGCTCGGTGCCGTTGATGACGAAGGAACCCGTGCCCGTCATGAGCGGAATTTCGCCCATGTAGACTTCCTGTTCCTTCACTTCCTTCACGGTGGGCTTGCTGACTTCGCGGTCAAGCAGCACCAGGCGGACCTTGGCTCGCAGGGGCGAGGCATAGGTCAGGCCACGTTGCTGACATTCCTTGACATCGAACACCGGTTCGCCGAGCACATAGCTCACGAACTCCAAGCGCGCCATACCGTTGTGACTAACGATCGGGAAAATCGACGAGAACGCCGCCTGCAAACCGTCGGCTACGCGATCGGACGGGGCGGTATCCGCCTGCAGGAAAGTTAGGTAGGATTGAAGCTGTGTCGCCAACAGGAAGGGAACGTTTTGAACGTCTTCACGCTTGGCGAAGCTTTTGCGGATGCGCTTTTTTTCGGTGTACGAGTAAGGCATGAGCACTCCGACTCGAGGTTGCATGGGCCGTCAACCACGGCCCCAGGTGATACGACTCCAGGAAACCCCTCTGAAAAGGCATGACCCCAGTAGGGGTTTCCTGGAAACGCAAAAGCCCGGGGACTGCAAACTGCGCTGTCCCCGGGCAAGTTGACGCAGGTCTTACTTGACTTCGACCTTGGCGCCAGCTTCTTCCAGCTTCTTCTTGGCGGCTTCGGCGTCAGCCTTGGCCACAGCTTCCTTGACGGGCTTCGGAGCGCCGTCGACCAGGTCCTTGGCTTCCTTCAGACCCAGACCGGTCAGCTCGCGCACGGCCTTGATGACGCTAACCTTGTTGGCGCCAGCTTCGGTCAGAACGACGGTGAACTCGGTTTGCTCTTCAGCAGCGGCGGCAGCGCCACCAGCGGCGGGAGCAGCGACAGCGACAGCGGCGGCAGCAGCCGACACGCCGAACTTCTCTTCCATTTCCTTGATCAGCTCGGACAGCTCGAGCACGGTCATGCCAGCGATGGCGTCAAGGATTTCAGCTTTGTTAAGTGCCATTTTTCAGAACTCCAAATAATTTGGTAATGCCAGGGTTTGGGTGTCGCTCGGTCGTTCAGCGAATTCCGGACAGCAGGGCGATTAGGCCGCTGCCTTCTGGTCGCGCACAGCCGCGAGGCCACGGGCGAACTTGGTCGGAACTTCGTTGAGCGTACGCACGAATTGCGCGATGGGGGCTTGCATGGTGCCCAGCAGTTTCGACAGCAACTCTTCGCGCGAGGGCATGGTGGCCAGGGCCTTCACGCCGTCTTGGTTCAGCAGGCTGTTGGGCAGAGCGCCCGCCTTGATGACCAGCTTGTCGTTGCTTTTCGCGAAACCTGCGAGGACCTTGGCCGCCGAAACCGGATCAGCGCTGATGCCATAGATCAGCGGACCGGTCAGTTGCTCAGCCAACGGCTCGAAAGCCGTGCCGGCAACAGCACGACGGGCCAGCGAGTTCTTCAGAACACGCAGATACACGCCCGATTCACGCGCAGTTTTGCGCAGTACGGTGACAGAGGCGACGTCCAGACCACGGTACTCAGCGATAACAATCGATTGGGCCTTGGCGACTTCCGCCGAGACTTCCTCGATTACCACCGCTTTCTCTTGACGATTGAGACTCACGGTTTGAACACTCCATCAAAAGACGCCTGGGGCCTGAGCCTTGCGCGTCAACCGAATGCGGCGCCTGGTCGAGTTCTTCGTGTAAAGAAATCTTCCTGGGGACGCCGTCTACGCTGGATCCGAACCTTGCAGGCTTCGGGATTAAGCGGAGCGGCTCGATACTGCTTGAACCACCCTGCTCCAGCGGTCTTTGACAGCAACATCCGGAGGAATCCGGATGCAGCCCAAAGTACGTTTACTGCTATCGGCTTAGTTGGCCGACAGCGAGGCAATTTCCACGCGCGCACCGCCGCCCATCGTGGACGAAACGGCCAGCTTGCGCAGGTAAATGCCCTTGGCAGCTGCGGGACGAGCCTTTTGCAGGGCGTCGACCAGAGCGGCCAGGTTGGTTTGCAGCTGTTCCACGCCGAACGACGCGCGGCCGATCGTTGCGTGGATGATGCCAGCCTTGTCGGTACGGTACTGAACCTGACCGGCCTTGGCGTTCTTGACAGCGGTAGCGACGTCCGGGGTCACGGTGCCGACCTTCGGGTTCGGCATCAGACCACGGGGGCCCAGGATCTGGCCCAGGGCGCCCACGACACGCATCGTGTCGGGCGAGGCGATGACCACGTCGAAGTCCATTTGACCGGCCTTGATCTGGTCAGCCAGGTCGTCCAGGCCGACGATGTCGGCGCCAGCGGCCTTGGCGGCTTCAGCCTTGTCGCCTTGGGCGAACACGGCCACGCGGACCGACTTGCCGGTGCCAGCGGGCAGAACGACCGAGCCGCGGACCAGTTGGTCCGACTTCTTCGGGTCGATGCCGAGCTGCACGGCCACGTCAATGGATTCATTGAACTTGGCGACGGCGGTTTCCTTGACCAGGGTCAGGGCTTCAGCGACCGGGTACATCTTGGTACGGTCGATCTTCTGCGCAATGGCGGCGGCGCGCTTGGACAGTTTTGCCATGATTAGATCCCCTCAACCGTGATGCCCATGCTGCGGGCGCTGCCAGCGATCGTACGCACGGCGGCGTCCAGATCAGCGGCGGTCAGATCGGGGCCCTTGGCCTTGGCGATCTCTTCAGCTTGAGCGCGGGTCAGCGTGCCGACCTTGTCGGTATGCGGCTTGGACGAACCCTTTTGCACGCCGGCGGCCTTCTTGATGAGGACCGTCGCGGGCGGGGTCTTCATGATGAAGGTGAAGCTCTTGTCCGCGAAGGCGGTGATCACCACGGGAATCGGCAGACCAGGCTCCATGCCTTGGGTCTTGGCGTTGAACGCCTTGCAGAATTCCATGATGTTCAGGCCACGCTGACCCAGGGCCGGGCCAATCGGGGGGGAGGGGTTAGCCTTACCAGCCGGTACTTGCAGCTTGATAAAGCCGACGATCTTCTTCGCCATGCTTTGCTCCTTGCGGGTTATATCGCTCCTGGGCACTGAGGCCAGGGAGCTCCCCGGGGGTTGAAATTAGGTCTTTTCGACCTGACTGAAATCGAGTTCGACGGGCGTGGCGCGACCAAAAATGGTGACGGACACACGCACCTTGCTCTTTTCGTAGTTGACTTCTTCGACGTTGCCGTTGAAGTCCGCAAACGGACCTTCCTTGACCCGAACCATCTCGCCCACTTCAAACAGGATCTTGGGGCGGGGTTTCTCGACACCCTCTTCCATTTGGGAGAGGATCTTCTCGACTTCCTTTTCGGAAATCGGGGTCGGACGGTTGCCCGAGCCACCCAAAAAGCCGGTGACGCGGTTGGTGTTCTTGACCAGGTGCCACGTTTCGTCGGTCAGGTCCATTTCAACCAGGACATAACCGGGGAAAATGCGGCGCTCGGTGATCGACTTCTGGCCACCCTTGACCTCGACGACTTCCTCGGAGGGCACAAGAATGCGGCCAAAAGACGTTTGCAGGCCCGCGCGCTCGATGCGCTCGTTCAGGGCCTTGTGTACGCTTTTTTCCATGCCGGAGTACACATGGACGACATACCAACGCTTACTCATTCGCCGTCCTTATTTCCAGCCCAACAGCAGGCCGTAGAGAATCCATTCGATGCCCTTGTCGAGCACCCACATGAAAAGGCCCATGACCGCCACAAACGCAAAAACGATACCCGTCATCTGGGTCGTTTCCTTGCGCGTGGGCCACGAGACACGCTTGACTTCGTTGTAGGACTCGCTGGCGAAGCTCAGGGTGCGGCGGCCGGGTTCGCTGAACCAGGCGATCACGGCTGCGATCACGAGGCCACCGACGAAAACGCCGACACGAGCAGGCATCGGTTGCGCGCTCAGCACGGAGAACCCGACGATGCCAGCAATAACGACAAGAACCGCCAGCCCGAGCTTGACCCGGTCGGCGGTACTGGTTACGGTTTCTACGCTGGTATTAGACATATTGCGACGCGAGCCGCCGTGAATGCGTAACTCGCGATGATCTCCCGCGGGTTTATCCTGGCGGTGGCAGGGGCAGTAGGAATCGAACCTACAACCTTCGGTTTTGGAGACCGACGCTCTGCCAATTGAGCTATGCCCCTAAAACACTACTGGCTTGCACTACACATTCACTGACTTCCCACCCGACGCTACGCGCAAGGTCGCGGAACCAGACATCATACTACTTTTACAGCAAAGATGGATAGAGGGGCTTTTCAGCCCGCTCTACCCATCCGGGTATTGCTTACTTCAGGATCTTGGCGACGACGCCGGCGCCGACGGTACGACCGCCTTCACGGATGGCGAAACGCAGGCCTTCTTCCATGGCGATCGGAGCCAACAGCTTGACCGTCATGGCCACGTTGTCGCCCGGCAGAACCATTTCCTTGTCGGCCGGCAGCTCGATCGTGCCCGTCACGTCCGTCGTGCGGAAGTAGAACTGGGGACGATAGCCCTGGAAGAACGGAGTGTGACGGCCGCCTTCTTCCTTGGACAGGATGTACACCTCGGACGTGAAGTCCGTGTGCGGGGTGATCGAGCCCGGCTTGGCCAGCACTTGGCCGCGCTGGACGTCTTCACGCTTGGTGCCGCGCAGCAGGATGCCCACGTTGTCGCCCGCTTGACCTTGGTCCAGCAGCTTGCGGAACATTTCCACGCCCGTGCAAGTCGTCTTGACCGTCGGAACGATACCGACGATTTCGATTTCTTCGCCGACCTTGACGATGCCGCGTTCGATACGGCCGGTCACCACGGTGCCGCGACCCGAGATCGAGAACACGTCTTCAACCGGCATCAGGAACGTGCCGTCCACGGCGCGCTCGGGCGTCGGGATGTACGAATCCAGTGCAGCAGCCAGAGCCATGATGGCTTGTTCGCCCAGTTCGCCCTTGTCGCCTTCCAGCGCCAGCTTGGCCGAACCCTTCACGATCGGCGTGTCGTCGCCCGGGAAGTCGTACTTCGACAGAAGCTCGCGAACTTCCATTTCCACCAGCTCGAGCAGCTCGGCGTCGTCAACCATGTCAGCCTTGTTCAGGAAGACGATGATGTACGGCACGCCAACCTGGCGCGACAGCAGGATGTGTTCGCGGGTCTGCGGCATCGGGCCGTCAGCGGCCGACACCACCAGGATCGCGCCGTCCATTTGCGCCGCGCCCGTGATCATGTTCTTCACATAGTCAGCGTGGCCCGGGCAGTCAACGTGCGCGTAGTGACGCGCTTCCGTTTCGTACTCGACGTGAGCCGTGTTGATCGTGATGCCGCGAGCCTTTTCTTCAGGAGTCGCATCGATCTGGTCGTAGCCCTTGGCTTCGCCACCGAACTTGTTCGACAGAACGGTCGTGATAGCGGCCGTCAACGTCGTTTTGCCGTGGTCAACGTGACCAATCGTACCCACGTTCACGTGCGGCTTGGTACGTTCAAACTTGCCTTTTGCCATGGCTGACTCCTGACCTGGATTGCGCTTCAGACTGAAGAAAAGAACTTCGAAATTTGTGGTGCCCATGGCGCGGATCGAACGCGCGACCTCTCCCTTACCAAGGGAGTGCTCTACCACTGAGCCACATGGGCATTTAAAAATCTTGGAGCGGGTGAAGGGAATCGAACCCTCGTCGTAAGCTTGGAAGGCTTCTGCTCTACCATTGAGCTACACCCGCGGCATACCCTTTCACCTTCTCTTTCCCAAACCTTTTTCAATCTAAAGCCCTGGAAAACGTTGCGGCCTTCTTTGCGAAGGTCGTTCGGCCTTCCGAGCCTTACATTTTAAATCCAGGCCAACCGCGCCTGGATTTGGGTATGGGTCTCTGGTGGAGGAGGTTGGATTCGAACCAACGTAGGCGCAAGGCCAACAGATTTACAGTCTGCCCCCTTTAACCACTCGGGCACTCCTCCAGCGGAGAATTCGAGATTATGAACACTTTCAAATCCGTTGTCAAACGCGACGGACGAAATATTCAAAATCCTTCTTCAACCTCCGCAGCGTTTCCGCACAGAGGGGGCGAAGCTTACAGGTTTCCGCGAATTGCTGCACGGAAAAGATCGGAATACTGCTCTGGCGTGTAGTTGACGGGGTTGCCGCCGGCCGAGGGATCCTCGGCCGCCATGCGCCCGACCCGCTCCGCCTGGGCATCGTCGATGCCGATTTCCGCCAGGGTGTGGGGAATGCCGAGCGTCTCGCGCAGGCTCAGCACCCAATCCAGCACCGCTCCCGGGCCAGGATCGGGCAGGCCCAGGTAACGCGCCAACGCTTCCAGGCGCGGCGCCACCGCGTGCTGGTTGGCTTTCAGCACATAGGGCATGAGGATTGCGTTGAGCGTGCCGTGATGCGCGTCGTACAGCGCGCCCAGCGGATGCGCCAGCGCATGCATGGCGCCCAGCCCGCGCTGGAAAGCCGTCGCGCCCATGCTGGAAGCCACCAGCATTTGCAGCCGCGCCTGCAGGTCCCCACCATCGGCCACCGCCTGCGGCAGGTATTCCTTCACCAGACGCATGCCCTCGATCGCGATGCCAGCCGCCATGGGATGGAAGAATGGCGAACAGTAGGCCTCCAGATTGTGCGACAGCGCGTCCATGCCGGTCGCCGCCGTGATCTTCGGCGGCAAGCCGACTGTCAGTTCCGGATCCAGGATCACGACGGCCGGCAGCATGCGCGCGTGGAAGATGATGCGCTTGACCTCGGCGACCTCGTCGGTGATGACGGACGCGCGCCCTACCTCAGAACCCGTGCCTGCGGTGGTCGGCACCGCCACTACTGGCGCCATGCCTGCCACATCGACCCGCAGGTAGTTGTCGCCGATGTCCTCGAAATCCCACAAGGGCCGCGTCTGGCCCGCCATCAATGCGATGGCCTTGGCGGCGTCCAGCGCGGAACCTCCGCCGAATGCAATCACGCCGTCGTGGCCGCCTTGTTTGTAGGCGCGCACGCCGTCGTCGACGTTGCGGCCCGTGGGGTTGCCCTTTATTTCGTGAAACAGGCCACATTCCAGGCCGGCATCGCTGCATGCGCGCACCACGTCTGCAACCATGGGCAAGGCGGCCAGCCCGGGATCCGTCACCAGCAATGGACGCGTCATGCCGAGCCCGCGGCACAGCTCAGGCAGTTCCTTGATGCGGCCGGGGCCGGCCTTGATGGCGGTGGGATAGTTCCAATTAACGCTGGGCACGGTCATGGTTCGCTTCCTGAAGGCGTCGTGTCAGACGCTGCGCAGATGAAAGGATTTGGCTTGCGTGAGCTGTTCGTAGCCGACCGCCGACAGCGACACTCCGCGGCCGGAGTTCTTTACGCCGGTCCACGCCAGCGCGGGATCCAGATAGTCGCAGCGGTTCATGAAAAATGTCCCGGTGCGGACCCTCCGGCCGATATGCAGGGCGGCCTCCTGGTCCTGTGTAAAGGCCGCCGCCGTCAGCCCATAAGGGCTGTCGTTCATCAGGTCGATGGCTTCCTCATCGCTGTCCACCGGCATGATGCCGACTGCGGGTCCGAAGCATTCGTCGCTCATGATGCGCATGCGGTGATCTACCTGCGTCAGCAATGCCGGCGCAACATAAGGCGAGCCTATGCTCGCTTCCATAAAATGCGAGCTATCAATCATATTTCTGGCGCCCGCTGAAACCGCTTCATCGATTATCCCCCGTATCTCGGCGGCGGCCTTCGCACGCACTACGGGACCCAACGTGGTATCGGCGTGCAGCGGATTCCCCAGAACATAGCTGCGCGTCAGTTCGGCGGCGCGCTCGACGAATTCGTCGTACCGCGCACGTGCCACGTAGATACGCTGGATGCCGCAGCAGGACTGGCCCGAATTGAAGAATGCGCCGTCCACCAGGGTTTCGACCGCGTGATCGATCTTCGCGTCTGCCCGCACATAGGCCGGATCATTGCCGCCGAGTTCCAGGCCTACGTCCATGAAACGCCCCGCCGCGCTCTCTTCCACGGCATGCCCGCCGCGCACGGAGCCGGTGAACGAGACATAGCCGATCTCCGGTGCGCGGATCAGCCGGTGCACGATGTCGTGGTTGGCATGCAGATACTGAAAAACGCCCTTGGGCGCCCCGGCCTCGCGGAACGCTCGGTCGATAAGTTCGGCGCACAAGGGCGTCTGGTCGGAATGCTTGAGGATGACGGTGTTGCCCGCCATCAGCGCGGGCACGATGCTGTTCACTGCCGTCAACAGGGGGTAGTTCCATGGCGCTATCGTCAACGCAACACCTATCGGTTCGCGGCTGATGAAACGAGTGAAGCCGGTTTGTTCCGGAACCTGGATCGGCGCCAGCGCCTCGCCAGCAATGGCGATCATGTGACGCGCGCGCGCCTCGAAGCCTGCTACCTCGCCCGGCGTGTAGCGCAACGGTCGCCCCATCTGGATGGTAATGGCGCGCGCGGCCTCTTCCTTCGCTGCGACGAAGCGGTCGACGGCCGCGGACACGATGCGCCCCCGCGCCTCCACGCCCAAGGCCTGCCACGCGGCTTGCCCCGCCTGGGCATCGGCAAGCGCCTGCGCGATCTGCGCCTCGCTGGCATAGGGACGGCGTACAGCCTCGCGCCCGTCGATGGGACTGATGGTAATAAGTTCCTGAGTCATGTCTGCCCTGCGCTAGCGGTTTGGTTTGGATTCAGATGATTTCGAAGTAGCGCGCCAGTTCCCAGTCGGTCACGTGCCGCCGGAACTGCCGTTCTTCCCATTCGCGCGTGGCCGCGTAGTGCTCGACGAAAGCGTCGCCAAATAGATGGCGCGCAGCCTCGGATTCGCGCAGCCGCTGCGCGGCTTCCCACAATGTGGTGGGCAGGCGCAGATGGGCCGGAAACTGCTGCGTGTAGGCATTGCCCTGCACCATCGGCTCGGGTTCGAGCCCCTGCTCGATGCCATGCAGCCCCGAAGCCAGGGCGGCGGACAAGGCCAGATAGGGATTGGCGTCGGCCGATCCGATGCGCACCTCGACGCGCTGCGATTTGTCGCTGCCCGGAATCAGGCGCAGCGCGGTAGTGCGGTTTTCCATGCCCCAGGTAGCGTCCAGCGGCGCCCAATATCCGGGCACCAGGCGCGAATAGCTGTTGATGGTTTGCGCGTACATGGCCATGAACTCCGGCAGATAGCGCTGCACGCCAGCCATGAAGGCGGTTTGCGTCGCGCTCATGCCGTGCGGCCTGGATTCGTCGTAGAAGGCGGAGCGGTTGGTCTTGTGGTCGCGCAGCGACAGATGGATGTGACCGCTTTGGCCCGGATGATCATGCGACCATTTCGCCATGAAGGTCGCCATCAGCCCGTTCTGCTGCGCCAGCGCCTTGGTGAAGGTCTTGAAGAGGAACGCCTTGTCGCCCGCGGCCGCAGCCAGGTCCACCGCCAGGGCCGCTTCCAGCACGCCGGGTCCGGTCTCGGTGTGCAGGCCTTCGATGGGCATGTCCATGCGTTCGCACATGTCCAGCAGCTTGCGGTAGAAGTCGCCTTCAACGGTGCTGCGCAGCACTGAATAGCCGAAATTTCCCGGCGTCCAGTTCTCCATGTTGCGGTAGTTCTTGGCGCGCACTGAGTGCGGCGTCTCGCGGAACATGAAGAATTCGTACTCGAGCGCGGCGTAGACGTCGTAACCCATGCCCGCCGCGCGATCCAGGGTGCGGTGCAGCAGCCGCCGCGGACAGATGGCGCCGGCGTCGCCCTCGAACTCCGCCAGGAACAGCAGCATGTCTTCGCCGCCCGGCCCCTGCTCCAGCGGCAGCCGGCGGCCGCTTTGCGGGATGATCCTGAGCTTGGCATCGGGATAGGCCGTGTGCCACCCGGTGTACTTGGTGTTGTCGTAGAGCTGGTCGTCCAGATCCCAGCCGAACACCACGTCGCAGAACGCCAGCCCCGAGCGCAGCGCGCCCAGGAATTTGTCGCGCCGCAAGTATTTTCCCAGCATGACGCCGTCGACGTCGGACAAGCCTACCTTGATGTGCGAGAGCTGGCTGGCTTGCACCAGCCGCTCCGCGTCTTCCACCGTTGCTACCCCTAGTGCATGCATGCTCTTTCACCTTGTGGCTGAAGCGTTGCGTTGAACTGCGGGCGGGCGACGCGGCGTTCAGGTCATGGCCGCCCCCAGCACCCGCATCGCCTGGCGATGCAGCTGCGGCGTGGCGGCCGCGACGACGCGGCCCTGCGATTCGAGGCTGAGCGGCTGCCCCGACCAATCGGTAATGACGCCGCCAGCCCCTTCGATCACGGGCATCAGCGCCAGATAGTCATACGGTTGCAGGCCGGACTCAACCACCAGGTCGACGTGCCCGCTGGCAAGGAGGCCGTAGCTATAGCAATCGCCGCCGTAGCGGCGCATGCGCGCGGCCTGCGTCAGCGCCTCGAAAGCGGCCAGTTCCGCCCCGGCAAAGATGTCGGGAGAGGTGGCGTACAAGATGGCCTGCCGTAGCTCGGTACAGGCGCTGGTGCGGCAGGCAACGCCGTTCAGCTGCGCGGCTGCACCGGCCGCGCCAATCCAGCGTTCGTCCAGCATGGGGATGTCGATCACGCCCAGCACGGACTTGCCCCGGTGCAGCAGCGCCAGCAAGGTGCCCCACAGCGGGTTGCCGGAAATGAAGGCGCGCGTGCCGTCGATGGGATCCAGCGACCACACGAACTCGGCTTCGGCGTGCAAGGCGCCGAACTCTTCGCCGAAGATGCCGTGGTCGGGGTAGTGCTGGGCAATGGCCTCGCGCAAGGCGGCCTCGACCTCCCTGTCCGCCTGCGTGACCGGGCTTTCGTCGGCCTTGGTGTCGACGTCCAGCGGGTGCCGGAACCACTTGCGCGACAAGGGGCGCACGCGGTCCGCCAGCGTCTGGGCGAACGAGGAGTACGCGGCCAGCTGCTGCGCGGATAACGGTGGTGATGTTTGCATCGATGAGCTCCAGGCGTGGCGCGGGAGGATGCGCCTACGCCAAAAAAACCCTTGAATACAGGTTTTTCCAGTCTAGACACGTTGCCACAAATTTGCAAACATACATAAAACTGCAACCTGCCGGATTTGTTGCAGAAGACTGCCCGCCTACGTAGCTCGCCACCGTTGCCGTGTATTCCAACCGGAGTCCCATCATGCAATGTATGAAGAAGCTTGGCCTTGTGGTTGCAGTAATTTCCCTAGGTTGGACGCAGGCCCATGCCGGCGCCATCACCGTCTACACCGCCCTCGAAGAAGACGAGATCGCGGCCTACCTGAAGGCCGCCAACGCCGCCATGCCGGATGTGAAGGTCAATGTGCTGAGGCTGTCCACCGGCGACCTGGGCGCCCGCCTGATCGCCGAGGCCTCCAACCCGCAGCAGGACGTGATCTGGGGCTTCGCCGTCAGCAACATGCTGGACCCTCGCCTGCAGAACCTGCTGGAGCCGTACGCAGCCAAAGGCATGGACGCCCTGCCCGCCCAGTACAAGGGCGCCGACCAGAAGTGGTTCGCGGCCACCGGCTATGTCGCCGCGTTCTGTGTCAACACGGACAGGCTCAAGTCCAAGAACCTGCCCATGCCTACTTCCTGGGAAGACTTGACCAAGCCGGTCTACAAGGGCGAAATCGTTATCCCCAGTCCGGCGGCATCGGGCACCGGCTATCTGCAGATCGTCGCGCTGCTACAGGGCATGGGGAAGGAAAAGGGCTGGGCGCTGCTCAAGGACCTGGACAAAAACGTGGCGCAGTACACGCCGTCCGGCTCGCGTCCCTGCAAGATGGCCCGCGCCGGCGAGTACGCCATCGGCGTGTCCTTCGCCTTCCCCGCCATGCAGTCCATCGAGGAAGGCTTTCCCATCAAGATGGTGATTCCGTCCAAATGGGTGGGCTACGAGCTGGAAGCGTCGGGCCTGATGAAGACGGCCAAGAATCCCGCCGACGCCAAGCGCTTCCTTGACTGGACGCTGTCGGCACAGGCGGGCGGCCTGTACAGCAAATACAAGGAACTGGTGACCATTCCTGGCGCCACGCCCAACAAGGCCGCCGAAGCCGCGGGCCTGCCCAAGGACCTGACCGCCGTCCTCTATCCGGTGGACTTCCCCAAGTCGGCCGCGGAGCGGGACGCCACCATCAAGACCTGGCAGGAAACCATCAAGCGTTGATGGGCCGGCGGCCGGTGGCAAGCCGGCCGCCGCCCGTCCTGGAGACGCCATGTATCTGGAATTGCGCGGGATACGCAAGACGTTCGATGCGTCGGTAGCGCTGCAAGACATCGACCTGTCCGTGGGCGAGCATGAATTCGTCTGCCTGCTCGGCCCCAGCGGCTGTGGCAAAACCACTTTGCTGCGCATCGTGGCTGGCCTGCTGCCCTTTGACCGAGGCACCATCACCCTGGGCGGACGCGACCTGAGCGCGCTGCCCGCGCGCAAGCGCGGCTTCGGCATCGTGTTCCAGTCGTATTCCCTGTTCCCCAACATGACCGTGGCGGAAAACGTGGGCTACGGCCTGCGCATCCGCGGTGAACCTCGCGAACGCATCGCCATGCGTGTCAAAGAGCTGCTGACACTGATCAAACTGCCCGACTATGCCGACCGCTACCCGCACCAGCTGTCGGGCGGCCAGCAGCAGCGCGTAGCGCTGGCGCGCGCGCTGGCGGTGGACCCGGCGCTGATCCTGCTGGACGAGCCGCTCTCCGCGCTGGATGCGCGCGTGCGCACCGACATGCGCGCCGAGATCCACGAGGTGCAGCGGCGCCTGAAGATCCCCACCGTGATGGTGACGCACGATCAGGAGGAAGCGCTGACGCTGGCCGACAAGATCGTCTGTATGAACGATGGACGCATCGAACAGGTGGGCTCGCCTTCCGATCTGTATCTGCGGCCGCGCACGCGCTTCGTGGCGAACTTCGTGGGGCTGAGCAATCTGCTGCCCACCGACTGGGTGCGCGAAGCCATGCCCCAGCTGCTGGCGACGCGGCCCGAGGGAGCCAGCGAACGCTACGAGGCCTGCTTGCGGCCGGAAAGCCTGCGCATCGCCGCGGATGAGCAAGGCCCGGGTCGTGTGCAGGACATGACCTTCATGGGCAATCTCACCCGCTTGCGGGTCGCCTGGCAGGGGCGCGAACTTCTGGTGGAACAGCATGGCGCCGCCGGCCTGTCGCGCGGCGCCCCCGTGCGCCTGGACATGGAGCCGGGCCAGTGCGCCTGGGTCAGCGTATGACGGACCGCAGCATGCGAACCGGAGCCGCCGCTTGAGCGCCGCCCACGCCAGCACGGCCATCGCGGCGCCCGCCGGCCGCGCGCCCTGGTCGGCGGACCGCGTATTGTTGTGGACCTGCGTCGGCATCCCCCTGGCGGGCCTGGCGCTGTTCTTCCTCTATCCGCTGGCTACCGTCGCCTGGCGCAGCCTGGTCGAAAAAGACGGCTCGGTCGGCCTGGGCAACTATGCCGAGGTCTTCGCCACTCGCGGCGTGCTCACGGCCACGCTGAATAGCCTGGTCATGAGCGCCGCCACCACGGTGGTCAGCATCACGCTGGGCTTCGCCATCGCCTATGGCCTGGACCGCAGCTGCATGCGCGGCAAGGCCGCCGTGCGGCTGACGCTGGTGCTGCCGCTGCTGGCGCCGTCGCTGGTGCAGGGCCTGGGGCTCATCTTCCTGCTGGGACGCAATGGGCTGGTGCACCGCTGGACCGGCTGGGAAATCGACATCTACGGCTTCTGGGGCCTGTTGATCTCCAACGTGTTCTACGCCCTGCCCCAGGCCGTGCTGATCCTGCAGGCGGCCTTGCGCAACATGGACGCGCGCTACTACGACGCGGCCGAAGTCATGGGCGCCTCCAGCGCGCGCCAGTTTTTCGACATCACCCTGCCCAACTGCAAATTCGGCCTGCTGAGCGCGGCATTCGTAGTGTTCGTCATCACCATTACCGATTTCGGCAACGCCGCCGTGATCGGCGGCAACTACCGGGTACTGGCCACCGAGATCTACAGCCAGGTATCCGGGCAGATGAACTTCGGCATGGGCTCCGTGGTCGGCATCCTGCTGCTGCTGCCCTCGCTGATATCGGTGCAGATCGAGCGCGTCGCCTCGCAGCGCCAGTTCGGCTCGGCCTCGCCCAGCGGCCTGCGGGTCTCACCGCAACCGTCCCGCGGACGCGATGCGGCGTTTACCGCCGGGGTGCTGCTTGCCAGCGGCACGATCATCCTGACGGTGGCCACGGTGATCTTCGCCAGCTTCATGCGGCTGTGGCCGTACCGCATGGAATGGACGCTGAAGCATTACGACATCACTGTCAGCGGCGGCTACACGCCGCTCTGGACGTCCCTGTACCTCTCACTGGCGGCGGCGGGCGGCGGCGTACTGCTGCTGTTCTTCCTGAGCTTCGGCGTATGCCGGATTCCGCGCGCATGGGCCAAGCTGGTGTACCTGGTGTCGGTACTGCCGGTAGGCGTTCCGGGCCTGGTGCTGGGCCTGTCGTACATCTTTGCCTTCAACGCCCCTGGTACGCCCCTGTATGCGCTGTATGGCAGCGCCGCACTGATCGCCTTGTGCAACTTCTACCACTACCACACGCAGGGCTTCCTGACGATGATGACCGGCATGCGCGCGGTGCCGCAGGCACTGGAGGAAGCAGTCAGCTGCCTGGGCGGCGGCACGCTGCGGGTGCTGCGCGACGCGGTGCTGCCGCTGATCGGCCCGACCGTGCTGGGCGTGTTCTTCTTTCTGTTCATGCGGTCCATGGTGACCCTGTCGGCGGTGATCTTCCTGGTCACGCCTTCCGTCAGCGTGGCGCCGGTTTCTGTCCTGCGTCTGGACGAAGCCGGCTTCGTCTCGCAGGCCGCGGCCTATTCAACCCTTATCATGCTGGTCGTGGGAGGGTCCCTGCTGGCATTGCGCGCGCTGATCGCCGCGGCCGCACGGCGCCGGACATAGATTAGGAAGCATCGGACATGTGGCAAGAAGAGCGGTATCAGAGAATCCGCGCCCTGCTGTCTTCATTGCAGCAGGTATCGACCGACCGTATCGTCGGCGAACTGGGGGTCTCGCGGGAAACGGTCAGGCGTGACCTGCTCGAACTCGAGGCCATGGGGGAATTGCGCCGGGTGCACGGCGGCGCCGTGCCGGTGCACAGCGAACCGCCCATCGCGGAACGCGTGCACACCCGCGTCAAGTACAAGCGCGCCATCGCGCGCGCGGCGGCAGGCCTGGTATCCAGCGGCCAGACCCTGTTCCTGGACGCCGGCAGCACCACCAGCGTGCTGGCCGACGAACTGGCCAAATTGTCGGGGCTGACCGTCATTACCAATTCGTTCGACGTGGCCTTGAAAGTGGGCACGGCCGGCAACGGCGCCAACCAGCTGATCATGCTGGGCGGATCCGTGGGCGGCCCGGTATGCGCCACGGCCGGCGACATCACGATCGCCGAGATCCATCGCTATCGCGCCGACCTGGCGCTGCTGTCGCCGGTGGGCGTGGACGCCGAATTCGGCGCCACCAACTACGACCTGCGCGAGGCCGAGGTGGCGCGCGCCATGGCGGCCAACGCCAAGCAGCTGGTGCTGTTGGCCGATTTCAGCAAGATCGGCCTGTGCAGCCGCGTGTCCTATTGCAGCGCGGACCGCATCGACCATCTGGTCACCAACACCAGCGCGCAGAAGTCGCCCGCCTACGCCGCCTTGAAGTCCGCGGTCGGCAAGGTCGTGGCGGTGTAGCGCCAGCCCCCCGCGTCAGTCCAGCGACACGCCGGCAGTCTTCACCATGTCGGCCCAATACACGGTGTCCTCCTGCAGCCGCGTCTTGAACGCAACAGGCTGGCTGCCCACCGCCCAGCTGCCGCCGCTGTTGATCTTGGCGATCACGGCGGGCGATTTCATTGCCTGCGCCACGGCTTGCGCCAGGTAGGCAATGCGCTCGGGCGGCGTACCAGCGGGCGCGAACAGTCCGTACCAATCGTCGGCGGTAATGCCCTCCATGCCCGCCTGCTTGAGCGTGGGCGCCCCCTTGAAAATGCCGATGCTGTTCTCGTGGCTGAGCGCCAGGATGCGCAGCTTGCCGGCGGCGACCATGGGTTCGGCCGAGGCGGGCGAAGTTATCAACATATCCACCGTGCCGCCCATCAGGTCGGTGATGGCGGGTGCCGCGCCCCGGTACGGCACGTGCACCAGTTTCACGCCGGCCTTCTGCGACAGCAGCGCCCCCATCAGATGGCTCATGGTGCCGTTGCCAGGGGTCGCGTAGGTCACCACGCCGGGCTGCTTGCGCGCGGCTTCCAGATAGTCGTTCAGGGTACGGTACGGGCTTTCGCTGCGGGCCACCAGCACCAGCGGCGCGGAAGTAATTTGCGAGATGGGCATGAAGTCCTTCACCGGATCAAAGCCCACGTTCTTGTACAAGCGCGGATTGACCGCCATCACGCTGGTCTGCGACATCACCAGGGTGTAGCCGTCGGGCTTGGCGCGCGCCACCTGCGCCGTGCCGACGTTGCCGCCCGCGCCCGAGCGGTTTTCCACCACCACGCTCTGGCCCGTGATGGCGCCCAGTTCCTGCGCGAGCAGACGCGCGACGCCGTCATTGCCCCCGCCCGGCGGAAATGGCGACACGACCGTGATGGCCTGCTTGGGATAGTCCGGCAAAGGCGCGGGCGCCTGGGCGTGGACAACAGTCCCCCACAGCAGGCCAGCCAGGGCCGCGGCGGCGGCCTTGCGTACGTGCGATGCATGGTGCTTCATCTGGAATTCCCCTTGTGATTGGCAGCCGGATACTCGGCCGTCCTTTGCATTCCGGTTCGGCGTGAACCGTCCGCACCCCGGCCATGAAGGCCGGGGCGTACTTTTCGGATTGATGCGTCTGCTGTGCCGCCGGACCGGATCAGGCCTGCGCGGCGGTTCCGGTATCAGCCGGCCGGAAAGCGGTAGCCCGCCAATTCGCGTTCATCGATCTGCTTGACCAGGTTGGTCTCCCAGGCCAGGTACTGGCGCGCGGCGGCCTTGTTGCCGTCGTGGCGGTCATGCACGAAAAACAGATAGTCGATGCAGTCGGCGTCGGCGGGCTCGGCGGGCGTCGATTCCAATGCGATTCCCTGCGCGGACCAGCCCCCCGGATCGCCTGCGTTGGCCTGGATGTCATCCACACCCTGCGCGCGCAGATCCTGTGCAGCCCACGCGGCCAAGGCGGCATCCTCAGCCAGCAGGACCACGGAACGCGCGGCGTCCAGGTTCAGATTGTTCAGGCGCGGACGGATAGCCCAGCGCGCCCCCGCGATATGGCTGGCGCGAAAGCGCATGCTCGGACGAAGATCGACAACTTGCGCACCTTGCGCGATCGCGGCGGCTAGCTGCGCGTCGGTCAGCATGGGCAATTGCGGCGCCAACGCCTTTTCCACAGAGTTATCCAGGCGCGTCTGCACGCCTTCGCGCAGCACGCTGGCGTCCCAGCCCATCTGCCTCAGCCAGCTGGCGACCACCGGCGCGCGCACGCCCTCGGCGTCGAACACCACGATGCGCGCGCCCCGCACGGCCAGGTACTGGTCCGTGGCCTGGATCAGCTGACCGCCAGGCGTATGCTGCGCGCCGGGCAAGGAACCTTGCGCGTACTCTTCGGCGCCGCGCACATCGCACAGGAAGGTGCTGCGGGTCTTGTCGCGCAACCACCCCTGTACCTCTTCGGCACTCACCATGGGCACGCCATGGCTTTCGGCCAATCGCAAGGAACGCTGCGCCAGCGCGGGCAGGTCCTGCGCCGCGACACCGTCGTCGTAGCGGCGGCGCGCACCGTGTTCCAGCTGCAGGTCTTCCAGGTACCAGCCCTGGGTGCCGTTCTCCAGCGCGTAAACCGGATTCGGCACGCCCAGGTTGATCAGCGTCTGCGCCCCGATGATGCTGCGCGTGCGGCCGGCGCAGTTCACCACGATGGTGGTCTGTGGATTGCTCGCCAGCGCGTGGGCGCGCAGCGCCAGTTCGCCGTTGGGGCAGCAGATGCCGCCGGGGATGCTCATCTTCTGATACTCGGCGTAAGGCCGGCCATCCAGCACGATGAGGTCGTCGCCGCGGCGCTGGCGCTCGGCCAGATCGCGCGCGCCGATACGGGGGGTGTGGAAAACTTCTTCGGCCAATTCGCCGAAGGTTTTGCTGGGCACGTTCACACCGGCGAACACGGCATAGCCGTCGCGCTGCCATTGCGCGATACCGCCAGCCAGGCGGTGCACGTTGCGGTATCCCAGCGCGCCCAAAGCCTGCGCGGCGCGCGCCGCCGTGTCGTCGGCGCCGCCCTCGTCGTAGATGGCAATCCGCACATCGCGCCGCGGCGCCAGGCGCACGATATCCACTTCCAGCCGACTGTAGGGCACGGGCGCGGCGTAAAAGAGATGCCCCTCGCCATACTGGCCGTGCTCGCGCACGTCCAGCAGCGCGATCTCCGCCCCGTCATGCAACCATTGCTTGAGCGTGTGCGGATCGACGTCGGCGACGAGCTGGTCTTGGGTGGGATGCATCATGGTGTTCAGAGAGGACGGAAAGAGTTGGGATAGCGCTTGCTCAAGATCGGCAATGAGGTCGTCGGGGTCTTCCAGGCCCACATGCAGACGCAGCATGACGCCACGTGGCGTGGAATCCGGCAGGGATCGCGCGGCACGCAGATTGACGGGGATCACCAGGCTTTCGAAGCCGCCCCACGATGCGCCTATGCCGAACAGCCGCAGGCTGTTGATAAGTCGCTCGACGTCGTCCATGCCGACCGCGTCGGCAAATTCCACCGTCAAGAGACCATTCGCGCCGCTGCAATCGCGCAGCCACAACGCATGGGAAGGATCGCCCGGCAAGGCCGGGCAAAGGACATGCGCCACTTCCGGGCGGCCCAACAGAAAATCGGCCACGCGCAGAGCGCTGCGGGCGTGCTGCGCCATGCGCAATGGCAGCGTGCGCATGCCGCGCAGTACCAGGTAGGCGTCATCGGCGCCGACGGTCTGCCCCAGATCCACGGTGGCGCGCTCCAGCGGATTCCAGGCGTGCGCATTGGAGATCACCGCGCCCATCATCACGTCGGCATGCCCGCCCAGGTACTTGGTGGCCGCGAGGATCGAGATGTCGGCGCCCAGCGTGAGCGGTTTGTGCACCAAGCCGGAGGCCCAGGTGTTATCCACAGCCAACCAGCAATCATGCGCGTGGGCCAGCGCGGCCAGTGCCGGCAGATCCGGCATCTCGTAGGTCAGCGAGCCCGGCGACTCCGCATAGATCATGCGGGTTTCAGGACGGATGAGCGCCTCGATGCCCGCGCCGTCCGGCCGGTAGTATGTGTACGCAATCCCCATCCGCGATAGATGTTCCGCGCAGAAGCGGCGCACGGGTTCATACACCGCATCCGTGATCAGCACGTGGTCGCCCGCGCGCAGATAGGCCAGCAGCACGGTAGCGATGGCGGCCTGCCCGGTGGGATACAGCTTGGCGCGATAGCCCTCTTCCAGTTCCACCAGGGCGTCTTCCAGCGCGTGCGTGCTATCGGTGCCGCGCGCGCCATAGGACGGCAGGCGTTCCTGGTCGCGGCGGCTGCGCGTATCGCGCCAGGCCTGCACGCTGTCGAAGACGTAGGTACTGGCACGCGTGACCGGCGTATTGACCCAGCCATGATGTGGGCGACCGGCGCGCAGCAGGCGCGTGGCGGACCGATAGGGCTTGTCCATGTCAGCGGCGGGTTTGCACGCCGATCGGCATGACTTTGCAGGTGCCGGCTTCCAGATCGAACGCCAGGCGTTCGGTCAGCATTTCCAGCGCGCGGCCGTACATGTGCAGATGGCGGATGACGCTGTCGCCCTGGATCTCCACGGCGTGGATATCGTCCGGCATCAGTGCGATGCCCGCGCCAGGACCGACCACCACGGTGCCGGTCTTTTCCAGACGGCCCACCCCGGGCACGGAACCGTCGTCGCTGCGGTCGTAGACGTAGTTGTATTCCACGCCTTCCACGGCCGCGATACAGGCCCAGGTGGTGTGGTTGTGCGGGACGATCTGCTTGCCAGGGCGCATGACGTTCAGATAGAGCGCATAGCTCTTGTCGGCGTCTTCGGCGATCAGATAGCGGGCCTGGCGCTCACCGTCTTCCGGCGCGGGATAGCGGTCGGCGGCCCACCAGTCGGTATGGCTGGCCAGATCGACCAGCTCATCGAGCACGGTCTGGAGGCTGTCGCGGTTCAGCCCCTTATTTCCTACAGTTTTTTTAATATTTCCGATGGCGCCGGCGATGCCGGCCTGATGAGGATGTGCATTGCTCACTTTCGATTTTCCCTATTTTCATGAGTTATGGAATTGACTGTATCCGCCCTCCCCCTGTGGAACAATTTAAATTGCCTTAAGATTCCATTAGCGTCGCTAATACTTTATGAACCACCATGCGCAACCTGGATCTGGACCTGCTCCGCACCCTGACTGCCATCGCCCGGCACGAGACCTTCTCGGAAGCCGCCAATCGGCTGCACAAGACGCAATCGGCCGTGACGCAGCAGATGCAGCGGCTGGAGTCACTCATCGGCCAGCCTCTGTTCGAGAAACAGGGCCGCAACAAAGTGCTGTCCTCGCACGGACGCCGCCTGGTGGAGTACGCCCGCCACATGCTGGCCATCAACGACGAGGCGCTGCGCGCCTTGCAAGACGGCCCGCTGGAAGGCGATCTGCGGCTGGGCGCACCGCTGGACGTGGCGGATTCCATCCTGCCGACGCTGCTGACGCACATCGCGCGTGCGGCGCCGCGCGTGAAGCTGGAAATCCGCACGGACCGCAGCCCCTTCCTGATGGATGCCCTGCGCGCCGGCGAGCTCGACCTGACGATATCCACGCGCTTCGACCAGGACTTCGAGGGCGTGGCGCTGCGCACCTCGCCCACGGTGTGGCTGGCCTCTGCCGACTACGTGCACGACATGCATGCGCCAGTGCCGCTGGTGCTGGCCGACGAACCCAGCATCTTCCGCCGGCTGGCGCTCACGGCCCTGGAACAGGCGCGCGTACGCTGGCACACCAACTATGTGGCCCCGACTCTGGTGGGGATAAAGGCCGCCTTGCGCGCGGGACTAGGCGTCACGGCGCGCAGCGTGGAACTACTGGGGCCGGAGATGCGCGTATTGGGCGAAAAGGAAGGGCTGCCGCCCTTGCCCGACGTGACGTACTTCCTGTGGATAAGGCCTGACCTGATCAATCCGCTGACGCGACAGGTCTACGACATGCTCAGGACCAGCCTGGGGCTGGCGCAGCAGGAGAATGCGGCCGGCCCAGCCGCCGCGCATCAATAGCGGTCGAACAGATCCTGCAGAGCCGCCGGATCGCGCGTGATCGAAAGGCCCAGCATCAGCAGGATGCGGGCCTTCTGGGGATTCAGGTCGCGTGCGGCAACGAATCCCAGGCGGGCGTCATCGAGTTCGACATCGCGCGCGACAAAGCCGCTGCCGGTGCGGCTTGAGCGCACCACTGCCACGCCGCTGGCCGCGGCGCGGCTCAGGCCTTCGATGGCCAGGTCGGTGGCATTGCCATCGCCGACGCCGGCGAGCACGATGCCGTCTGCGGCATCAGCGAGAAAATCGATCAGGTCTGCCTGCAGGTTGACGTGGGCGTAGACGACATCCACGCGGGGCCAGCCGGCCTTTTCCAGCAATGCGAGTGAAAACTCGCTTTCCACGGTATGCGTGGTGGTGTTGCGCGAATAGAAGAACGGCGCGCCGCCATGCATGACACCCGCACGGCCACGATTGGGCGAGGCGAACGCGCACAGGCCGGCGCTGGCGATCTTCTGGATCTCGCGGGCGTAGTGCACGTCTTCGTTCATGACGACGAGCGGCCCGCGGCCGCGCGCCTCGGGATGGCGCGCCAGCGCCACCGCGTTGTACAGATTGGCCGGACCCTCGGCGCCCAGCGCGGTGGCCGGACGCATCGCGCCCACCAGCACCACGGGCTTGTCGTGGCGTATGACCAGGCTCAGGAAGTACGCCGTTTCCTCAAGCGTATCCGTGCCGTGCGTGATGACGATGCCCGCCACCGAAGCGTCGCGGCACAATGCGTCCACGCGCTCGGCCAGCGCGCGCCACACGGCGTGCGTCATGTTCTGGCTGCCGACGTTGGCGACCTGCTCGGCGCGGATCTGGGCGATGCCGGCCAGTTGCGGCACGGCGGCCAGCAAGTCGTTGACGGAAAACGAACCCGCCTTGTAGCCGGCCGAAGTCGCGTCGGCCTGGGCGCCGGCGATCGTGCCGCCCGTCGCCAGTACCGCAATGACGGGCAGCGCGCGCTCAGGCATCCACTACTCCGGACAGGCCCTGGCGCTCGAGCAGGGAATTCAGGTGTTCCCAGCCATGGAAGTCGATGACGATCTGACCCTTTTCCTTGGCGCCCACTTTCAGCGCGACGCGCGTGCCCAAATGGTCGGACAGGGCTTCTTCCAGCCGCGTCAGATCGCGCGACGCGCCATTGGCCTTCTTCCTCGGTGTGGCGGAAGACTCGGCTTCCTTGGCGGTCTTGGCGACCAGCTTTTCGGCTTCGCGCACCGACAGGCGGCGCGCGATGATCTGGTTGGCCAGCTGGATCTGCGTGGCAGCGTCCACGGCGAGCAGCGCGCGCGCATGGCCCATGTCCACATCGCCCGCCAGCAGCATGGTCTGCACGGCCGCGGCCAGGTTCAAGAGGCGCAGCAGGTTGCTGGTGGCCGAACGCGAGCGGCCGATCGCTTGCGCGGCCTGTTCGTGCGTCAGGCCGAATTCGTCCAGCAGCCGGCGCACGCCCTGCGCTTCTTCCAGCGGGTTCAGGTCTTCGCGCTGGATGTTTTCGATCAGCGCCATGACGGCAGCGTTCTCGTCGGCCACTTCGCGCACCAGCACCGGCACTTCCTTCAAGCCGGCGAGCTGGGCCGCGCGGAACCGGCGTTCGCCGGCGATGATTTCATAGTGGCCGGGCGCGGCCTCGCCCAGGGCGCGCACAAGAATGGGTTGCATGATGCCTTGTGTGCGGATCGATTCGGCCAATTCGCCCAACGCGCCCTCGTCCATGCGTGTGCGCGGCTGATACTTGCCGGCGCGCATCTTCGATACGGGCAAGGTGGACGGCGGACCCTCGGGCTTGGCGGCGGTGGCCTTGCCGATGTTCTCGATGGCAGGCGCGTCCGCGCCGAGCAAGGCGTCCAGTCCGCGGCCCAATCCCTTGGGTTTCTTGGTGGCCATAGTTAAATCCTCTTTCCTTCTGTTTTTGTATCCCGAGCCAGGCTCAGGCGTCCGCCTGCTCGGCGGGCAGGCGGTACCAATACGCGTAACAGTCTTTGAAACCGTAGCGGCCATACAAAGCGCGCGCGGCTGTATTCTCCGGCTCAACCTGCAAATAGGCGGTAGTGGCGCCGCCGGCGGCGCCTGTTGCCAACAGGTGTTCAATCAGGGCCGCGGCATAGCCTTTGCGCCGCTGCCCCGGGTCGGTGACGATGTCGAACAGGCCGAGCAGATCGCCGTCGCGAACGGCCAGGCCCGCGGCAACGCACTGTCCCGCCGCGTCCGTTGCCAGCACCGGCGAGATATCCACAGCCAGTCCTTGCAGACGCGTCCGATGTTCGGCGATGTGTCCGTATTCCGAATTGCGCATCGCCCCGACCGCCGCCGCAAAGCGCCCGGCATCGACAAAATCAAAATGCAGATCGCCCCGGACATAGGCCCTGGGAGCGAGCGGCGTGCACATGACTCGGGTCTCGTCGGTAAAGGTATAACCGCGGGACTCCAGTTCGGCGTCGAGGGAAAAATCGGGACCGATGGAGGTGATGCGCAACACCATGGGCAAGCCATGGCGCGCATACAACGATGAACAATACGCCAGCCGCTCGTCCAGCGGACGTGTGGATAACCCCAGCACATTGATGCTGCGCACGCGCTTGACAGGCGAATGCGCTAAACGCACCAGCCAGCCATCATAGAGCAGTTGCGCGCCCACGGCCGTGGCATTCAACGCGGCTTCTTCCAGACGCGTGCGCAGGCTGTCGCGCGCGTCGATGCGCGGCGTACCTGAGGCTTGCGTTTCTGTCTGGGAAAAGAGCGTGACGGCGGACATGGTTGCGGCCTACTTCAGGTCCTTCCTCACGCGCTCGATCATTTCGGCGCCAAACGAGATATAGGCCTGCGCGCCGCGCGAACCGCGGTCGTACACCACGCCGGGCATGCCGTAGCTGGGCGCTTCGGCCAAGCGCACGTTACGCGGCACGACGGTCTTGAAAACCTTGTCGCCGAAGTGCGCCTCGAGCTGCGCGGACACCTGTTGCTGCAGGGTCATGCGCGGATCGAACATGACGCGCAGCAGACCGATGACGCGCAAATCATCATTGATGTTCCGGTGCACCCGCTTGATGGTATTGACCAGGTCGGACAAGCCTTCCAGCGCGAAGTACTCGCACTGCATCGGAATGATGACGCCGTGGGCGGCGGCCAGGCCATTCAAGGTCAGCAACGACAAGGTGGGCGGACAATCGATCAGCACGAAGTCGTACTGAGTGGCGACGGTGTCGATCGCGGCCTTCAACTGGCGTTCGCGCTGGTCCATCTGCACCAGGTCGATCTCGGCGCCAGACAGTTCGCGGTTGGCGGGCAGCACGTCGTAGCCGCCCGATTCGGATTTGACGCGGGCCTGTTCGATGTTCGATTCGCCGATCAGCACCTGGTACAGGTTCGACTCCAGCGAGTTCTTGTCGATGCCGCTCCCCATCGTGGCATTGCCTTGCGGGTCCAGATCCACCAGCAGCACACGTTGGTTGTGCGTGGCAAGGCCCGCCGCCAGATTGATGGCGGTCGTCGTCTTGCCCACACCGCCCTTCTGGTTGGCAATGCAGAAAATGCGGGCGGAGGTGCTGGGGGGTATGTTCTTCATAGGGTTCCTTGACTACGGCGCATCCAGATAAGGCAGCGTTCGGCCTCTAGCTCGGGCACGCGCAACGGCTGGATGTGATCGACTTGCCATTCTCCGCGCGCATGCAGCGCCTGTATTTCGTCCTCGGGGACCTTGCCCTTCATGGCGACGAGGGTACCATCGTTGCGTACATGGCGACCTGCGAGTTGCGCAAAATCGTCCAAGGATGCGAAGGCGCGCGACGTGACAATGTTGCACCCGGCAGGCGCAAGCGTTTCGACGCGGGCGTGGCTGGCCTGCAGATTGGGCAAGGCCAGCGCGCCGCTCATCTGCCGCACGAATGCTGTTTTCTTTTCGACCGCGTCCACGCAGGTCACCGACCAGTGGGGCCGCATGATCGCCAGAACGACGCCAGGCAGGCCGCCACCCGATCCGACGTCATAGACCTTGGCGGGCGTGCCGGAAGCGCCCAGCGCCTCGTTGAACGGCCCGACGGCGGCCAGGCTGTCGAACAGATGCTGGATCAACATCTGCTGCGGATCGCGGATGGCGGTGAGGTTGTAGGTGCGGTTCCAGCGCTGCATCTGCGACAGATAATTCAGCAGCTTGGCCATCGTGGCGGCATCGGCCTCCAAGCCCAACTGCTCGCATGCGCGAGACAGGCGGCCGGCCATGTCCGCGCCGGCCGTATCGGTGTGCGCGCTCATGCCGCTTGCTTGCGCGAGCCGTAATGCAGGCGCTTCAGATGGATCAGCAGCAAGGAAATTGCAGCGGGGGTCACGCCGGAGATGCGCGCGGCCTGGCCGACGGTTTCCGGCCGGTGGGTCTTGAGCTTCTGGCGCACTTCGAACGACAAGCTGGTCACCGCGTCGTAATCGACATCGGCGGGAATGGCCTGCTGTTCGTGCGCGATCTGCTTTTGGACTTCAACCTGCTGACGGTCGATATAGCCGGCGTACTTCACCTGGATCTCGACCTGCTCCGCCAGCACCTCGTCCGCCACTACGCCAGGACCGGCCAGCAGCGAGCCGTCGGCGTTGCGGGCGGCCATCAAAGCTTCATAGGAAACACTGGGCCTTTTCAACAGGTCTGCAAGTGAGTACTCACGCTCAATAGCCTTGCCCAACAAAGGCTCGGCCGCTTCCGCCGGCAACAGCCGCGGATTCACCCAGAAGGATTTCAAACGCTCGACTTCGGCAGCCACAGCGTCGCGCTTCCGATTGAAAGCGTCCCAGCGTGCATCATCGACGATGCCGAGGCGGCGGCCAATTTCTGTGAGACGCAGATCGGCATTGTCTTCGCGCAGGCTCAACCGGTATTCGGCCCGAGAGGTGAACATGCGGTACGGCTCGGTCACGCCACGCGTCACCAGATCGTCCACCAGCACCCCCAGATAGGCTTCGTCACGTCGCGGCGTCCATTGCTCGCGATCCAGCGCCAGCAGCGCGGCATTGACGCCTGCCAGCAACCCTTGGGCGGCCGCTTCTTCGTAGCCAGTGGTGCCGTTGATCTGTCCGGCAAAGTACAGGCCGGCGATCGCCTTGGTTTCCAACGTGCTCTTCAATCCACGTGGATCGAAGTAGTCGTATTCGATGGCGTAGCCAGGGCGCAGGATGTGCGCGTTCTCCAGACCAGGCAAGGAATGGATCAAGGCCAGCTGCACATCGAACGGCAGGCTCGTCGACACTCCGTTCGGATAGACCTCGTGCGTGTCCAGACCTTCGGGCTCCAGGAAGACCTGGTGCGATTCCTTGTCGGCAAAGCGATGGATCTTGTCTTCGATGGACGGGCAGTAGCGCGGGCCCACCCCTTCGATAACCCCGCTGTACATCGGCGAACGGTCCAAGCCGCCGCGGATGATGTCGTGAGTACGCGCATTGGTGTGGGTGATCCAGCAAGGCAGCTGACGCGGGTGCATGCCGACATTGCCCATGTAGGAAAACACGGGAATCGGATTCAGGTCACCCGGCTGCTCTTCCAGGATGCTGTAGTTGATCGAACGCCCATCGATCCGCGGCGGTGTGCCGGTCTTCAGGCGGCCTTGCGGCAGCTTGAGTTCCTTCAGGCGCTGTCCCAGCGAAACGGCCGGGGGATCCCCAGCGCGACCGCCCGAATAGTTCTGCAGACCCACATGAATCAGGCCATTGAGAAACGTACCCGCGGTAAGCACCACGGACTTCGCCCGAAACTGCAGGCCGATCTGCGTGACGGCGCCAACCACGCGGTCGCCCTCCACCATCAGGTCTTCGACCGCTTGCTGAAACAGCCAAAGATTTGGCTGGTTTTCCAGGCGGCCACGAATCGCCTTGCGGTACAGCACGCGATCCGCCTGGGCTCGGGTGGCCCGGACTGCCGGGCCCTTCGAACCATTCAGAATGCGGAACTGGATCCCCGCTTCATCCGTTGCCAAAGCCATGGCGCCGCCCAGGGCGTCCACTTCTTTCACAAGGTGGCCCTTGCCGATCCCACCAATGGAGGGATTGCAAGACATTTGGCCTAGGGTTTCGATGTTATGCGTCAACAGCAACGTCTGGGCGCCGGTACGTGCAGCAGCCAGCGCAGCTTCGGTGCCGGCGTGGCCGCCACCGACGACGATGACATCGAATTCGCGGGGATAGTCCATGATTGGGGGGAGGGAGATAAGAGAGCGTTCGGTGCTCATTATAGAGGCAGGGATTGCATGTTTCACGTGAAACATGCTTCGGCGCAACATGAGCGGACTCAAGACTGAATCACCCGTAGGCAAAAGGCAACGAGACAGACCCTGGGCTCATGAATATGTCGGCAATTGCCATTGCTTTGCCTATCTGGTTTCACGTGAAACATCGCAATGCTCAAGTCGCCCGCTCACTTCGCAGACAGATCGTCAACACCTTGAAGGCTTGAATGCACCCAGCGCACACCTTAACGGGGATTCGCTATGCGGAAGATGTGATTGGATTTCATGCCCGCCCCACCATAGTCCTCGAGAGGAGCATCCCAGCAACTACGCATGGATAGCACGCACAAGGGAAGCACTGAGCAATTCAGAGCAATGAAGACATGACACAAACCATCAAGGGGAAGGATGCATCGCCGTCGACGAGCTCGGTCCTCTATTGCACACGGCCCCGAATGTTCCACGTGAAACAGGAACGGGCTAGAACATCCTCAAGATTCAATCGTCGGTATTGCCGGCCCAACATGAGTCAAACTCTATCTGGCAATAGTAAATAAATGCCACTCGAACACCTCCAGGGCAATCAAGCAGAATGGGAATCCGGTCAACGCGAATCGACTGTTTCTCGTCGATGTTTCACGTGAAACATCGATGCTCGTGGGACGAATGTGCAGTGTTTCACGTGGAACATCTGTCCACAATGGATCACGCCAGCGGACGACCCCCCAATGCCTTCTCAGACACGTTCCACGTGAAACAGAAGAAATGCCGACTTCGGCATGAAGAATCTGCAATTAGTACTTCAAAAGGGATCCTTCTGCTGAAGAAGAAGCATCAATCCGCGGCTGAATCACCCTGCCCAATTGGCGGCTCATTTCGTTCAGATGAAGGTTGATTCAAGAAAAAAATCAATTTTTCAGACCCTACCCTACCCCTTGCCCAAAAAAAGACCATTTTTTTTTTCTTCCACGTGGAACCAGATTGATCGCAGATATCCAGCGCACCCTTGGTCATATTGATTATCAAGATTCCCGACTCTAGATCGATCAACCATGCCTGAGCCTACGAGCCTCCAAATCAGGCTAAAACCGCTCGAATCTCTTCGGAGTCTACGTCAAACCTGGCTGGGAACTGAAACGTACAACGCCGCAGAATCAGAAAAATAGAACATGCAGCGCTGAAGGTCTCCCCACGCCGCCGGAACATGGAATGGCCGGATCTCGGAAATCTCTCTTGCGCACGCGCCAGAACTCAAACATCACGCCACGACCGCTATCGAATTCTGCACAGCGTTATCAACAGCTAGTAAATCCGATAGCTACCGACGTCTGAGGTTTCACGTGGAACAACTCTGGGGATAAGTCATCAAGCACAGCGCGTGCCATAGCAGAACATTGGCGGAATCAGCCAAAACAGCAATGTGCCAAGAACCATCAAAAAGCACAAATGCACAACGCCGTTCCCTATGGCAGCAATCGATTATTTCTATTCTGGATGCTTGCCAAGCTTCGGCCAAGCGAGACGCATGGCGAGGCCGCATTGCCGAAAAAACCGTGGAAAACTATGTGGATAAGATTGCCCCATGCCCAAGCCGCTACGAAAAGCGGGCAAGACAACCGTCGATACTGAAATTGGCCTGGAACTCTACCGGCCAGCTCCAGTCAAAATACGGCGAAAATTGGTGCAAGCAGATTATCCACAAATTTATCCACGCGGCTCTATTTTGCGGCCCGCCACTAAGCAAAAACCGCGGACGATGCAGTGGAAGATTCTTTGACCAGACAAGTATCTTGCACCTGCGCTGAAGGGTTCACCATCATCCTTTTGGGCGAGAACCTGTCTTTCATGTAAATCCCTGTGGACAACCCGCCGCCTGAAATTTCGGCGGGCAAACTCGTCTCTCAGGTACCTGCGCCGGCCAGTGCTCAACCCGTGTCGCCGGGTGCCGTCAGGAGAAGGAGAGTGTTCTCCAGGCACTATTTTTTGAGCCTATCCCCATTTCTATCCACAGGCAGATCAGCCATCTCGGAGCGCCAAAGGGTGTAATTCTGTGCATAACCGGGATGGGGATATCTTTGTGAACAACCACCCGCTGGCGGGAGTAAAACGGGCCATAAGGGCCTGTGGAGACGATCGCAAGGCGTTGCTGTCCAGGCCTCTCAGCCGCCCGAAAACCGCGTTAAATGCCTGTATTCCCTAGGGAAAGGCCATGTTTAAACACAAACACCGCCTGCAGTCCTGAATAGGACCGACATCCTGACAGGCTGACAGCATCGTTTCCAAGAAGATGGGATAACTGTGCAAAACCCGGCGACGGATGGGCTGTTGCTTCATTGCTGAGCATGAAAATACTCATGCCCAAAAATAATTATCCACAAACTTATCCACGGCTGGAGAATATGTTAGTGAATACTAACTATTCGATTGGAGCAGACGGGATGGAGCCCTCGCCGCCAAATGAAACAACGCCCCAGACCGGAAGGTCTTGGGGCGTTGTAGCCAGGTCAGACCTGGCAGACGGGAAATTGGGATTTCCCGATTTAGAGCGGGCGAATTTCGGCCGCTTGAGGTCCTTTCGGACCATCCTTGACTTCGAATTCGACTTCCTGGCCTTCGTTCAGGCTGCGATAGCCGCGGCCCTGGATGGCGGAAAAGTGTGCGAAAACATCGGTACCACCAACGTCCGGCGTGATGAAACCGTAACCCTTGTCAGCGTTGAACCACTTAACTTTGCCCTTCTGAGCCATTTTTTCTAGCGTCCTGTAATTAACTCGAAATGCAATGAATCAAGGACGCCGTGAGAACTGAACGACCGGTAGTGGTACCTGCGTTGCTGCTGCGTTCCCGTTTGCCGCCTAGCTGCAGAACGAGTCCGCGCGCTGCTTGAATCAACTGCGTAATCAGCATACTCAGCACGCATTACAGACTCATATAGTTGTTTACCCCAATGTCGTATTTTTAATACTGGATCTCGTTCCGTTATGGCGCGCAGCCCTGCCGGCGCGCCAGAAAAGCGTAGATCGGACCCGTCACGATCACGACGAAAACCATGCGCATGACGTGGAATGCGGTGACCACCGGAACGCCCAGCTGCAGCACCTTGGCGGTGATGGCCATCTCCGCGATGCCGCCCGGCGTGGTGCCGAGAATCAGTGTCGGGATGGGCGCGGCGGACCACAGCGACAGCAAAGCGCCCAAGCCGAATGCGAGCGCCAACGCGGCCACTGTAAAGCCCGCCACCGCGGCAATGAAGCGCGGCGCAGCTCGAAAAAAATCCGGCCGATAACGGTCGCCCAGCGACCAGCCGATCAGCAACTGGCCTATCTTCGGCACATAGTCCGGCAGGGCCGACAGCTCAATGCCGTTGGTCGTCAGAATCATGGCGACCAGCATTGGGCCCAGCACCCAGGGATTGGGCAAACGCAGCTTCATGAAAGCCGTGCCACCTATGCAGGTCAACGCAACCAGCAGCGCCAGTCCCCAGCCATGGACCACCTTGGGCCCCGGCACCGTGGGATCCAGGCCCGCCACGCCCCACCATTGAAAGATGAAAGGCACGGCGACCACCACCATCAGCACGCGCACGCTGTGCGCCGTTGCCACGCGGTCTATGCGGGCTCCATGGCGTTCCGCGAGGCTCGCCATTTCGCTGGCGCCGCCTATCGCCGAAGAAAACCAGGCCGTCTTGAAATCGACGTCGGTGTAGCGGCGCAGAATTGCCGTGCCCATGAATGCCAGGCCTAGCGCGAACAACATGCCGACAATGATGGGCCCGGCATTGCTGCCGATGTGCCCTATCACCTGTGGCGTGAAGTACAGGCCCAACGAGGTCCCAATTACCCACTGTCCGGCATTGCGCGCCGGCCTGGGACACGCAGTACCCAGGCCGGCGATGCGCGTCGCCGCCGTCACCAGCAGCGCCCCCAGCATCCATGGCAGCGGAATATGCGCCCACACCGCCAACAATGCGCCAGCCAATGCGATCGCCAAACCGCCCAATACCCTCCACAACATGTTCTGAACCACGATACCGTCGCGCCTTAAGCTCATGAGAAAACCGAATTATGAGTTAGTGGGATACTTACGAAAACTCTCTCTGCTAGCAACGTTCACTCTCGCGTCCACCATGATCCGATCCAAACTCCCCGACGTTGGCACCACCATCTTTACCGTGATGAGCCGCCTGGCCATCGAGCACAAAGCCATCAACCTGGGCCAGGGCTTTCCTGATTTCGAGCCCGACCCCGCCCTGTGCGCCCTGGTGACCAAGGCCATGGCCGACGGCCACAACCAGTATCCCTACATGCCGGGCGTCGCACCCTTGCGCGAAGCCATCGCCGCCAAGACGCGCGAGCTGTACGGCCATGCCTACGATCCCGAGACCGAAATCACCGTCACCAGCGGCGCGACCGAAGCGTTGATGGCGACCGTACTGGCCGCCGTGGGCAGCGGCGACGAAGTCGTCGTCATCGAACCTTGCTATGACTCCTATCTGCCGGCGATCCGCCTGGCGGGTGGCACTGCCGTGCCCGTGCCGCTGCGCGCTCCCACCGAGGCCGATCCCTACTACCGAATCGACTGGCAGCGCGTGCGCGAAGCCATCACGTCGAAGACGCGTCTGTTGATGCTGAACTTTCCGCACAATCCGACCGGCGCGGTACTGGACGACAGCGACCTGGACGCACTGGAAGCCATCGTGCGCGATACCGGCGTGCTGCTGGTGTCTGACGAGGTCTACGAACACATCGTGTTCGATGGCAAGCCACACGCCAGCGTGGCGCGACGCCCGCTGCTGGCCGAGCATGCCTTCGTGATCTCGTCCTTCGGCAAGACCTATCACACCACGGGTTGGAAGATTGGCTATTGCTGCGCGCCGCGTCAGCTCAGCGCGGAACTGCGCAAAGTGCATCAATTCATGGTGTTCACCGTGCCCTCGCCCATGCAGTTCGCCCTGGCCGAATTCATGCGCGACCCCAAGCCTTACCTGGACCTGCCGGCCTTCTATCAGGCCAAACGCGACCGCCTGGCGCAGGGCTTGGCCAAGACCCGCTTCCGCCCCCTGCCCAGCCCCGGCACCTTTTTCCTGCTGGCCGACTACAGCCAGATATCCAAGCAGAACGAAGCCGACTTCGCGCGCGATCTGACGGTGAATCATGGCGTCACGGTGATACCGGTATCCGCGTTCTACCGCCAGCCCGACGCGCCTGAATCGAACCACCGCATCGTGCGCTTCTGCTTCGCCAAGAAAGACGCGACCCTCGATGCCGCCCTGGAACGCCTGGCGCAAGTTTGACGCCGCTTCCGAAGCGACTCACCGCCACCATTTTGATTTCACGCGGACTCGATATAAAAGAGCTTTTCATATAAAACATGAATAAAAGCTCGCATATATAAAATTCACCATCCGTGCGATTCAATCGACAAAAAAAGGGCGCCCATGAGGCGCCCTTTGCAGTTCCCGGTCAAGATTCCGCAGCGCGGCTGTTGCCCTTTACAACAGCCGCGCCGCCGCAGAATCAGACCGGACCAGCGGCAAGCTTTTTCGCAGCGCGCATGCGGCGCATGATTTGCGGCACGATCACGACCGCAGCGGCGCCCACCCACATCGAGATAGAAACAGGGCTGGCGAACAGCACGGCCACATCGCCATCGGTCATCGACAAGGCACGGCGCAGGTTCTGCTCCATCATGTTGCCCAACACCACGCCCAGCACCAGCGGAGCCATCGGCACGCCGAACTTGCGCAGGAAATAGCCCAACGCACCGATACCGGCCACCAGCAACAGATCGAACGTGCCCGCGTTGATGGCGTATACACCGATATAGCTGATGCAGAGGATGCCCGGCACCATCAACCATCCCGGCACCGATAGCACTTTGGAGAAGAAGCGCACCAGCGGCACGTTCATGATGAACAGCAGCACGTTGGCCACGAACAGCGAAGCGATCAGGCCCCAAACCAGTTCCGGCTTGGTGTCGAACAGCACCGGACCCGGCGTGATGTTGTAGAGCGTCAGCGCACCCATCATCACCGCCGTGGTGCCAGAACCAGGTACGCCCAGGGTCAACATCGGCACGAATGAACCGATGGCCGAGGCCGTGGCGGCGGCTTCCGGCGCAACCAGGCCTCGCATGTCGCCCTTGCCGAACTTGGCTTCCGGATCCTTGGCTTCGATGATGCGCTTTTCCTGCGAGTACGCCACGGCGGCTGCCACGCTGGCGCCTGCGCCGGGCAACACGCCCACGCCAAAGCCCACCAGCGCGCTGCGCACCACGCTCCACCAGGTATAAGCCATCTCTTTCAAGTTGAAGAGCTTGCGACCGCTGGGCTTGACCTCGACGCTGTGGCCGGCCATCACCTTCTCCAGCATTTCCAGCATCTCGCTGACCGCGAACAGCGCGATCACGACCACCACGAAATCGATACCGTCGGCCAAATGCACCGATTCAAAGGTATAGCGGTAAACGCCCGAGTTCGCGTCCACGCCCACCACCGAAATCGACAGTCCTATCATCGCCGCCAGCACGCCTTTGATGGGCTGTTTGCCCAACAGGCTGGTGAGGCAGCAGAACGCGAAAATCATCAGCACGAAATATTCGGCCGGCCCAAAAGCCAACGCCCACTTCGCCAGCAACGGCGCCAGCAGAATGATGCCCAGCACCGACACGATAGCGCCGAAGAAGGCGGACCACGCCGACAGCGACAGCGCCACGCTGGCCAGGCCCTGACGCGCCAACGGATAGCCGTCCAGCGTCGTCATGATGGCGCTGGCCTCTCCCGGCACGTTCAGCAGGATCGCGGTTATCCGGCCGCCATACTCGGCGCCCACATACACGGCGGCCAGCAGTATCAGCGCGGTCTCGGGCGGCAGATTCATGGCGAAAGCGATCGGTATCAGCATCGCCACGCCGTTGACCGGCCCCAGGCCGGGCAGCACGCCCACCATGGTACCGATGAACGAGCCGATCATGGCCACCAGGACGTTCGTCAGCGATAAGGCTACGCCAAAGCCTATCGCCAAATGATCGAGAATGCCGCTCATATCAGGGTCTCCAGCAGTCCGCCAGGCAGGACCACGTCCAGCACCTTGTCGAACAGCACGAAAAAGAAAAGGCTCATGACAACGCCGCCGATGGCGCACTTGATCCAGCTACCGCCGAACAAGCGGCCGACGAATACCGTCATCAAGGACGTCGCGATTACGAAGCCAAGCCATTGGAACAGGAAGGCATAAGCCACCGTGAACGCCATCATCAGCGCGATGCGGCCATTCGCGCCAGGCGGGTTGGCTTCGACCTGATGGCCGCCCTTGTAAACCAACCACAGCCCGCACAGGCCGATGATCAGCGCCAGCAGCAGCGGAAAGGCGCGCGGGCCCACAGGCTCGTACGCGAATGGGGCTTCGATTCCCCAGCCCGCCACCGTCATGAAGGCGGCAAGCGCAAGCGCCCCAATGCCCAATATTCGATCGTTCATGATCACATTTCCGTTGTAGTCGCATCGCGCGGCGCAGAGCTTCCCTGCCGCCGCGGCAAAGCCGGCGGCGGAGAAACCCTGACAAACGCGATTAGGAGAAACGCCCTTCGGCTTACTTCTTGATCAGGCCAAAGGAGTCGGCCAGCTCGCCGTAGACCTTGACCTGGTTCTTCACGTAGGCATCCAGCTCGGGACCCGTCTTGTTGAAGGGGAACAGGCCTTGCTGCTGACGCAGCTTGTCGAACTCGGGCGAGGCCGTGGTCTTGTTGAAGGCGTCGACCCAGAACTGGTAGTCACTGTCCGACACCTTCGGGCCGACATAGAAGCCGCGGATGATGGGCCAGACGATGTCGTAGCCCTGTTCCTTGGCGGTGGGCACGGTACCCAGCTTGCCCGGCAGGCGCTGATCGTTGAACACGGCCAGCACGCGGATGGGCGCGCCGCCTTCCAGCATGGTGAAGGCTTCCGCCGCATCGCCCATGTAGGCCTGGATATGGCCGCCGCGCAAAGCCGTCACGGCTTCGCCGCCGCCTTCAAACGCCACGAAACGCATCTTCTTGAAATCCACGCCCGCAGCCTTGGCGGTCAACGCGGCCTTCATCCAGTCCTGGCTGCCCACGGTGCCGCCGGCGCCCAGCACGATCTTGGTCGGATCCTGCTTGAAGGCGTCCATCAGGCTCTTCAGGTCGGTGTACGGGGAATCGTTGCGGACCACGGCAACGCCATAGTCGGTGCCAATGGCAGCCAGCCAGCGCACGTCATTGACGTTGTACTTGCCAAATTTGCCCTGGGCCAGATTCAACAGCGAACCGCCCGAGAAAGCCACGATGGTGCCCGGCTCGTTCGGGTGCTGCGCCACGATGTTGTTGTAGGCCACCGCGCCAATGCCGCCAGGCATGTAGACGATGCGCATCGCGCTCTTGAGCGCGCCGCTGTGCTTCAGGCCTTCCGTGGCCAGGCGGCAGGTCAGGTCGAAACCGCCGCCGGGCTGGGCAGGCGCGATGCATTCCGGGCGACGCGGTTCGTCGGCCGCGTGGGCGGCGCCCATGGACAAGGTAATCGCACCCAGCGCCGCGACGGCGGCCAGGCGCAGTTTCAGACTAGTCTGCATTTTTTGCGTCTCCGAGATTTATAGGTCTAGGTATGGCTGGAAGCTCTGCTCAGACGGTTCTTTCCGCGATAACGGCCCCAGTGGACGCAACCGTACAAAAACCAAGCTTTCCAAAAGCTTTCAATTCCGGCTGTTTTCCTGATGCGGCGCAGCATCTTCCCGGTTTTCGAGGGTAAACACCAATGCCGCCCTCAGGCCCGGCAGCGGGACCCGGTTTTCCAGCTGTAGACGCGCCCCCAAAGTTTCGGCGATGGTCCCCACGATGGCTAGTCCCAGACCGGCGCCGGGCTTGTTTTTGCCCGCTGCTCCCCGCCGGAAGCGGATGCAGGCGCGGGCTATGTCCTCCGCCGACATGCCCGGGCCGCTGTCTTCGACCACCAGCCTGGCCTGCCCGGCTTCCACCTGGACCTTCACCGTGACCTCCCCCGCGGACGAGGTGTAACGAATGGCGTTGTCCACCAGGTTGCTGACCGCTTCCCGAAGCAGCCACTCCGCCCCCAGCACAGTAACGGGCCGGATATCGGCTTCCAGACCGATGTCGAGCTGGCGGGCGCGGGCGGTCGGAAGCAGGCCACGGATGACCCCATCAGCCAGATCGACCAGGTCCACCGGTTCTGGGGTGAATCCGCCTTCGGCCAGGGAAGCGTCCTTAGCGCGCGCCAGGGCGAGCATTTGGTTGGTGGTGCGTGTGGCCCTGTCCAAGCCCTCTTGCATCGCCAGAAGGGCTGTACGGACCTCCTGGGGGTCTGTTTCGCGCAGGGCATAGGCCGTTTGGGTCCGTAAAACCGACAACGGCGTGCGCAACTGGTGCGATGCGTCGTCCAGGAACTGACTCTGGACCCTCGCCTGGGCCGCAAAACGGGCCATGTGGAGGTTTACGGCCGAGACCAGGGGTAGGACCTCACCTGGCATCTCCGAAGCGCTCACGGGGCTTAAATCGTCCGCAGAACGGCCTTCCACCTCCTGACGTAGCCGGGCAAGGGGACGCAGGGCCATGAAAACCCCCAGGATGATCACCAGGACGCTGATCAGGATCACGGCCAGGTCCCGCTCCACCGAGCGCACCAGCACCTGGTGCAGGAACGCCTGCCGGGTATCCAGGCCTTCGGCTACCTGCACGATAACCCGTCCCCCTTTATTCGCGTACAGGGGGGGATCCATCGGCCGGGCCAGGGCCGCAACCCGTACGGGCGTGCCCTGGTAATCGGCGTAGAAAAAACGCGGTTCGCCCGAAACCAGGGGTTCGGCAGGCATGGGCAGGCCCGGATTGCCGATTTCCGCGAGTCCGTCCTCGGTGGCGACTCGGTAAAACACGCTGCCATTGGCCGTCAGCTCGAAAAATTCCAGCATCAGGTAGGGCTGCTCCATGGCTAATCCACCGCTGGCTGTGGATATGTTGTGGTCGATGGCGCGCAGCGCTCCGGAGAGCGATCGGTCGTAGGCAATGTCAACCTGGTTGCGCAACTGGTGGTTCGACAGCCACAGGGCTCCCATCATCACGAAGACCAGCGTGGGGATCAGCCACCAGAGAAGCTGGGTCTTCAGCGTGCGATTGCGTTTTTTTGACGCGAAAAATCCCTTTTTTTCCGCACTTCTAGTTGTCAACAAGGTTCTCCAGGCAGTAGCCCATGCCTCGCATGGTCACGATTTGCACACCGGTATCCGCCAATTTTTTGCGCAAACGATGCACCACGACCTCGATGGCTTCCAGGTTGATGTCCGCATCGTCGGTCAGGATGCGGTCCAGGATCTGCTGCTTGTTGATGGGTTCGCCGCTTTTCTGGATCAGTACTCGCAAAACCGAGTGTTCACGTGGGGATAACTGCAACGGCTGTCCGCCGACCGTGAATTTTTGAGCGGAAGTCTCGAAAACCAGGTTTCCCAGAGTGAGTCGCGGGTGTTCGCGTCCGCGGCTGCGCCGGATCAGTGCGATCAATCGCGCTTCCAACTCTTCCACAACAAACGGTTTCGGCAGGAAATCGTCTGCTCCCTGGTGGAGCGTCCCGATTTTTTCGGCCAGCGAATCGCGCGCGGTCAAGACCAGTACCGGCGTACGGTCGTCCCGCGCGCGGATCTTCGCCAGCAAAGCATGGCCATCCATGCCCGGCAGTCCCAGATCCAGGATGACCGCGTCGAATTCTTCCATCGCCAGTCTTCTTTCGGCGACCAATCCGTCATCAGCCCACTCAACGACGAAACCCGCGTGTCTCGCCAGGCTTCTTGAAAGCCAGCGGGCAAGTTCGGCTTCGTCTTCTATCAGGAGGATGCGCATGGACGGAGTCCGGGGGGGGATGGCTGGGCGGAATGGGAGAGCATGTTTGGCTTTTCCTTTATTTCTCTTTATATAAAGACTAATGATTAATAAGGCCTGTGGATAACTACCTTAACCTTGAAAACCTCTTTTTTTTCATCAGCTTGCAGCCGTTTTTGCCTGTGCAAGAACTCTGTGTGGGAAAAAAGCTGAAGTTGGACAAGATTTTGGACCCTGTCCGAAACCCCCGCTTGTTCAACTTGCCTCCACAAAATGTGCACAAGGCAGCTACTTAGGAGTTATCCACAGGGCCTTTCTGCCGGGCGAGCTCCAAAAGCGGCACTTTTACCCCGAAAAACGTCCGGTTGCCACCCTGTTTTTTTGCCCTTCTGGAGGCGTTTGGAGGCCCTCCAAGGCGTTCGCGGAAAGCGGGATTCGAGGGGAGACGCGTAGCCATTCTTGACTGGGAACTGAACAAAAAGTGAGCAGGTTCCGCCGTAGAATTCCGCCATGGCGACAGAAATCAGAATCAAGAAATCGGGTTGGGCAATCTGGCTGAGAAGCCGTTTGCTGGCGGACAATTTGCCGGCCACGCTGTGCGCCGCGGCGCTGATGGGCCTGTTGGGGGCGCTGGCCACCGTGGTCTTCCGGGAAATGCTGGGGTGGGCGCAGATGCTGCTCGGCGGCGTAGATGCGCCGCATGGCATGGTGTCAGTCGCCCGGGGGCTGAGCCCATGGCAACGCTTTTTGATGCCGGCCATAGGCGGCGCCGTAGCCGGCATCATCCTGCAGATGGCGGCCAGATGGCTGCCTAAGCGCGGCGCGGCGGACTATATGGAGGCGATTTCCATCGGCCGCGGGGTCATCGGTTTCCGCCAGACGGTTGCGCGCAGTCTGTCGTCGATTTTTTCCATCGGCTCCGGCGCCTCCATCGGCCGTGAGGGGCCCATGGTGCAGTTGGCGGCGATGTTGTCATCCCTGACGGGACGTTATCTGGTGCTGCCGCCGCGGCATTTGCGTTTGTTGGTCGCCTGCGGCGCCACGGCGGGGATCACTTCCGCCTACAACGCGCCCATTGCCGGCGCCCTGTTCATTTCCGAGATCGTTTTTGGAGCGATCGCTTCGGCCACGTTGGTGCCGCTGGTCGTATCGTCGGTCGTGGCGAACATAGTGACGCGCCAGATCCTGCATTACGACGCGGTTTTTCATATGCCGCCCTTCACTTTCGTCTCCGGATGGGAAGTCATCAACTATCTGGGGTTGGGGGTGATCGCAGGCCTGGCGGCGCCGCAATTCCTGCGTTTCCTGGACACGGCGCGCGCCGCGTTCGGTCGCGTGCCCGCGCCGCTGTGGGTACGCATGGCATTGGGCGGCCTGATCGTCGGCGCCTTGTCGGTGGTGAATCCCGAGGTCTGGGGCAATGGCTACAGCGTGGTCAACAGCATGTTGCATACGCAATGGGCCTGGCAGGCGGTGGCCGCCATTCTGCTGTTGAAAACGCTGGCGACCGCGGCCAGCGTGGGTTCGGGCGCAGTGGGCGGGGTGTTTACGCCCACGCTGTTCGTGGGGGCGGCGCTGGGCGCCCTGTACGGGACCGGCCTGCAGGCCTTGTTTCCCGCGGAGGATCTGTCGGCGGTATCCAGTTATGCAGTGGTCGGCATGGGGGCTTTGCTGGCTGCCACCACCTATGCGCCATTGATGTCCATACTGATGATTTTCGAGATGACGCTCAGCTATGAAGTCATGCTGCCGCTGATGCTGGCCTGCATTACGGGTTACGTGATCGCGCATCGCATACGGCCGGAATCGGTGTACGCGAAATCTCTGGCCAGCAATCGGCGCGCACAACGCGTCGTGGCGAGGGAGCGCGAAGAGTGATCAAGTTTCAGTAATACGAGCAAATATTCGCATTTTATTTTGTAGGGAAAGGCCCTTTAAATAAGGGGCTTTTTCATGAAGACGCGTTTCAAACCTATCTCTTCGGCTCGATGGGTCTCCACATACCCGTATCGCGTGTAGATAGCGATGTTCTCGGTCATTTTCTCTTGGGTGTACAGACGAATGCAGTCATACCCCGCCTGGCGCGCCGCGTCTTCGGCGAATAGCATCAGGTCGCGGCCATAGCCTTTGCCCTGCGCTTGCGGCGCCACCGCGATGTTGTCCAGCAGCAGGCAATCGTCTTCGTGAATCAGGACCAGGACACCCTGCACCGCATCCTGCGCCCGCAATACATGGACCATGCCCTGCGCGACCCGGGCCGGATAATCATCCCGCATCGGTCCGGGTATTGCGCCAATGCGGGCGACATAGGGTCCGTAGGCTTGCGCCACGATCCGCTCGATGTCGGGCAGGTCTTCGGAGGTGGCGAGGCGTATGTCGGGGGGCATGCGAATTCCGGATAGTGCGCTGCCCGGCGCGGGCGGATTTCCCAGGAATATAGGACGTTCAGGCCGTCGCAGGATTGTTTTGCCAAATAGTTATAAAATTTATAACTAATAGTTCGCGTGTATACCCCGAAGATGATGTGCGATCACCGAAGAAAATACTTGAGTGATCTCGCAAAGGAGTGTCAATGGCACCTAATACGTCTTTCCCGGTGAATGGCGCGTCCGACAACCTGTGGGATGAGTATGCAAAGTTCCACGAGGCTTGTTCAGGCGTGCTGGATCGGGTCGAGCAGCACAGGGATAGCGGCATCGCCATGTCGGAAAGCGAATTGTCGGAGCTGAGAACCATGGCGCTCAACCTCAGCGCGTTTGGGCGGGTGTTGCATGGCAAAAGAGCGCGGGAAATGCGTCAGCTGGCCGACCGCGCCGACCGCGTGCTGGGCCACGTCGAAACGTCGCCTCGCGCCCCGATCAAGGAAGAGAGCGAGTCCGAGGACAACTCTGCCGCAGTAACGGGCTGAGCCCGAGCGCAGGACCCTGTATTGTCATGCGGGCCGCCGGCGCAGGAGTGAGCGCCCCATGGCCCCGATCATCTTGAGCGTGTACAACACGAACAAGGATCCCGTAATGTCTCCGGTCAGCATCGCGATGAAGCCGTCCGCGAGCGCGGACCTTTCTCCCTGCAGAAAGAACCAGAGATGGTGAATCGCCGTGTTCATCAGTGCGTAGACTACGGCGCAGATCAGCAGGCGCCAGGCGGTGAGATTGCCCAGGTCCGGCTGCAGTCGCAACGCCGACCTGGCCCAGCGGTAAGCCAGATAGGGAGCGGCGGCGGCCATGATGCCGCCCGCCACCGAGCGCAGGACGTCGTCGGGAAAATAATAGAAAAAGCAGGCCACCCAGGATCCCGCCAACAGGCCCAGCGCCGCTGGCAGGCCGAACAGCAGCGTGCATATCAGGCGCACGCCTGCTGGCAGATAGATCCAGTTGATGCCGCGCACAAACTCAAGGTTGGTGAAAACCCACTCATTGACTGCCAGACTGCCCAGGAACAGTGCCATCGTCACCAGAGCCCATTTGCCCTGATCTAGAATGTTCTCCATGCCTCGAATTCCGCCGCTTATCGGTCGCTGCGTCCATTATCCATGAAAGAAAAAAAGAGACCTGCCGATATCTATCTGCGCTTTCTGCGCCTGGCCGACGCGCTGCGCGGCCTGCCTTCCTTGCCGTCGCTCGATCCCATGGAAGAACGCATACTCACGCTGATAGCGCGCGCATCGCAGGAACAGCGCCGCTTGTCCGTGCGCGACGTGATGGCGGTGGACAGCATAGGCTCGCCCGCGACTTTGCATGCGCGCTTGAAATCCATGCGTGAGAAAGGCTGGGTGCTGCTTGTCGATACCGAAGATGCGCGCCGCAAGCAGGTTGAATTGAGCCAGGCCGCGCTGTCGCACTTCGACCGCTTGTCCGAATGCCTGGTGGAAGCGGCGCGCAAGCACTGAATGCCGGGCTGCGGCGCTGCAACACGCGATAGCGCGGCTTATTTCCCGATACAGAAAATAGAAAATGCCTCAAGAGCCGCATAAATAAAGGCTTCTGACGAAGATGAACTCTGACGTGTACTCATATGTGTACTCAACTACAAAAAAACAGAGGTGCGGGAGCAGGCCGCTTTCGAGTCATGCGGAGCAAGTGAACACCGCATGCTAGGTCTGGGGGAACGGGGAATTGGCAGGTCCCATGTAGGTCTGAGCGAAGCGTGGCGACAGGGTACAGGGGGAAAAGTGCTGAGGAACCGAGGGACCACGCCTTAAAAAATTCTGTTTTCTTTAAAATCAATGGGTTGAGCCTCATTGTGGTCCCTCGCTTTCCCTAAAAGCCCCTCGGTTCGTCCCTCGGTTTCCCTCGGAATTGGTTCTGAAACCGAGGGACCGAGAAATAAGAATTGTTTCTTTAGTGAGGGACTGGCTCTTTTCCTTTTTAGCTTCCTTTCTTCTTCTATTTCTTTGTTTTTAAAAGAGAAAAGAGAAAAAAGAAGGCAGAGAAGAAAAAGCAGGTCCCTCGGAAAGTATGACAAACCGAGGGACTTTGAGGGGTAACCGAGGGACTTTGGAGACAAACCGAGGGACCTAAAAAAGGAACTTCTGCTCAAACATCAGAGACTTAGCAAAAATCCAGAGTTGTAACCTCGGTTCATTTTCATTCTGCCTGTGGCCCCTGGAAGAACTTGGGCTGAAATCGCCTCGAAAATTCCTTACCCGCTCGGCGGGGCGTTGATCTCTTTCTTCATCGCGTAGGGTGTTGTTGATACGCACATAGGGTTATTGCCAAAGAAACAAGCCCGCGCGCGGCGGGCTGGTGGAAGCGATTGGAAGTTGACCAGCCGGGCGCGGTCAGCCGGGCGGCCCTAGGTCTGGCGTGGCGTACAGACCGAGTGCCTCGAGCTTGGCCAGGCTGACCGCTGTCATGCGCTGTGCGCGGTTGCCCCGGATGACCTTATCCACGTTTTCCAGGGGCTTTCCACCATAGGTGGCCACGACGCCGGACTGCATGAGCTGCTGCTTGAAGATGCGGCCCGTTTTGATGGGCAAGCTATCAAACTTGGCCCGCAGATGCGGGGCGGTCGAAAGGTGATCCATGATGTGGTTCGGCCGCACGAAGAGCGCCACGTCTTCCCCTTCGTCGGTCAGTACCTTGTCCCAGGCATAGGGGTAGGCGAAACGCTGCGCCTCGATCTCGGACAGCACAATCTCCATGATCCAGACCCATGGCAGGCGCGTGCCGTTGGTGTCGGCGATATGGGTGTTCATCTCGGCCATCAGGTCTTCGGCAAAGTCGCCCTGCGTGGCCCCAATACCGGCGAATTCGGCCAGCAACACCCACGCCATCAGCACGGCGGCGTAGTTCTCCATCATGCGCCGGGCCGTGGCATCGTGATCGTCGGCGCGGCAGCGCTGGGCGCAGCGGTCAAGGCATTTCGCGTGCAAGTCCCGGATGCGTGCTGGGGCCTGGCTGGCCAGGAACTGCAACCACTCCCACATCGGGAATTGCGGCAGGTCGTGCGGAATGATCTTGCCCTGTTTAGCCACAGAGAGAGACGTGCGGCAGATCTTCGATTGCAGGCTTTCCACGTCCACTTCTTCACCTGCCAGCAGCACCGGAGCGCACATTAGGTATGGCGTGAGCGCGGCCCCGACACGCGTGAACTCGGTGCGATAGGTAGCCTGCAACAGACCGTCGATGTCGGACAGCACCATCTTGGGCAACTTGGAGAACTCGTCCCAACCAACCGGATGCGTGGTGTAGGACACTGAGGCGCGGCGACGGTGATCGGTCTTGAGCATTTGACCCGAAAGCACCTGAAATGCGAGGGTCGATTGCATGCCTTCGAGCAACTTCGATTTGCCGGAACCTTTCTCGGCCTGCATCTGCAAGTGCGGATAGAACCCCAGCACGGTTTTCAGGTGCGCGCCCAATGCCCAGACTAGACTGATTGCGGCAGCGTTGCTGTGGAAAGTTGCCTGATAGGCTGCGATGACGCTGGCGGCATGTTGGCGGCCGCCACGCGGGAACTGCATGTTGTAGTACAGGCATTGCTTCTGCGGCTCCATGAAATAGCAGTCTCGACCTTCGAGCGCGGCCAACTTCCCCGCTCGCCACGCCAACCCAACGAAGTTCACCACGTCCCGCGCGCCCAGATCGGCGGTACGCTCCAAGATGTTGATCATCCGCGCAAACTCCGACGGCTTCCAGATGTAGCCGAACTTCCCTTTCCACCATTCCAAGTTGTAGAGCCGCTCTCGGATGATCACCTCGCGGCGCAGTGTCGGGCCGTCGCTGCCCACCTGAGCACTGACGCCGAATACGGTCTCGGGCTGTGAGTCTGGTGTGCCGTTGATGGTGGACAAGTGGCTTTGGATGCTGAGCCGGGCCAGTCCTGCGATGCGAAACGAGCACAGGTCGCCCAGGTCTTCCGAGCGTGAGGATTCGCCTTCGTCGTCTGGGTTGTCCTTGAATTTCTCCACGTAGTGCGTGAAGTCTTCCTTTACCCGATAGCGCCAGTACGCGCCGAAGTCATGGCCGGGCAGAAAGACCCGGCGTGTACCCTCCAGATTGTCGCCACCGCCCGGCATACCGGGGATGAGCCAAGGTTCCAGCATCTTCAAACGTCGGGTCAGCTCATCCGCGCCGTGCACCTTCAACACATCATTGATGTCTTCGCCTTCGTCCCAATCCTGCATGTCCACCAGCATTGCGCCGATGTCCAAGGCGGTAAGGACTTCCGACAGCCGCCAGGCGGCGGCTAGGCCGGGGCGCTGGCCGTTGCGCTCGTTTACCGGATCGCGATGATCAAGCGCAATGATGACGCGCTTGCCGCGCAGCCATGACCAATCGATGTGTTCAACGTTGCCAATGCCTCGAAGGGCAAAGGCGGTAGTGCCCACGGGGAAATGCCCGCATTCGACGGATAGCGCATTGATGGGGCTTTCGACGATATAGACGGTGTGAGCGCGGCGCAGGCGCTTGAAATCCGAGGTCCAGCCGTAGCCCTCCTTTTCTCCCTGGCATTGGGCTTTGACCCCGCCATTGAGCGCCGCATCGGCATAGCGCAGATCGACGGCGACGATGCGGGTGGAATCGGGTTCGCGGACGATAAAGGTCACGGCAGGTCCACCGTGGCGGGCCTGGCCAGCCGCGATTTTGTCGCTGGTCCAAGTGTTCCAGCCGATGACCCGCTGGGCGATGGCTTGCCGGATAATCGACTCGGAAATGCCGCGCCCCATCAGATAGTCCACGGCGGACTGCGGGTCGATCAGGCTCCGATCGGCGATGTATTCGGCCGCACTCTTGCGAATAGCCTCCTGGTGGTCGCTTCCGCCGTTTTTGGGCGTCAGTACCGGCATGGGTATGCCGTACCACTGCCCAAGCAGTTTGGCGGCCTCCAGGGGCGTGGAAACGTCCGGCATGCAGTACTGCACTAGATCAATGCAGCTGCCGCAAGCGTCACTGCCAGACCAGTCTTTCCAAGCGCGGCCGTCATTGAAGATAGAGACTGACGCGCTTTTGTCGGTGTGGTTAGGACTGTGGTAATTACCGTTCGCGCCCTGGCGCCTCATGCCCAGTCGGGTCGCCAAGTCGTGCAGGTTTACATCGGCCTTTAGTAGATCGAACCAATCGGCGAGATTGCGTGCAGTAGGCGTATTCATGCCTTTCTCCCGTTGGTGATTCGCCTGGAAGAACCTGCCGCGCTAGCACCGCATTCGTCGTCGGCGTGTGCTCGGTATGTGTTGGGGGAAGCTATCCAGTTAAGAACGTCACTGCCTCGATAACGCGTGCAGCGTGAGCCTAAATGAATAGGTTGCGGCGCTTTGCCGACTGCCACATACCTTCCCCAAGTTGCCCGGCCAATTCCGACAAGGGAAGCAATCTCCTTCCAGGAATACAGGCCGTCACGCTGCAATTTGTCGGCAGCATGCCTGTGCGGAACGTTGTTACGCGATTTCGTTGCTATGCGCTCCTGTTGGATTGAGGTTGCCTCCGCACTGCGTTTGGCTTCCTGTTCAATAGCCTCTATCAGCGTGGAGGTTAAGGTGCTCAGATGCGACAGGGCGCGCTGCGTTTCCTTCAATGTTTCGAGAACAATCACCATCGCGGGCGAACGCTTCTGCATGGGTTTCATGACATCTCCTTCACAGCAGCTTGCCGACTGCGCTGGTAGCACGATCGAATTGACGCATCAGCGGATGCAGTAGGCCGCGCACTTGCGAACCGTCGGCGGCAAACCGGTCGCTATGGCCCATCAGAGACACGAATAGCTCCAGCCCCTCACAAGCGCTGTACAACTCTTCGCAGGCGTCACCGATATAGGTCTCGATGTCGCTGGCCAACGCGTGCAGTGGTGTGAGTAATGCCGCCGCCTCATGGTTCGACGCCAGGTCTACACCGGTCGCCGCGATGAACTGCGTGAGTAATTCACGATGGCGCGACAGTGCGAGCGTGGGCCTGAAGGTGGTAGGCCGCGGTGCGGTGGCCACGCGGGCGCTTGCTACGAAAGGCGTTGCCGGAGGCGTGGCCACCACATCGGCCAGCGGGGCTTTGGGCGTGGAGTCCTTGAGCGCGGCCAATAGGACATCGAGCGGGGAAGCTTGATGATCAGCCATGGTGATTGCCTCCCGCTATGAAAGCCGCGATGCGCTGGGCGTAGGCTTGGCGAAAGACGGCTGTGACCGCCATGACGTTGTGCGGATCGGCGTGGGCCAGCAGCTGGCGCAGGCAGGTTTCACGGTACTCGGCCAGCGACCAGTCAGGCGCGGTGCGGTTCAACCATTGTGCGGCGGCATGAGTGCCAGCGACGGCGAAAACAAGGATATGAACGGGGGATGCGATCAGTCCAGAATGGACGTGCGAAAGACGGGCCATGAATGGCTCCTTATGCGGGTTGAACCCGCGCCCCATCGCCAAATGGGGTGGGCGGGCAGAAAGCAGGGTTGGCGAACCGGCGCATAAGGAAACCGGCAGGGCGTTAGCCCTCCCCGCAATCGCCCGCCCATAGAAGGCGCGCAATGGCGTGCGGACGTAAAAATACCGCCGGGCGGCGGTTGTCCGCCTTATGCAATGCTGGTCGCCAAACCAGGCCGCGTTTGTTTCCGCGACGATTGAATTCTCGCTTAAGCCTTCGGCCGAGTCAATGTGCTTTGACGCTACTTTGTTGCCTTTTCGACCTCTTTTTCCAAATCGGCACTCTTCTTTCCCTGCCTCGATCTCGGGATGCCAAATGCTTCGAACTCTGGATTGGGTTGCTTTCCCCGAGTGATGGTGCGTGCAATTTTCAATGTAGATATCCAACTGCTGCTGCAATAGATCAGCGGGCACTGAAACATAAGTTCTGATTCGATTAGCGAAACTTGTTTGATGCTTTTTGCATGGGTTTTTGTCCCACAATTTGGGCATGACATGCTGATGGAGTTCATAGGCTCTTGCCGAATGAGTTTTGACGATGTTCATATTGTGCGCTAGGTTCCAGCCGCATGAAAGTGGACGCAAAAAACCCCGCACGCGGGCGGGGATCCTGTGCAGAAAAGACAGATGGGTAAGCGGCGCTACGGGCGGGGCCGCATCGCGTACAGCGGCCTCGGCGTATATGGCAAAGCAGCTTCAATTTCCGGGTCGGGCTTGCCACTCGGCGACAACGTGCGCACCGCTTCGAGCGTCGCCATCCACGTATGCCCGCATTCGATATCCCGGCATTGATACTTCACTTCGCGCAGGGTTCGAGAGAGTTCCTTGCTAGTGCGCGCTGTTGCCATCGTGCCGCAGTGCGGACATTTCATTCCGATGACGTTCATGGTTAGCAGTCCGTTTCTACCGCTGCATTGATCCGCTCTTGCAAGGCGCGGGACATGGCCTTGCTTCGTGCGCGAGCGTCGGCAAGCTTATCGACAGCGCTCGAATACATATGGCCGCAGCGTTGATTCATGCAGCGATAGTGAAAGGTGCCGGTGGGCGAATTGGTGAACGCTTCTTCGTAGCGGTCGATGTCGTTGAGGGTGTTGCACCTAGGGCAATTTGGATGTTGGTGAGGCATGATTCTTACTCTGTCAAATAGAGGATTTCGTGCCGCTATTGAGCAGCAGAGACATTGGTGGATTTCTGTGCTGCCAGTGCGCGTTGACGGTGGCGCGCGGCTAGCGAGATGTTCCGTGGATCGAAGTCCTGCCAGCCAGGAGCAAGTGCAAAGACCGAGTAGACGTCATCGCTTTCCATGGTGCTTCGGTTTTCAAGAAAGTGATCGCGTACCCTTTTCAGAACAATATGAATCGCCCTGTCGGTCGCGCTTTCAAAACCCATTGTGACCGCTTCGGAGATCCGGGTTGCGCCATCTTTCGCAATGCAAGCGAAGATGTGCAATGACATTGCTTTGTAGAGACTAGTGCATTCGCCAACGGCAGCGCCTAGCACGTGCTCGCTTTGTAGGCTGATAGCGTGTTCGCGAGCGTCCAGCATCGAACGGGTGCAGCCCTCTGCGTGGAATTTGACCTCCTCGAAGGCGGCTTCGTGTTCGTTGGCCAACTCGCGATAGTCTTCAGCCAGGCTATAGGCCGCCCGCTCTTGTGCAACGAGGTCGCGCAGCTTCTTGGGTGATGCGTCGGCACTTCGGATCAGGTCCTGGCGATCCGCCTTGGCCTTCGTTGCTTCGGCTTCGGCGTCGTCAGCACTTCGCCGCATCTTCGCGGCTTCTGCCTTGCGCGTCAGTGCCGCGTCGCGAGCTTGGATGAAGTTGCCCTTCGCGTCTTCGAAAGCGGCGAGCGGCTCGGCGAGGTGTCCCATAGGTACGGCAGGGGTAATCGTATTCGACATTTCAGGTTCTCGCGAAAACTCAGTGATTGCGGGCTGCGATGCGGGTCTGCATCCAGTTGCTGATATCGGAAGCCAGCCACGCCACGCTTTTGGGACCTAGCTGTACTTGAGCCGGGAAAAGGCCAAGCTTGATGCGACCGTAAATCGCTGAGCGGGACAGGCCACACATTTCGCAGACCTGGTGCATACGGAGGAAGCGATCTTGCGCGACAAGTCCGGGGGAATGGTGGCGCGCTGCGGCAGGTGCCGCAGAAGGTACTGATTGCGTCATGGTGGTTCTCATTGGTTTCTGTCCAAGCAAGTAATTGCGGATATGCGTAGACGAAGCTGGACTGAAGTCATGATGCAAAGGCGCGGGCGGTGCGGCAAGGAACGCCGTTTGTCGCTGGGCCTGCGACAACGAGAGGTGGCAAAATCTTGAGTGAATAGAGGCTTACGGCAACGGACGGCTTGTGCTTGTCGAAGTCATCGATTCGATACTTGTCCGCAATGGCGGCTACAGCCGCTAAGACGTTGCGCTTGGCGCGGGACTTGCCACCCCCCTCGGCGGACCCTTACGCGTCGCATGGCGACGGCGCATCGCGCTGAGTGAGGCATTGGTGGCTATAGGTTGCGCACCAGCCGCTAGTGGCCACGAAGAGGCTTACTCCTTTCGCGCGCACTTCCCCCTCCCGCCTGCGCACTGGCTAAACGTACGAGAAGTGACGCACCGGGGGAAATGTCCCTGGCGTCCGCGAATACAGGCTTTCTGAGCCGATTTAGGGTGTGACAGGTGACGCAAAACGACGCACCAACGACGCACTTTGGAGACGCGCTGGAAATCGCAGGGAGATCTTCAGTCAGGTGATATCAAGAGCGGGAATCGACGGCATCATTCCATCTGTGCCGACGGCCAAGGGCGCGCGCGAGGCACGAAGAGTGCATTAGAGGTGCGCATCGCGGATGCACTCTGGATAGCTTGTATTTGAAAGCTATCCGGGTGTGCCAGTGGCCGACCAGGGGACACCTTGAAAAATTTCAAACATCTGTGTTAGCGCGCGATGAAAAGGGCGAAGAAGGGCTCCAGTTGTCGGGATCATGAGCAGTGATCCATTTTGTGTATGTTGGGGCGGTCGCGACCCGTCTAGGCTTGCGCTATGTATGTGTGCTTATCCGGTTTGGCGTTGCTACCGCTCGCAGAGTCTCAATTTCGACAGGAATATCTTATGCACGGATTATTCTTATCGGATACGATCCGTTACGAGACTGCAAATCATTAGGACGGAAAGGAATGAGCACAAAAACGAAGAACGCCGCTTTCGCCAACTTCATCTGCCATTTTGGTGATGAGCTAGAGCTAATGGATCGGTTGGAAGAAATCGTCCTTCCTGCATTTCTAAACAAGTACGAACGCGAATTCGGACTGACGGACTACTTCTTTCACGACGCACAATTGTTAGACTTGAAGTCAGAAGACGGAACGAAGAATCTCGCCATTTGCGGTCGGCTGATCAAGAACACGGTCATCGTTCGTGAGCAGGTTTACAAGCACGGGGTACTTCGGAAAAAACTGAGGAAGTTCGAGTCCGCACCATCTTCGTTGTTCGTGTTGTTGTTGGATGGTCATAAGCTGATCTATGTGCCGGAAGTCGTTGGTGCCCCTCCTCTAAGTGCATTTCAATCTACAACTCTGAATTTTCTGAAGCAAGCACGCGAGGATTTCGTTCGAGCGCAGCATGCCAAGCTTAAGAAGGTGGCTGAGCGCAAGAGTGAGAAGAAGCCGACCCTTAGTGCGTTGTTCCTGGAGCACCCGCTTCCAACCTTGGAAGTCGTTGCATTAGCCAGCGAGGGATCGTTGCATGCGTTTGTTCAAAAATTCAAAACACTGAAGTTCTTGAGTCTGAAGCTTCATCAGCCGAACAATGAACAAGATTTCGACGGATTTTTTGAACAAGTACGTGGCAAACGAAAGTTGCTCGGAGCCAACGACGCGGACCTAACTTACCGCAACGCAGAAGGCCTAAACAAGGCTCAAGTTGCGGCACACGCAGAAGCTTCATTGGACGGAAACACTGACATCGTTATGGACGGAGTGGATAAAGAGGGAAACAAATTGAAGGGAAATAATGAGGATTTTAAAGTTCAAGTCCCTATCACCGACATTCCCGACTCCGTACCCGAAGCCGCGATGAAATTGTTCCGTGCGTTTGAGCAATCGGTGAAGACTAAGCTGATCCATCTCGCGAAACGAGTACGTAACGATGCTGCTACGCAGAAACTCGAAACCGTGAGGAAAGCGCGGTTGGAGAAAAGATCGCAATGAAGGATGAAACACCAAACCTTTCAGCGCTGACCAAAGAGAAGTCTTTGTTCGCGCTGTACCGCCTTTCGTGGCGGTTTCCTCAACGGAAGTTCAATTGTGCAGTGGCTGCGGTGATAGCGTTGGCTGTCGCGGGCTATTGCGCGATGAGTGAGGTGTCTACGGACATACTGGTAACAACAGTGCGCAAGGCAGGTGAGGTTGGCCTGAGTCTGTCCACATCGCTGCTAGGCTTCTTGATAGCTGGTTTTACAATCTTCGCAACTATCACAAAGATTGACCTGTTTGTGAGGATGGCGAAGGAAGAGTACAAAGTTAAGACGCGAAACGGGGAGCTAAAAGGTACTGGAGAGAGTTGGCTGAAATACAGCCTATCGGCCTTCATGGTTGTGTTCGTGCACTACGTTTCGTTCTTATTCGCGTGCATTCTCATCGCGTTGTTTGGTCAAGCTTACGGCCCCTTACCATTCGCCTTTTCCCTCTTCTTGCAAATGTTCCCGCCTGATGCGATTGATTTGGCTAGGCGAGCCGTTGTTAGCCTGTGCCTAGTCGCTTTTTCTACGTGGTTGGTGTACTTGGTACTGCTACTAAAATCCTTCGTCTTTAACACCTACCAAGTGCTGGTCATTACTGTGAGATGGGAAAGCCAAGAAGATTCTCACGATGATAGCAATGGCCCGAGTGCAGGCGTCTGACGCGTCGATTCACCGCCCATTTCGCCCGGCATGTTTTCAGGTGGCAGCGAGACAATCGCCTCCAGGTACGTGGCCCATCTTTGAAGCATAGCCCTTCGTTGATCGGCATACTCTGCGCGGTTGTATATCCCCCGCACGCCGCCGACGGTGTGATTCAAGGCTTTTTCAACTACATCCGAAGACCATCCTGCCTCATGAAGCAGTGTGGACGCAGTACGCCGCAGGTCATGTATGGTGAACGCAGGGAGAGCTTGGTTCTGTAGTGCCACCTTGAGTGCGCTGTTGATTGCGTTGTCGGCAAACGGCTTGTGGATACTCCCGCGGCCCGGTAATACAAGATGGCTGTCGCCGGCCAATTTATGAAGTTCTCGAAATGCAGCAACGGCCTGCGCGGATAGAAAAACAATATGCGGCTTGCGCGTCTTGGAATTTTCTACGGGGATGTGCCATTCGGCATGTACAAAATTCACGTCCTTCCACTCCGCGCGGAAGAGTTCCGATTTGCGTACAAGCGTGAATAGCAGTAGTTGGAGCGCCAGCTTGAACTGGCGCCGTATGCTCGACTGCATAGACGCTTGAAGAAACTGTCGTATCTCTTCCGGATTCAACGTACGATCTCGGCTCTTAGCGCGATGTACGTGCCGCATAGGTAATGCTAGAACCGGGTTTGCCGCGATCAGTCCACAGGTCATTGCATAATCGAACAATCGCTTTAACACGCCGCGCAGCGCGCCGGCGGCGGCATCTCGCCCGTGATCCTTCTTCTCCCAGATAATCGCGCGTACGTCTTCAACGGTGACGTCGCTCACCGCCTTGTTGCCGATGGCGGGCAGAATAGACTTATCCACATAACGTTTCGGTAGCGTGATGTCCTTTCGGTCTCGGGCAACGATGTCCCGCATGTATCGATAGCTGAAGTCGCGCACGGTCGTGGACTCCGACAGCGCAGCCCTGTTCTTCTTCTTTTCTTCGGCTGGCGACTTGCCCAGGCTGACCTGCATCGCGGCGAAGTCCCGTTGCGTGCGCGCCAACTTGAGCGACATATCAGGATAGCGGCCAAGGTTGACCTTGTGCTGTTTCCCATTCAGCCGATATCGGTAATGCCATAGCTTCCCGCCGGTGGGGAAGACTTCAACGACCAAGCCCCGTTCGTCGGTCACGCTGTAGCGTGCGTCACGCGGCTTGAGCGCCTTGATGCCTGCTTCTGTAAGAGCCATGCCAACTTTTGAGTACACATTGGAAGAAAGGCGAGTATAGCGGCCAATGTGTACTCATATGTGTACTCAAAAAAAGCTGGATTTGTCAGGACGGTGCTGGACGTATGTGGACAATAAATCCAGTATTCATGCGGGTTGTAGGCCGATTGGATGGACGATATTGGACGTCCGTGGAACTACTATTATTTCCCGATGCAGAAGCTCGAGAAAATCTCACCCAGCAGATCGTCGCTGGTGAACTTGCCGGTGATGCTGGACAGGCTGTCATGCGCCAGCCGCAGTTCTTCCGCAAACAGATCCAGCACGCGGTCGTCCTGCTCAGCATGCGCGCCAGCAAGTTCCAGGTGCTCCGCCGCGTCCTGCAGGGCGTGCAGATGCCGTTCGCGCGCCAGCCAGGGAGATTCGCCGCCGGGATTCCAGCCGGCGATACGCAGCAACTCCGCGCGCAGTTCGTCCAGACCCGCGCCGCGCTTGGCCGAAATGCCAAGTTCCTGAGGGCCGGCAGCAAAGGGTGTGGATAACAGGTCCACCTTGTTGAAAACCTTGAGCACCGGCGTGCGCGGCGGCAGGCGCGCGGTGATCTGGGCGTCCAGCTCGTCGCCGGGCTGCGTGGCATCCTGCAAGTGCAGGATGACGTCGGCGCGCTCGATCTCCTGCCAGGTGCGCGCAATGCCTATGCTCTCCACCGTGTCCTCGGTTTCCCTGAGACCGGCCGTGTCGACGATGTGCAGCGGCACGCCGTCGATGTGGATCTCCTGCACCACCTTGTCGCGGGTCGTGCCCGCGATCGGGGTGACGATGGCGATGTCATCGCCCGCCAGCGCGTTGAGCAGGCTGGACTTGCCCACGTTGGGTTGGCCGGCCAGCACCACATGCAGGCCTTCGCGCAGGATCACGCCCTGGCGCGCCTGCGCGATGAGTTTGGTAAGGTCGGCAGTCAGGGCTTCCAGGGTCGGGCGGGCCTGGTACTTCTCCAGGAAGTCGATCTCTTCCTCGGGGAAATCCAGGGTTGCCTCGACCAGCATGCGCAAATGGATGATGCGGTCCGACAGGTCGTTCACGCGGGCGGAAAAATCGCCCGACAGCGATGCCATGGCGCCGCGCGCGGCGGCCACTGACGAGGCCTCGATCAAATCGGCTACGGCTTCTGCCTGAGCCAGGTCCATGCGGTCGTTGAGGAAGGCGCGGCGCGTGAATTCGCCGGGTTCGGCCAGCCGGATGTCGAGGTCGCGGCCTGCGGCCAGGCAGCTTTCCAGTACGCGGCGCAGTACCGCCGGGCCGCCATGCCCTTGCAGTTCGAGCACGTCTTCGCCGGTATAGGAATGCGGCGCGCGGAAGTAGATGGCGATGCCTTCGTCCAGCAATTCGCCGGCGCCGGATTTGAACGGCAGGTAGTGCGCATGGCGCGGCGTCAATTCGCGCTGGAACAGGCGGCGCACAAGTTCGGACAGGTCCGTGCCGGAGATGCGGACGACGCCGATACCGCCTCTTCCGGGGGCGGTTGCGATGGCGGCGATGGGGGCGTAGGCGGACATATTTCGGGCAAGGCGAGGCGAGAACAATAAGGGAATATAACTGTTGCGCCGTCCCTTGTTTGCTGGTTAATGTGGCCCGGAGGTTCAAAACCCGAAACAATCCAGGGAGATCACAATGGCATCTCGGTTTTCGCGTGTCTTGGCCTGCGGCTCAGCCGCGGTGATATTGGCCTTCGGCACATTCAGTTCGGCTATGGCCCGCGATCTGGTGATCGCCTTGAAGACCGAGCCGTCCTCGATGGATCCGCAGTATCACGCGCTCACGCCCAATACGCAGATCTCCCAGACCATTTTCGATACCCTGGTTGCCACCGACGCGCAGCTCAAGCCGCAGCCCGCGCTGGCCGAGTCCTGGACCGTGGACGGCAAGGTGTGGACCTTCAAGCTGCGTCCCAATGTGAAGTTCTCCGACGGCACGCCGTTCACCGCGGAAGACGTGGTCTTTACTTATGCGCGTGTGCCCAAGGTGCCCAACAGCCCTTCGCCCTTCACGCTGTATCTGGGCTCGGTCGAGAAGACCGAAGCGGTCGATGCCAGCACCGTGCGCATCACCACCAAGGACGTGGCGCCGAACCTGCTGGTGAACCTGGCGCAGTTACCCATCATGTCCAAGAAGGCGGCGTCCGGTCCGGCTGCGGAAGGCAAGACGACCACCGAACTCAATAGCGGCGACGGACTGATCGGTACCGGTCCCTACAAGTTCGTGTCGTGGAAGCGCGGCGCTGAATTCGTGCTGGCGCGCAACGACAATTATTGGGGCAAGAAGCCCGAATGGGATCGGGTGGTCTACCGCCCCATCAGCAACGCGGCGGCGCGCGTGGCCGCGCTGCTTGCCGGCGACGTCGACATGATCGAGGATCCCCCGACCGATGACCTGCCCAAGCTGAAGGGCGACAAGAAGCTGTATGTGGAAGAAACGCCGTCGGTGCGCGTCGTGTACCTGGCGCTGGATCAGTTCGCCGAACCGTCGCCCGGCGTGCAAGGCACCGACAAGAACCCCATGAAGGACAAGCGCGTGCGCGAGGCGCTGTCGCTGGCGATCAACCGCGATGCGCTGGTCGAGCGCGTGATGGGCGGCGTGGCGCTGCCCGCGGGCAATCTGCTGCCCTACCCCATGTTCGGTTCCAGCAAGGAGCATTCCAAGGCGCCCAAGGCCGACGTCGAAAAGGCCAAGGCGCTGCTGAAGGAAGCGGGCTATCCCAATGGCTTCTCCATCACGCTGGGCTCGCCGTCGGGACGCTACGTCAACGATTCGAAGGTGGCGCAGGCAATTGCGTCGATGTGGACCCGCATCGGCGTGAAGACCAGCGTGGATGCGATGGCGCCCCCAGTGTTCTTCAAGAACCGCGACAGCTATGCGTTCTCGGCCTATCTGGCGGGCTGGTCCGTGACCAGCGGTGAGATGTCCAACGCACTGACGTCGCTGCTGGTGACGCGCAATCCGGAAGCGGGCCTGGGCACCACCAACCGCAGCCGCTATTCCAACCCCAAGATGGACGCGCTGGTGAAGGAAGCCTCGTCGACCATGGACGACGCCAAGCGTGCGGATCTGTTGTCCAAGGCTAGCAACATCGCCATGGACGACTACGCCATGCTGCCGGTGCATTTTGAACTGTCGGTATGGGCAATGAAGAGCGACATCCGCTATCAGGGCCGTCCCGACCAGGTCACGCTCGCGCAGTTTGCAACGCTGAAGAAGTAAGGCGCTAGTGCTTGCAACAATCGTAAGAAGGCTGCTGCAGACCATCGTCGTCATGCTCGTCATGTCGGCGTTGGTCTTCGCTGGCATTTACATGGTGGGCGATCCGGTGTCGATGCTGGCGAGCCCCGAGGCCACCGAGGCGCAACGCGCCGCGGTGCGCGCATCGCTGGGCCTGGACCTGCCGCTCTGGCGGCAGTACCTGATCTTCATGGGCCAGGCGGTGCGCGGCGATTTCGGCAATAGCTTCCTGACGGGCGAACCGGCCATGCGGCTGATCCTGGAGCGCATGCCGGCCACCGTGGAGCTGGCCTGTGTGGCCATGCTGCTGTCGGTGCTGATCGGCGTGCCGCTGGGCATCCTGGCGGGCTTGAAGCCCAAGGCGGTCGGTTCGCGCGCCATCATGACAGGCTCGGTGCTGGGCTTTTCGCTGCCCAACTTCTGGGTCGGCCTGATGCTCATCATGGTGTTCGCGGTGATCCTGGGCTGGGTGCCGGCGGGTGGGCGCGGCCAGACCGTCAGCATCGGCTCGCTGCAGCTTAGTGTGTTGACCTTCGACGGCTGGTTGAGCCTGGCGCTGCCCGCAGCCACGATCGCAATCGCCAAGTGCGCAATGATCATCCGCGTGACGCGCGCCGCCACGCGCGAAGCCCTGCCCATGGACTACATCAAGTTCGCGCGCGCCAAGGGCCTGTCTGAAAAGCGCGTGCTGGGCGTGCATCTGCTCAAGAACATCCTGATCCCGGTGGTGACGGTAGCGGGCCTGGAGTTCGGCCAAGTGATGGCGTTTGCGGTTGTGACCGAAACGGTGTTTTCCTGGCCGGGCATGGGCAAGCTGCTGATCGATTCCATCATCAATCTGGATCGTCCGGTGGTGGTCGCATACCTGCTCTTGATCGTGTTCTTCCTGGTCATGTTGAATCTGGTGGTGGACATCATCTACACGGTGCTGGACCCCCGCGTACGCTTGGATAGCCGCCGATGAACACACCCGCCACCGCTGCCGCGCCGCCGGTCCAGGCCAAGGAGCAAACACCCTGGCGCCGCTTCCTGTCGGATTTCTTCGCCAGCAAGCTGGCCACGCTCGGCCTGATCATGCTGGTCCTGATCGTGGGCGCGGCGCTGCTTGCGCCGTGGATCGCGCCGCAGAATCCTTATGACCTGGCGACGTTGGACATCATGGATTCCAAGCTCAAGCCGGGCAGCGAAAGCGGCGACGGCAGCATGCGCTATTGGCTGGGCACCGATGGCCTGGCGCGCGACTTGTTTTCGGCGATTCTGTACGGCATGCGCACCAGCCTGCTGGTGGCCAGCGTGTCGGTGCTGGCGGCCTTTGGCATCGGCGCCACGGTGGGTTTGGTGGCGGCCTATTTCGGCGGCCGCATCGACGCCCTGCTGATGCGGATTGTGGATATCCAGTTGTCGTTCCCCGCCATCCTGGTTGCGCTGATGCTGCTGGCGATCCTGGGCAAGGGTGTGGATAAGGTGATCATCGCGCTGATCGTGGTGCAGTGGGCGTACTTCGCGCGCGCCGCGCGCGGCGCGGCACTGGTCGAGCGTGGCAAGGAATACGTGGAGGCGGCGCGCTGCATGTCGCTGTCCTGGGGGCGCGTGCTGTTCCGCCACGTGCTGCCGAACTGTATGCCGCCCTTGATCGTGATCGCCACCATCGATCTGGCGCACGCCATCGCGCTGGAAGCCACGCTGTCGTTTCTGGGCGTGGGCGTGCCGGTGACGGAGCCATCGCTGGGCATGCTGATCTACAACGGCTTCGAATACCTGCTGTCCGGCCAGTACTGGATCTCCTTCTTCCCGGGCATCGCGCTGGCGCTGGCCATCGTCGCCATCAATCTGGTGGGCGATCACTTGCGCGATGTGCTCAACCCGCGCCACGCGAACTGAGGGCGGGTGCGATGCAGACTCCTGTGGAAAAGTCCTTGTCGGCACCCACGCCCATTCTTGAGGTGCATAGCCTGAAGACGCATTTCTTCACGCGCAACGGCGTGGTGAAGGCGGTGGATGGCGTGGACCTGACGCTGGCCGAAGGCGAGATCCTGGGGCTGGTAGGCGAATCGGGATCGGGCAAGAGCATCACCGGCTTCTCGCTGATGGGGCTGCTGGATGAGCCGGGCCGCATCGTCGACGGCACCTTGCGGTTCAACGGCGAAGACCTGCGCAGCGCAACGCCCGCGCGCTGGCGTGCGATCAGGGGCCAGGAGATCGCCATGATCTTCCAGGATCCCATGATGACCCTGAATCCGGTGCTGCGCGTCGATACGCAGATGATCGAGGCGGTGCAGGCGCATGGCAAGGTATCGCGCGAGCAGGCGCGCCAGCGTGCCGTGCAGACGCTGGCCATGGTGGGCATCCCTTCGCCCGAGGAACGGCTGCGGACCTATCCGCATCAGCTGTCCGGCGGCATGCGGCAGCGCGTGGCGATCGCGATCGCGTTGTTGAATTCGCCGCGCATGATCATCGCTGACGAGCCCACCACCGCGCTCGACGTGACCATACAAGGGCAGATTCTGTTCGAAGTGCAGAAGCTGTGCCGCGAGACCGGCACGGCGCTCATCTGGATCACGCATGACCTGGCGGTGGTTGCGGGCCTGGCGGATCGCGTTGCGGTCATGTATGCGGGCCGCGTGGTGGAAACCGGCACGACGCAGGCCGTCATCAGCCATCCCATGCATCCCTACACGCATGGCCTGATCGCCTCCATTCCCACGCCCGAATCCCGCGGCAAGCCGTTGGTTCCGATTCCGGGCATGACGCCTTCGCTGCTCAACCTGCCGCAAGGCTGTGCGTTCCGCGGACGCTGTCCGCGCGCCACCGACGCCTGTCTGGTCGAACCGCAGCCGGTGGAAGTGCGCCCGGCGCAATGGGTGCGTTGCTGGCATGCCGGAGGACCAGACATCAAATGAGCGCAGCAGAACGCGAGTCCGCGGTTCCCATCCTGTCGCTGCGCGAGGTCGAGCTGCGTTTCGTGCAGCCGGTGGACCTGGCAGGCCGCATCGCCAATCTGTTGGGTGCCGGCTTGAAGACGCAGGTCGTGCATGCGGTGGCCGGTGTCGACCTGGATGTACGGCAAGGCGAAGTGATAGGCATCGTCGGCGAATCGGGCTGCGGCAAATCCACGCTGGGCCGCATCGTGTCCGGTATCCTGCCGCCGACCGCGGGCGGGGTCAGCTACAAGGGCAAGGCTGTGAAGGCCATGGCGGGCCCGGAGCGGCGCGCCTATGAGCTGGGCGTGCAGATGATCTTCCAGGATCCCTATGCCTCGTTGAATCCGCGCATGCGCGTGCGCGAGATCATCGGCGAGGCGCCCGTGGCGCACGGTCTGGTCCGCGCGCGCGACAAGGCCGAATACGTGGCCGGGCTGATGCGCCAGGTCGGGCTGGATCCGGCTTTTGCACAGCGTTATCCCCATCAATTCTCCGGCGGCCAGAGGCAACGTGTAGGAATTGCGCGGGCCCTCGCGCTCAAGCCTTCGGTCATCGTCTGCGACGAGGCGGTCGCGGCGCTGGACGTTTCGATCCAGGCCCAGGTGCTTAATCTGTTCGAACAGTTGCGCGCCGACCTGGACCTGACCTATCTTTTCATCAGCCACAACCTCAGCGTGGTCAGCCACATATCGGACCGCGTGGCCATCATGTACCTGGGCCGCGTGGTGGAGTTGGCGCCCACCGACACGGTCTTCCGGCGCGCCAACCATCCGTACACGCAGGCCTTGCTGAAGGAACTGCCGACGCTGCAGCCGGGGCGGCGCACTTACCAGCCCATCAAGGGTGAACTGCCGTCGCCGCTGGATCCGCCGGCGGGCTGCGCGTTCCACCCCCGCTGCCCGCATGCCATGCCGCGCTGCAAGACGGAGCGGCCGCTGTTGCGGGAAGTTACGCCGGGACAGTTCAGCGCCTGCCATCTGAACGATGCGTGAAGCCAAATACCTGAACCCAACTCTTACGCCTTATCCACAGCCATGAAAACCATAGACGAAATCGAACGCGCCCACGGCGACCTCACCGCATTGCGACGGGATATCCACGCCCATCCGGAACTCGCCTTCCAGGAAACGCGCACGTCCGCGCTGGTGGCGGAGCGTTTGCGCGGCTGGGGCCTGGAAGTCCACACCGGGCTGGGGAAAACCGGTGTGGTGGGCATATTGCGCGGCGGCAGCGGCAAGAAGACGATAGGCCTGCGTGCCGACATGGACGCGCTGCCCATGCCGGAGCACAACCGCTTTGCGCACAAGTCCACCATCAGCGGACGCATGCATGGCTGTGGCCATGACGGGCACACGACGATGCTGCTGGGGGCGGCGCAGTACCTGTCCACCCATCGCGATTTCGACGGCACGGTGGTGTTCATATTCCAGCCGGCCGAAGAAGGCGGCAACGCCGGCGCGCGCGCCATGATGCAGGACGGCCTGTTCGAGAAATTTCCCTGCGACGCGGTATTCGGCATCCACAACATGCCCGGCATGCCGGTCAACCAGTTCGGGTTCCGCGCAGGACCGACCATGGCCTCCAGCAACCGCTGGGACATCGTCATCAAGGGCGTGGGCGGCCATGCGGCGCAGCCGCACGCATCGGTGGACCCCATCATCGTCGCGGCCGACATGGTGCACGCCCTGCAGACGGTGATCTCGCGCGGCAAGAATCCGCTGGATCAGGCCGTGCTGTCGATCACGCAGATCCACGCGGGCGACGCCTACAACGTGATCCCCGGCGAAGCCGTGTTGCGCGGCACCGTGCGCACGTATTCGGTAGAGACCCTGGACAAGATCGAGGCGGACATGCGCCGCATCGCGACCACCCTGCCGCAGGTATATGGCGGCACGGGGGAACTGGATTTTGTGCGCGCGTATCCGCCGCTGGTCAACTGGGAAAAGGAAACCGCCTTCGCCGCTCAGGTGGCCGAAGACGCCTTCGGCGCTGAAAATGTGCAGCGCGAAATGCCCCCCTTCATGGGCGCGGAGGACTTCTCCTTCTTCCTGGAAGCGGTGCCGGGGACTTACTTGTTCCTGGGCAATGGCGACGGCGACCACCGCATGGAAACCTATCACGGCATGGGTCCGTGCCAGCTGCACAATCCGAATTACGACTTCAACGACGCCCTGCTGCCGGTGGGCGCGACTTATTGGGTGAAACTGGTACAGGCGTTTCTGCCGAAGTCCTGATCCACGCAAGTCCTTGATTTAAAAGGCGCAGACGCTCAAGAGTCTGCGCCTTTTTTCATGGCGTGGCCGAGTTGTACACAGCCTGTCCACCGGCTATTCACCGCCTATCCACTGGGATATCCCCCGGCAATCCACCGCTTTTCCCGGGCTTGCCACCAGGCTTATCCCAAGACTTATCCACAGCCTTCACCGCGCGCTACACCGGCGAAATTCTCCCGTTCCCAGGGTAAATGCGTATGTCCGCGAGTCCGGCCCGGCCTTGACTCATTTGGGCGCGCCAGCCTAGCATTGATATAACTGTGAAATATCACTGTTATTTTAACTGACAGTTCCCATCCTACCTTGAACAGGAAATCCCATGGTCCACAAAGTACGCATCACCAGCCCCCACGTCGCCGAAGCCGAACCCGGCCTATGGTCCAACTGCCTGCGCGTGCAAGATTCGGTTTATCTGTCGGGGCTGACCGCCCGCGCCAACGACGGCACGACGATCCAGGGCGCGGATGCCTATGAACAGGCCCAGGTCATCTTTGCAAAAATGAAGCATCTGCTGGAAGCCGCAGGTGGCCAGATCGACGACATGGTGACGATGACGATCTTCCTGACCAACATGGCGGACAACCAGCAGGTGTGGAAGGCGCGCCGCGAATTCTTCAGCGGTGATTTCCCCGCCTGCGCACTGGTGCAGGTATCCGCCCTGGCCAAGCCCGAGATCCTGGTGGAAATCCAGGGCCAGGCGCGTCTTGCGGACTGAGGCCATGAAAATAGTCCGCTATGCCGGCGAATCCGGCCCGGTACTGGGCCGGTTGGACGGCCAGGCCATTACGCCCTTCCAGGGCGTGGCCGACGTACAGGCGCTGCTAAGCAATGTCGTGCAGGCCGGCGGCGCGGCCGTTCCGCTGGAGTCGGTGCGTCTGCTTGCGCCCATCATCCCGCAGCGCAATGTGTTCTGCGTGGGCTGGAACTATCTCAAGCACTACGACGAAAGCAAAGGCAAGCGCGAAGGGCAGGAGGTCGAGTTGCCTGAGCGCCCTACCTTCTTCAGCAAGCTGCCCACCACGGTCGTGGGGCCGCGCGACAGCGTGCCGCTGCACGAGGCCTATACCGCCAAGCTGGACTGGGAGGTTGAGCTGGCCGTGGTGATCGGCCTGGAGGGACGCGATATCGCCGAAGCGGATGCCCTTGGCCATGTGTTCGGCTACACGGTAGCCAATGACCTCAGCGCGCGCGATCTGCAACGCGCGCACGGCGCGCAATGGTTCAAGGGCAAGAGTCTGGACGCGACTTGCCCGATGGGGCCGGTCCTGATTACCGCGGATGAAATCGGCGACCCGCAGAATCTCGCCCTGGGCTGCGACGTCAATGGCGCGCGCATGCAGCACGGGCACACCCGCAACCAGATCTTCAGCGTGGCGCGTGTGATCGCCGAGCTGTCGCAAGGACTCACTCTGCTGCCGGGCGACGTCATCCTGACCGGCACGCCCGAGGGGATAGGCGCGGCTCGCCAACCCCCCGTGTTCCTGGCTGACGGCGACGTCGTGGAATGTTGGGTGGAAGGCATAGGCTCATTGCGCAATGTCGTGCGTGCGGGCTTGCGCTACGCGGAATAAGCCGCCAAACGTGCGGTATCGATGAAAAATCAAGGGGTAGATATCATGAAGAAAACCGTACTGTTGGCCGCGCTGGCGCTGGCCGGCGTGAACGCCGCCGCCGACACTTTCCCGTCGCAGCCCATGACGCTGATCGTGCCGTACACCGCGGGCGGTTCCTCGGACGCGCTGGCGCGGGCGTTGGCCAAGGCCATTGCCAAGAACAACGACGCCAACATCATTGTTGAAAACCGTCCTGGCGGCAGCACCGTGATAGGCGCGCAGACATTGCTGGGCAAGCCCGCAGACGGCAACACCGTCCTGTTGATCGCGGCGAGCTTCGTCATCAACCCTTATCTGCTCACCCAACTGCCCTATGACAGCGTGAAGGACTTCCAGCCCGTCACGCAGCTGGCGTCCAACCCGCATGTGCTGGTGGTCGGACCCAAGGTCCCGGCCGGCGATCTGAAGGCGTTTCTGGCGTGGGCCAAGGAACAGGGCGACAAGGCGACCTTCTCTTCGTTCGGCAATGGCTCATCGGGTCACCTGGGCTTCGAGATGCTGAAAAAGCAGGCCGGCCTGGGCATGATGCACGTGCCATACAAGGGCGCGGCGCCGGCCACCATGGCGGTGCTGAGCGGCGAAGTGGATGCGACCCTGGGGGACGTGGGCGTGGTCGCGCCGCATATCCAGGCGGGCAAGCTGCGCGCCCTGGCGGTGGCTGGAAGCGCACGCACGCCAGCGCTGCCCGATGTGCCGACCTTTGCCGAGGCTGGCTTGCCGGGCTTCGAATCGCAAACCTGGATGGGGCTGCTGACGCGTAGCGGCGTGCCCGCGGAACGGGTGCAGCGCTTGAACCAGATGTACTCGGCAGCGCTGCAGGACGCCGACGTGCGCCAGATTCTGGCACAGCAGGGCATGGTGGCGGCGGCCTCCACCCCGGACACGTTTGCGGCTTTCATGAAAGCGGAATCCGCCAAATATGGGCAGGCCATCAAGGATGGCAACGTGCGCATCGACTGAGGAAACGCTGGCCCGCCCGCACCGGTCGCTATAATCGCAGCGGTCTGCGCCGGTAGCGGCGCGTGGTCAGCAACCATCACCGCATGCCCAAAACCCTTACCCCCAAGCGACTGCAGGAAGACACCACGCCGGCGGCTTCGCTCGGCGAACAGGCGTATATCGCGATCAAGCGCATGATCCTGACGCAGGAACTGCGCGCGGGGGACCAGATCAATGTTGCGCAACTGAGCGAACAGCTGTCGCTCGGCCGCAGCCCCATCCATCTGGCCATACACCGGCTGGACCGTGAGGGCCTGGTGGACATCCTGCCGCGCAAGGGCATTCTGGTCAAAGCGGAAACCATAGACAGCTTCCTCGAGCTGATCGCCGCGCGCCTGCTGGTCGAACCGCATCTGACCGGCCTGGCCGTGGACAATGTGACGCCCGCGTTGCTGGAGCGGCTGCAGGCGTTGGTAGCGGCAGGCTGGGAATGCCATGAGCGCCAGGACCGCCTGGGCAGCATGGAAATCGACCGCAGGTTCCACCAGACGCTGTACCAAGCCGCCCGCAATGACATCCTGGCGGAGTTTGCGGGCAGCCTGCTGGACCGTTCCATGCGCCTATGGTTCCGACCGCCCGCGGGCAAGGCCGAAAAGCCCAATGTGGCGGAACTGGAAGATCTGTACAACATGGTCGAGCGTGGCGACAAGAAGGCTGCTGTACGCAAGATGGAGCAGCACATCGGCTCCGTGCGCGGCAAGTTCCTCTCGCGCGAATAAGCTTATAGCCGCAACGCGAGGGCGCGCCATATGACGCGCAGGCTTGAACAAAGGCCGAATAATTCGTTTGCGTAGGGGTTGCGCGTTTTCATAATGGATCGTTCCTGAGCCGGCCTGGCCGGCGGCATTCGCGCAAGGAGCGATCCATGTCCCAGAGCAACGCGTTGCGCCTGTCCGAGGCGTATGCCGAACCCGCGACGCAAGCCTTTTCGATCCGCCCCCTGGCGGCCGTGACAGGCGCCGAAATCATCGGCATCGACCTGTCGCGCGAGCTGGCCCCGGCCGACTTCGCCCAGGTGCATCGCGCGCATCTGGACCATCACCTGCTGGTGTTCCGCGACCAGCGCATCACGCCGCAACAGCACATCGATTTCAGCCGCCGCTTCGGCCGCCTGATGATTCATGTGCTGCATCAGTTCCATCTGCCCGGACATCCCGAGATCCTGATCGTCTCCAACATCGTTGAAGACGGCAAGCCGATAGGGCTGGGCGATGCCGGCAAGTACTGGCATTCGGACATCTCGTATAAAGAGCTGCCGAGCCTGGGCTCGCTGCTGCACGCGCAGGAACTGCCTGCGCATGGGGGCGACACGCTGTTCGCCGACATGCATGTGGCGTACGACACCCTGCCCGCCGCCTTGCGCGACGCCATCGAAGGCAAGCGCGCCGTGCATTCCTATCTGGCCAAGTATGGCCAATTGCAGAAGGAAGGTGCGTGGCGTCCCAATCTCAGCGCGCAGCAGGTGGCGCAGGTGCAGGAAGTGATTCATCCGGTGGTGCGCACCCATCCCGAAACCGGACGCCGCGCGCTGTTCGTGAGCGAGGGCTTCACCATCCGTATCGAAGGCCTGCCCGAAGACGAGAGCCGCCAGATCCTGGACCAGCTGTTTGCCCACAGCATCCGGCCCGAGCACATCTACCGCCACCAATGGCAGCCGCATGACCTGGTGTTCTGGGACAACCGTTCCCTGATCCACTTGGCCGGCGGCACGCCGGACCATCTGCGCCGCAAGCTGTACCGCACCACCATCGAAGGCGACCTCCCTTTCTGATGTTCAGCCTGCCGCAATTTCGCGCAAACCACTTATCCACAGGGACCGCCATGGGTTTTTCCTCCGCTTTACGTGATCGCTTGGTCCAGGCCGCCACCACCGCGGGCCTCGCACTGGTACTTGCCGTGCTGGCGCTGGCTTCGCCCACGCCGGCCATGGCGGAAGGCCGCATCCGCATCGCGGAGCAATACGGCATCGTCTATCTGTTGTTGAACGTGGCGCGCGACCAGCAATTGATCGAAAAGCACGGCAAGGCCGATGGTGTGGATATCTCGGTCGAGTGGGCCAAGCTGTCTGGCGGGTCAGCGGTGAACGATGCGCTGCTGTCGGGAGCGGTGGATATCGCGGGGGCGGGCGTGGGACCGCTGCTGACGATCTGGGATCGCACGCGCGGCAAGCAAAACGTGAAGGGCGTGGCTTCACTGGGCAACTTTCCCTATTACCTGGTCAGCAACAACCCCAACGTGAAGACGATTGCCGACTTTACCGACAAGGATCGCATCGCGGTGCCGGCGGTGGGCGTGTCGGTGCAATCGCGTGTGTTGCAACTGGCGTCGGCCAAGCTGTGGGGCGATGCGCAGTTCAATAAGCTGGACAAGATTTCCGTCGCGCTGCCGCATCCAGACGCGGCCGCTGCCATCATCGCGGGCGGCACGGAAATCACCGGGCATTTCGGCAACCCGCCCTTTCAGGAGCAGGAACTCGCCGGGAATCCCAATGCGCGCATCGTGCTCAAATCCTATGACGTGCTGGGCGGACCCAGTTCGTCGACGGTGTTGTTCGCCACCGAGAAATTCCGCAAGGAAAACCCCAAGACCTACAAGGCGTTCCAGGCCGCACTGCAGGAAGCGGCCCAGTTTGCCGCCGCCAATCCGGAACAGGCTGCGGACACCTATCTGCGCGTCACCGGCGCCAAGCTGGACCGCGACTTCCTGATCAAGGTGATCAAGAACCCCGACGTGCAATTCAAGCTGGAACCGCAGAATACCTACGCGCTAGCCGAATTCATGCACAAGGTCGGCGCGATCAAGAACGCGCCGGCAAGCTGGCGCGACTATTTCTTTGACGATGCCATCATCGCGCAAGGCAGCTGATATGGGGCTAAGCGCCGCAGCCCCTGTGGATAACACCGAAAAGGCCACGCTTCTGCTGGCTGTGGATAAGGTGTCGATCGAATATAAGACGCGCGAACGGCGCGTGCGCGCCACGCATCAGGTCAGTTTCGACGTGCATGATGCGGAGCGCTTTATCCTGCTGGGCGCCTCCGGATGCGGAAAGTCGACGCTGCTCAAGGCGATCGCGGGCTTCATCGAGCCGACCGAAGGCCGCATCGCTGTCGATGGCAAGACCGTGCGTGGCCCCGGGCCCGACCGCATCGTGGTGTTCCAAGAATTCGACCAATTGCCGCCGTGGAAGACGCTGCGCCAGAACGTGGCGTTTCCGCTGGTGGCGTCGCGCAAGCTCGGCAGGCGCGAGGCCGATGAGCGCGCCATGCACTACCTGGACAAGGTCGGACTGTCCGCGTTCGCCGACGCCTATCCGCACACCTTGTCCGGTGGCATGAAGCAGCGCGTGGCCATTGCCCGCGCCCTGGCGATGCAGCCGCGCGTCCTGTTGATGGACGAACCCTTCGCGGCGCTGGACGCATTGACCCGGCGGCGCATGCAGGAAGAGTTGTTGGCATTGTGGGAAGACGTGCGCTTCACGCTGTTGTTCGTCACGCACTCGATCGAAGAGGCATTGGTGCTGGGCAGCCGCGTGCTGTTGCTGTCGCCGCATCCGGGGCGCGTGCGCGCCGAGCTGAACGCTCATGCCTTTGGCCTGCATAGCCAAGGCTCCGCTGCCTTCCAGTCGGCAGCGAGCCGCATCCACGACCTGCTGTTCGATGTGGCGCCGGATGAACAGCCGGCCGAACGGGCTGCGGCTTGAAGGACACACGCATGAGCACTGCCTACGCGGGCGCCGTGCCCGTACGCTCCGAAGTGGAGTACGAGCTGCCGCCCCTTCCGCCGCAAGCGGCTGAAACACCCCTGCCCTGGCATGAACGCCTGTGGCAGCACGCCAGCCTGCGCAAGCTGGCGATCCTGGCGCTGCTGGCCGGCATCTGGGAGCTGGCGGCGCGCTATACCGACAACGATCTGCTGCTGCCCAGTGCTACACAAACGGCGGTGGCCTTCGTGCAGGGTATTGCCGGCGGCGAGCTGCTGGCGCGCGCGGGACAGTCGTTGCGCGTGCTGGCGCAGGGCTATGCGGCCGGCGTGGCGCTGGCTTTCGTACTGACCACGTTGGCGGTGTCGACGCGCTTCGGGCGCGATCTGCTGTCCACCTTGACCGCCATGTTCAACCCCCTGCCCGCCATCGCGCTATTGCCGCTGGCGTTGCTGTGGTTCGGGCTGGGCGAAGGCAGCCTGGTGTTCGTGCTGATCCATTCGGTGTTGTGGGCGCTGGCGCTGAACACGTATGCGGGCTTTCTGGGGGTGTCGGAGACCCTGCGCATGGCGGGCCGCAATTACGGGCTGAGCGGCTTGCGCTATGTGTTGCAGATCCTGGTGCCCGCCGCCTTGCCGGCCATCCTGGCAGGGTTGAGGATAGGCTGGGCGTTTGCGTGGCGCACACTGATCGCGGCGGAATTGGTGTTCGGGGCTTCCAGCGGCAAGGGCGGGCTGGGTTGGTACATCTTCCAGAACCGCAACGAGTTATACACAGACCGCGTGTTCGCGGGGCTGGCGGCGGTGGTGATCATCGGCCTGCTTGTGGAAAACCTGGTGTTCGACACCGTGGAGCGCTTCACGGTCAGGCGGTGGGGCATGCAACGCTGACTGTCCACCGCGCAGCGCGGCGTTGCGACCAAAAAAAGGCGGCCCCGAGGGGCCGCCTTGCGCATGGGCGCGTCGCGCTTTACAGCTTCAATCCCAGCGCCTTGGCAACGCCGGCGGCGTAGGCGGGATCCGCCTTGCGGAAATGTTCCAGCTGGCGGCGCTGGATTTCTTCCGGCACGCCGGCCATGTGGCGGCCGATGTTGCCGAACAGCAGCTCTTGCTGCGCCGGCGTCATCAGGCGGAACAGCGCGCCCGGCTGCGAGTAGTAGTCATCGTCCACGCGATGGTTCCAGCGCGCCGCGGCCTGGCCGTCCAGCGCCAGCGGCGGTTCGCCCGCCGACGGGGTTTCTTTCCACTCGCCCGCGCTGTTGGGCTCGTAGTTCAGCGTCGCCCCGGCGTTGCCGTCGACGCGGCCCGCGCCGTCGCGGTGAAAGCTGTGGAACGGGCAACGCGGCGCGTTCACCGGGATCTGATGGTGGTTGATGCCCAGGCGGTAGCGGTGCGTATCGCCATACGAGAACAGGCGGCCCTGCAGCATTTTGTCGGCCGAAAAACCGATGCCCGGGACCACGTTGGCTGGCGTGAAGGCGGCTTGCTCCACCTCGGCGAAGTAGTTCTCGGGGTTCTTGTTCAGTTCCAGCACGCCCACTTCGATCAGCGGATAGTCGCCGTGCGGCCAGACCTTGGTCAGATCGAAGGGGTTGATGTGATACGTCGCGGCTTCGGCCTCGGGCATGATCTGCACCTTCAGCGTCCACTTCGGGAAATTACCCTGCTCGATGTTCTGGAACAGGTCGCGCTGCGAGCTTTCGCGGTCATGGGCGACCACTTGCGCGGCTTCCTCGTCGCTCAGACAGGCGATGCCCTGCTGCGACTTGAAGTGGAACTTCACGTAGAAGCGCTCGCCGTCCTTGTTGATGAAGCTGAACGTGTGCGAACCGAAGCCGTGCTGCTGGCGCAGGTTGGCGGGAATGCCGCGGTCGCTCATCAGGGTCGTGACCTGGTGCAGCGATTCGGGGTTGAGCGACCAGAAGTCCCAGGCGGCGGTGGCATTGCGCAGATTGGTCTTGGGATCGCGCTTCTGGGTGTGGATGAAGTCGGGGAATTTCAGCGGATCGCGGATGAAGAAGACCGGCGTGTTGTTGCCCACCAGGTCCCAGTTGCCTTCCTCGGTGTAGAACTTGATGGCGAAGCCGCGCACGTCGCGCTCGGCGTCCGCCGCGCCACGTTCGCCGGCCACGGTCGAGAAGCGCAGGAACAGCGGGGTCTGCTTGCCGACCTGGGAAAAGATATTGGCGCGGGTGTAGCGCGAGATGTCGTGGGTGACGGTGAAGGTGCCGTAGGCGCCGGAGCCCTTGGCGTGCACCACGCGTTCAGGGATGCGCTCGCGGTCGAAATGGGCGAGCTTTTCTATCAGCCAGAAGTCTTCCAACAGCGCCGGCCCGCGCGGGCCGGCGGTCAGCGTGTTGTTGTTGTCGGCCACGGGCGCGCCTGCGGCGGTGGTCAGATGCGTCTTCTTGTCGGTCATAGCACACTCCCTATGAAATGCTGGAATGCGGGGAGCCGCTGTGGGCCCCGCGCCGTGTCTGGGACAACCCCGGCATTGCCGGCCAGGGGCTATCTCCGACACATCATAGGGGTCTTGCCTTACTGTGTGAAGTTGATTGATCTATAAAACTTGATAAAGAATAACTATCAAGAAAGTCGCGGATTGGCGCGGAGCATCTTGCCGGGGCGAAAAAAAAACCGGTCCGCATGGGACCGGTTTCTTGAGCAAGCGCGGATATCAGCGGTTGGCTGCGGCTTCCGTCTTGCGCTGCATGGCGCGGGTGATGGACCACTGCTGCGCGATCGACAGGGTGTTGTTGACGCACCAGTAGAGCACCAAGCCGGCCGGGAAGAAGAACATCATCCCGCCGAACACCAGTGGCATGATCATCATGACCTTGGCCTGGATGGGATCCGGAGGCGTCGGGTTCAGTTTGATCTGCAGGAACATGGTGGCCATCATGATGGCGGGCAGAATGAAGTACGGGTCGCGGATCGACAGATCGTGCACCCACAGGATCCACGGCGCGCCGCGCATTTCCACGCTGGCCAGCAGCACCCAGTACAGCGAGATGAACACCGGGATCTGCACCACCATCGGCAAGCAGCCGCCCAGCGGATTGATCTTCTCGGTGCGGTACATCTCCATCATGGCCGCATTGAGCTTCTGCTTGTCGTCGCCGTACTTTTCCTTCAGGGCCTGCAGGCGCGGAGCCACCTGCTTCATGCGGGCCATGGAGCGGTAGCTGGCGGCGGCCAGGGGGTAGAACACGGCCTTGATCAGCACGGTCAGCGCCACGATCGTCCAGCCCCAGTTGCCCAGGAGGGAGTGCAGCCAGGTCATCAGCTTGAACAGCGGCTTGGCGATGATGGTCAGCCAGCCGTAGTCGACCACCAGTTCAAGACCGGGGGCCAGGGCCGCCATGGCCTTCTGGTCTTGCGGACCGACCCACAGGTGCGAGTCGACGCGCGTGGCGGCGCCAGGGGCGATCTCGCCCACGGCTTCGATGCTGCGTGCGGCGTACAGGTTCTTCTGCACTTCCAGCAGTTCGTTGGTGCGCTGCTTGCCCTGCGGGGGCACCCAGGCGGTGGCGAAATAGTGTTGGACCACGGCGATCCAGCCGTTGTCCGATTGCTTGATGTAGCTGGCCTTCTTCTTTTCGATGTCGCTGAAGGTGATCTTCTGGAACTTGTCCTGTTCCGAGTAGACCGCGAAACCGGTGAAGGTGTGATAGAAGCTGGACGTGTCGGCCGGGTCGTTGCCGTCGCGTTCGAGCTGCAGGTACAGGGCGGGCGACACGGGGGCGGCGCCGACGTTGGCCAGGTCATGGCGCACGTCGACGTCATAGCGGCCGCGGTGCAGGGTGAACGTCTTGGTGACCTTCACGCCGCCGGATTCGCCTTCGAAGGCGACCACCAGGTTGTCGCCGGTCAGCTGGCGCTCCGGGGACACGATGCGGAAAGGCGTCTGGTGCGTGGGGAAGCTCTGGCCGTTCGGGGCACCGACCACGCCGGTCTGCACCACGTAGTTCAGGCCGGCGGCGCGGTCCAGCAGCACCGTGGGCTTGTCGGGCTGGCCGGTAGCCGGGTACTTCAGCAGTTCGGCGCGCACCAGCTGGGCGCCCATGGTGTCGAACGTCAGGCGCAGCACGTCGGTCGTGATGACGACCTCTTCCGAACGCGCGGCGGCAGGCACCGCAGCGCCGGGCACGGCGGATGCCGCGGCGGTCGCCGGGACAGGCGCGCTGGGCACCGAGGGCGTAGCGTTGTTCGCGGCAGCCTGCGGCTCGCTCGTGGTGGCGGCCGGCGTGGGGCCGAACAGCGACGGCTTGCCGTTATGGATCTGCCAGTTGTTCCATAGGAGCAACAGCGAGAAGGAAAAAATCATCCAGAGGACGGTTCGTCGGATATCCATGGTGCCTACTGAGGTGAATACGGGCCAGCAAAGCCCGCCAGTTTAGCGTCAATCGTGCTCGGTGCGGTGGCTGTGGGAACAGCACGAGCGGCCATTGGTTCCCTTGGCCGGCGGAACCGGATCCAATCCGCCGGGCGACCAAGGGTGGCAGCGACCAATGCGCCGGACCGCCAGCCAGAAGCCGCGCCAGGCGCCGTGGCGCTCGATCGCTTCGATCGCATACGCCGAGCAGGTGGGAGTAAAGCGGCACTGCCGGCCGATCCAGGGACTCAGGAAAAACCTGTAGAACCGGATCGGGGCAATGAGTAAAGCCTTGATCATCGCGCGATCCGCTCAAAGTGAGCGTCCACTTCGGCTCTGGCCGCGCGTTTTAGCGCAGTGAGCGTGGCGGGCGCAACCTTGCTATGCAGGCGCACGACGTAATCTTTTGCCGGCAACCCCAGGCGCCGATGGCGGAACGCCTCGCGGATGACCCGCTTGATGGCGTTGCGCGTGCTGGCGTGGGCGGCGAACCGCTTGGCGATCACCAGGCCCAGGCGCGCACAGGCATCCTGGCCAGGAGGCAGATCATTGGGAGCGGCGCTCACAATGAAGAACGCCCCTCGGGCAAGACGCCGGCCTTTGAGGGCGGCGGCGAACTCGGAGGGGCGATGCAGCCGCGCCTCCGGCGGAAGCGTGGAGCGCGGCATGGACTGCAGGTCAGGCGTCAGGATTCCGGTAAAACCGGAAAACCAGGACTTAGACGGCCAGACGCTTGCGGCCCTTGGCGCGGCGAGCGTTCAGGATAGCGCGGCCAGCGCGGGTTTTCATGCGCACGCGAAAGCCATGGGTGCGCTTGCGGCGGGTAACGGAAGGTTGGTAGGTACGTTTCATGGACGATCCACAAAAAGAACAAAAGTCAGAAGGGACCTGCCCGGAAGGGTTCCTGGTCGCGCATTCAGGAAGCGGGTATCCAATGAGCATTTTTGCAACAGGTGCAAAAAACAACTCGTAGACGGGGCTCTGACCGGGGAAACCCCGGGCGACGTATAGAAGCTAAAACCAGGCAGTTGCGTGGGCGGCGGCGTCATTGACACCCCCTGCCAACAAAGCGCGGCTAAGCTCTCTGTGGAACCTTCTGACAGACAGAATTCGGAAAAGCCCACCATTTCAGCAAGTTTTCCCTGTCTTGTCAAACAGTTAAGCTTGGGCCGCGTGGACGCTTATGCCCTACCCTGTGGATAACCCCAGCCCAGGCAAGGTAGAATCGAGGTTTGAATAAGAGCGACATGAAAGAATTCTGGCAGACCTGCGTCAGTCGTCTTGAGCAGGAACTCCCCCCCCAACAAATCAGCGCGTGGATACGACCGCTGGTCCCGCTTGCGTACGACGAAACGCAGGCGGTGCTGCGCGTTGCCGCGCCCAACCGCTTCAAGCTGGATTGGGTGCGCAAGAACTTTTCCCACCAGATCGAAGCGTTGGCCGCGGAGTGGTTCGAGCGTCCGGTGCAGGTACTGTTTGAGTTGCCCTCCCAAGGCACTGCGCCGCGCATGCCGGTCGCGCCCGTGCGCGCTCCGCAACCCGCGCAAACGTACCCGTCCGGTGGTTCCCCCTCAGGCGGCGCGCCGCCGCCCGGACCCGCGATGGCGCCCGCCCAGCCCGCTCCTGCGCCCGCGACGACGGCGGCTGCGCAAGCGGTGAACGCGGACGCAGCCAACATCGTGTACGAGCGCTCGCGCCTGAACACCGACTTGACGTTCGAGAACTTCGTGACGGGTAAGGCGAACCAGCTGGCGCGCGCCGCCGCGCTGCAGGTGGCCGAGAACCCTGGCACGTCCTACAACCCGCTGTTCCTGTACGGCGGCGTGGGTTTGGGCAAGACCCACCTGATCCACGCCATCGGCAATGCCATGGTGGCGGCGGGCACCGGTGTGCGCGTGCGCTATGTGCATGCCGACCAGTACGTGTCCGACGTGGTGAAGGCGTACCAGCGCAAGGCGTTCGATGATTTCAAGCGCTACTACCATTCGCTCGACCTGCTGCTGATCGACGATATCCAGTTCTTCTCCGGCAAGAACCGCACGCAGGAAGAATTCTTCTACGCGTTCGAAGCGATGGTGGCGCAGCGCAAGCAGATCATCATTACCAGCGACACGTATCCGAAGGAACTGTCGGGCATCGACAGCCGCCTGATTTCGCGCTTCGACTCCGGCCTGACGGTGGCCATCGAGCCGCCGGAACTGGAAATGCGCGTGGCGATCCTGCTGCGCAAGGCGGAATCCGAAGGCGTGCCCATGCCCGAGGAAGTGGCGTTCTTCATTGCCAAGCATCTGCGCAGCAACGTGCGCGAACTGGAAGGCGCGCTGCGCAAGGTTCTGGCCTACGCCCGCTTCCACGGCCGCGACGTGCTGACGGTGGATGTCTGCAAGGAAGCCCTGAAGGACTTGCTGTCGGTGTCCAACGGCCAGATCACCGTGGAGAACATCCAGAAGACGGTGGCGGATTTCTACAAGATCAAAGTGGCCGACATGTACTCGAAACGCCGGCCCGCCAATATCGCTTTGCCGCGCCAGGTCGCGATGTACCTGGCGAAGGAGCTGACCCAGAAAAGCCTGCCGGAAATCGGCGATCTGTTCGGTGGCCGTGATCACACCACCGTGCTGCATGCCGTACGCAAGATTTCCGACGCCCGCGCCAAGCAAGCGGAGCTCAACCATACCCTGCACGTGTTGGAACAAACTCTAAAAGGATGAACATGCAACTCGTACAAACCACACGCGATGCATTGCTGAAACCGCTATCGACTGTGGCGGGCATCGTCGAAAGACGCCATACCCTGCCCATCCTGGCGAACATCCTGATGCGCAAGGAAGGCAACAAGGTTGCCTTCATTGCGACCGACCTGGAAGTACAGATCACCACCCATGCCGATTTCGGCGTGGGTCAAGACAACGAATCCACCACGGTCGCCGCGCGTAAGCTGCTGGACATCCTGAAGGCCCTGCCGGACACCGGCGACGTGCGCCTGGCGCTGGCCAGCAACAAGCTGTCGGTGCAGTCGGCCAAGAGCCGTTTCGCGTTGCAGACGCTGGCCGCCAGCGAATTCCCCACCGTGGCCCAGCCCGAGCAGTGGGACGTGTCGCTGACCATGCCGCAGCGCACGCTGCGCCACCTGTTCAACATGGTGCACTTCGCCATGGCGCAACAGGACATCCGCTACTACCTGAACGGCATGCTGCTGGTGTTCGAACCGGGCCGCGTGCGCGCCGTCGCCACCGACGGCCACCGCCTGGCGCACTGCTCGACGGAAGCCGACGGCATCAGCGAACGCCATGAAGTGATCGTGCCGCGCAAGACCGTGCTGGAAATGCAGCGCCTGCTGGAAGACTCCGACGAGCCGGTTTCCATCGACGTGGCGCCGGGCCAGATCCGCTTCCGCTTCGGCGACGTGGAACTGGTGTCCAAGCTGGTGGAAGGCAAGTTCCCCGACTTCACGCGCGTGATCCCGACGAACTACACGCGCCATTTCCTGGTCGGCCGCGAAGCGCTCCAGGGCAGCCTGCAGCGCGCCGCCATCTTGACCACCGACAAGTTCAAGGGCGTGCGCCTGCAACTGGCGCAGAACCAGATGAAGATTTCGTCTTCCAACGCCGAGCAGGAAGAGGCGCAGGAAGAAATCGACATCGACTACGGCCATGAAGCGCTGGATGTGGGCTTTAACGTCGGCTACCTGCTCGACGTGCTGGCCAACGTCAAGGTGGACAACATCCAGTGGTCGGTCATGCCCGATGCCAACGCGTCGGCGCTCATCACCTTGCCCGAAGACGACCAGTTCAAGTACGTCGTCATGCCCATGCGGATCTGATCCGCGCCACTTGTGGGTTTGTGCCGCGGCGCAGCCTCGTGCTGCGCCCGCGGTCCGGCCGCCAGGCCGTTCTTTAAAGCGTTATCGATACAGACATGTCAGATCAGCAGAACACCACTCCCGAGAACAGCGGCTACGGCGCTGACTCGATCAAGATGCTCAAGGGGCTGGAGGCCGTGCGCAAGCGCCCCGGCATGTACATCGGCGATACCTCCGACGGCACCGGCTTGCACCACATGGTGTTCGAAGTCGTCGACAACGCCATCGACGAAGCCCTGGCCGGCTATTGCGACGACATCGTCGTCACGATCCACACCGACAACTCCATCTCGGTCACCGACAACGGCCGCGGCATTCCCACCGACATCCACAAGGACGACGAATTCCACCGCAGCGCGGCGGAAATCGTCATGACCGAACTGCATGCCGGCGGCAAGTTCGACCAGAACTCCTACAAGGTGTCTGGCGGCCTGCACGGCGTGGGCGTGTCTTGCGTGAACGCGCTGTCCGAATGGCTGCGGCTGACCATCCGCCGCAACGGCGAAGTGCACCAGATGGAATTCCGCCAAGGCGAGCGCGTCGCGCCCCTGGCGGTGACCGGCACGACCGACAAGCGCGGCACCGAAGTGCGCTTCCTGGCCGACCCGATCATCTTCAACAACATCGAGTACCACTACGAGATCCTCTCCAAGCGCCTGCGCGAGCTGTCGTTCCTGAACAATGGCGTGAAGATCCGCCTGATCGACCAGCGCCAGGGCAAGGAAGAGAACTTCGCGTTCTCCGGTGGCGTGAAGGGCTTTGTCGAATACATCAACCGCAGCAAGACCGTGCTGCACCCGAACGTGTTCTCGGTCACCACCGAGTCCGCGGCGGGTGGCGTGCCGGTCGGCGTTGAAGTGGCGATGCAGTGGAACGACAGCTATAGCGAAAGCGTGCTGTGCTTCACCAACAACATCCCGCAGCGCGACGGCGGCTCGCACCTGACCGGCCTGCGCGCGGCGATGACCCGCATCATCAACAAGTACATCGCCGATAACGAACTGGCCAAGAAGGCCAAGGTCGAAACCTCCGGCGACGACATGCGCGAAGGCCTGGCCTGCGTGCTGTCGGTGAAGGTGCCCGAACCCAAGTTCAGCAGCCAGACCAAGGACAAGCTGGTCTCCAGCGAAGTGCGCCCGGCGGTGGAAGAAGCCGTGGCCCGCACGCTGGAATCCTGGCTGCTCGAGAACCCGATCGATGCCAAGGCGCTGTGCGCCAAGATCGTCGAAGCCGCCCGCGCGCGCGAAGCCGCGCGCAAGGCGCGCGAGATGACGCGCCGCAAGAGCGTGCTGGAAGGCGCCGGCCTGCCCGGCAAGCTGGCCGACTGCCAGGAAAAGGATCCGGCGCTGTGCGAGCTGTACATCGTCGAGGGTGACTCCGCAGGCGGCTCGGCCAAGCAGGGCCGCGACCGCAAGTTCCAGGCCATCCTGCCGCTGCGCGGCAAGGTGCTGAACGTGGAGAAGGCGCGCTTCGACCGCCTGATCGCCAGCGAACAGATCGCCACGCTGATCACCGCGTTGGGCACCAGCATCGGTCCCGACTTCAACGTCGACAAGCTGCGCTACCACCGCCTCATCATCATGACCGACGCGGACGTGGACGGCGCGCACATCCGCACCCTGCTGCTGACGCTGCTGTACCGCCAGATGCCCGAACTGGTGCAGCGCGGCTACGTGTATATCGCGCAGCCGCCGCTGTACAAGGTCAAGGTCGGTCGTGAAGAACGGTATCTGAAGGACGACCAGGAAGAAGCGCAGTTCATGCTGCAGCTGGCGCTGAAGGATGCCGAGATCATCTCGGGCGGCAACATCATCCGCGGCGACGAGCTGAGCGACCTGGCCCGCCAGTACGTGGCGGCCGACGGCGTCATCGCGCGCCTGTCGCGCGTGTTCGACGTGGGCGCGCTGTCGGCCATGGCCGAAGGCGTGGAGATCAATCTGGAATCTGCCGAGTCCACCGCCGACTCCGCCCGCCGCCTGGCCGATGCCATGCGCGATCCGGTCAGCGGCAACGGCGTCGAAGTGGTGCCGCAGTTCGACGAGGCCACCGAACGCCATCGCCTGTCGGTGCAACGCATGCACCACGGCAACGTGCGCGTCAGCATCATCGATGCGGACTTCGTCAACGGTTCGGACTACGCCGTGCTGTCCAAGGCCGCCAAGAGCTTCTCCGGCAAGGTCAGCGCGCGTTCGCTGGCTGCCCGCGGCGAAGGCGAAAAGCGCAAGGAACAGACCGTGTCCGACTTCCGCGAAGCCATGCAATGGTTGCGCAGCGAAGCCGACCGCAGTATCTCCAAGCAGCGCTACAAGGGTCTGGGCGAAATGAACCCGGAACAGCTGTGGGAAACCACCATGGACCCGAAGGTGCGCCGCCTGCTGCGCGTGCAGATCGAGGACGCCATCGCGGCCGACGAGGTCTTCACCACGCTGATGGGCGACGACGTCGAACCGCGCCGCAACTTCATCGAGACGCACGTGCTGTCGGCGGGGAATATCGACGCCTGATCGGCGCGCGATCCCGCGAAAATCTGGATTCTTCCTGGGAACTCCGGATTGCGTGAAAAGGGGGGCTGCATCGCAGCCCCCCTTTTTTTCTTGGCGCAAGCACGCCGGGCTTTGGGCTCCCGGCCTATCCGTGAACTGCCAGGCTGCGCCGGTGCCCTAGCCCGTCAGGGATGCGCGCCAGCCCTGGCTCCAAGTGCTTCAAAGCTTGGACGTTTGTTCAATGGGCCGCTTCGCGAGGCATTCGACGAGCAAGTCTCCCGTTGCTCGGATGTGCTGCGTCAGGAGGCTGCAGGCGTTGTTCACTTCACCCTGTTTGCACATCGCCAGAAGCTCCCAGTGCTCCTGTTGCGAGCGATCCCGGTGGGTCGTGAACTCCCACGTGTAACGCAAATAGCGTTCGAAGCCCAGACGCAATGTCTCGACCATCGTCAGCGTCCTTGGGCGGTTAGCAGCGGCATATAGCCCCCGGTGAAAGCGGGCATTCAGCAGGATGATTTGATCGACGCTGGTTTCGTTGTCCAGCTCCTTGAGCACGCGCTCGGCTGCTTCGAACTGAACCTCTGTCAGCTTGGGGATGGCCCAAGCCAAGGCTTGCGGCTCGACCACGCTGCGCAACGTCGTCATTTCTTCGGCTTCGTCGGCCGACATGGTCGCCACGCTGACGCCGCGACGAGGTTCCGAGACCAGGAAGCACTCGCGGATAAGGTCCTTGAACGCCTCTCGCACGACGGTTTGGCTGACCCGGAAACGCGAGGCCACGGCATCCTGGCGCAGGCGTTCTCCTGGTTTTAGCTGGCCGTGGATGATTTCTCCGCGCAGGGCGTCTACCACCGCGCCAGCGATCGAACGATCCGCCAGGGCCTGCGCCACCGGCGACGCTTCACTGTAGTCCATAGATTTCCTCCTCTTAGGGATTATACGGACTGATCAGGTATTGCAGATTATCGATTATCGATTATAGTTCACGGACCCCTCACTTTTCATCAAGGTTGCATATGACGCTCCGCCTTTCCGATTTCGATGCCGTGACCTTCGACGTGTATGGCACGTTGATTGACTGGGAGCCTTCGATCGCCAAGTTTCTGACGCGCTGGGCGCGCGAGAACCGCATCGAGGCCGACGCCGAAACCCTGATCATGGCTTTCGATGGCGCCCGCGCGGCGATCCAGAAGGAACGCCCGGCGCACCTCTACCCCGACGTCCTGACCAAGTGCTTCGAGCGCATCTGCACCCAGTTCAAGGTGGCCGTGGACCCGGACCTGCGCCGCCAGTTCGCGGCCGCGCCGCACACCTGGCCGGCATTCGACGACAGCCATGCTGGATTGGTGCGCCTGCAGCAGTCCGCCAAGGTAGGCGCGTTCAGCAACATCGACCAGGCTTCGCTCAATACCTCGTGCGACAACCTGGACTTCCGCTTCGATCTGGTGGTGACGGCACAACGCGTAGGCGCCTACAAGCCCGATTGGCCGCACTTCGACACGGGCATAGGCGATCTCATGCGCATGGGCATCCCGCGCGAACGGATCCTGCACGTCGGGCAAAGCTTGCGGGCCGACATCACGCCGGCAAACCGGCTGGGCGTCCGCTGCGCCTGGGTCAACCGCCCGGGCAGGCTGCTGGGCTTGTCGGGCGAAGGCGCGGCCGAGGCGAAACCCGACCTGACGGTTTCCAGCCTCGCAGAACTGGTTGCCGCCCTGACCGGCGCCGATCAACCCGTCCCAACGCCGGCGTGACAAAAGGAGTGACTCCATGACCACCACAATCCGTTTCGTGCCCCGCGTCCTGCGCGGCGTCCTAGGCGCAGTCCTGCTCGCAGGCAGCGTGGCGGCGATGGCGCAGAGTACCGATCCCATCCTGGAGCGCATCAAGGCAAAGGGAACCATCACGCTGGGTTATCGCGAATCGTCGATTCCCTTTTCCTATCTGGACGACGCCAGGAAGCCTGTGGGTTACGCCATGGACCTGTGCATGAAGGTGGTGGACGCGGTCCGGCAGCGACTGCAGATGCCGGCACTGAAGGTCGATTACATCGCGGTGAACCCGCAAAACCGGATCGCGCTGGTCGCCAACGGCACGGTCGATCTCGAATGCGGGTCGACGGTCAACTCCCTGGGCCGCCAGGCCCAGGTTGACTTCAGCGCCCCGCACTTCATCTCGACCACCCGGCTGCTGGTGCGCAAGGGCGCGGACATCAAGGAGGTTGAGGACCTCAACGGAAAGGCCGTGGCGCTGCCGATCAACACCACTCCCGAACGGCTGATCAAGGCACTGATCGAAGCGAAGAATCTGCAGGTCCGCATCGTTCCGGTGAGGGACAACTCCGAGGGCTTTCTGGCGCTCTCGACGGGCCGGGCCGACGCTTTCTCCACTGACGACATCCTGCTCTATGGATTGCGCAAGAGCGCGCCGACGCCTGTCGACTTCGAAGTGGTCGGCCGGCCCCTGTCGTTCGATCCGTACGGCCTGATGCTGCAAAAGAACAGCACCGTGTTCCTCAGCCTGGTGAACGCCACCATCGCGCGCAGTGTGCGCTCCGGGGAACTCAACGCTTCCTACGACAAGTGGTTCGCGCCCATGGGCGTTCCGCTGTCGAAGGACCTGGCAGCGGCATTCAAATTGGCCGCACTCCCGGAATGACGCGATCCGCTCGGGGCTCATGATGAACTACGCATGGAATTGGAATGTCCTTTTCGAGGAGCCTTACGCGGGCTGGCTGATCTCCGGGCTGCAAGCGACGGTGCTGATCTCGCTCGCAGCCTGGGCCATCGCCGTTGTGATCGGCCTGGCGCTGGGCGTGCTGGGATCGCTGCCCGGCCGCATACGGTGGTTGTTGACGGCCTACGTTTCGGTATTCAGGAACGTGCCGCTCCTGGTGCAGTTGTTCATCTGGTTCTTCGTGGTGCCGGAACTGCTGCCGGGCGAGGCCGGTCGATGGCTGAAGCGTGATCTGCCGATGCCGGAGATCTGGACGGCGATTGCCGCCCTGGGCTTGTTCACCGCCGCGCGCGTGGCGGTACAGGTCCGTTCCGGCATCGCCGCATTGCCGCGCGGACAACGGCTCGCGGCCTACGCCAGCGGCATGACGCTGGCGCAGGCCTATCGCTACATCCTGCTGCCCCAGGCGCTGCGGCTGGTCCTGCCGCCGATGACCTCGGAGTTTCTTACGGTCTTCAAGAACTCCGCCTTGGCGCTGACCATAGGCGTATTCGAGATGACGGCGCAGAGCCGCCAGATCGAGAGCTATACCTTCAGCGGCTTTGAAGCATTTACCGCCGCCACCCTGGTGTACCTCTCCATCGCGCTATGCGTCACCGCAGGCATGCGCAGCCTGGAAAAGAAGCTGCTGATCCCAGGCACCCAAGGAGGACGGACATGAATGGCGTATTCGATGTCTCGGTCATCGTGAAGGCGTGGCCGTTCCTGCTGGAGGGGCTGGGGCTGAGTCTGCTGCTGACCCTGGTGGCGATGGCCGGCGGCCTCGTGCTTGGCCTGCTGCTGGCGCTTGCGCGCCTCTCCAGGCATGCGCTGCTCGCGGGAGCCGCGGCCGTGTATGTGAACGGCTTCCGCGCCGTGCCCTTGATCCTCGTCATCTTCTGGTTCTATTTCCTGGTGCCGCTGATCGTCGGCAAGCCCGTGGGAGCGCTACCCTCGGCATTGATCGCCTTCACGCTGTTCGAGGCGGCCTACTACTCCGAAATCATCCGCGCGGGCCTGCAAAGCGTGCGTTCGGGGCAATGGCAAGCCGCGGCGGCGTCCGGCTTGAGCCGTGCGCAGGCGCTGCGCTTCGTGGTGCTGCCACAGGCGCTGCGCAACATGATGCCCGTGCTCATCACGCAAGCGATCGTGCTGTTCCAGGACACCTCGCTCGTCTACGTCATCTCGTTGCGAGACTTCATGACCTCCACCAGCATCGTGGCCAACCGGGACAACCGATTGATCGAGATGTACCTGTTCGCAGCGCTCGTCTACTTCGTGCTCTGCGCATCCCTATCACTGGCGGCACACCTGGCAGCCAAGCGCAGGAGCGCCGTATGACATCAGAACAGCGAGAAGAAGCGCCCATGATCGAAGTATCCGGACTGCACAAATCCTATGGCGCGACCCCCGTGCTCAATGGTTGCGACATGGCGATCCGCCGCGGCGAGGTGGCCGTGATCTGCGGACCCTCGGGCTCCGGCAAAAGCACGCTGATCAAGTGCTTCAACGGTCTGGAGTCGTTCCAACGCGGCAGCGTGCGGGTCGACGGCGTCGATGTGGGCGCCGCTGCCTCCAATCTGAGCGATCTGCGCAGCCGCGTCGGCATGGTGTTTCAGCATTTCGAGCTCTATCCGCACCTGACCGTGCTCGATAACCTCTGTCTTGCCCCCATGAAGGTGCTGGGGCGAACGCGGGAGGCTGCGCACCACAAGGCCCGGGAATTGTTGGGCCGTGTCGGGCTGCCTGGAAAGATCGACGCGTATCCGGCCCAGCTTTCCGGCGGCCAGCAGCAGCGCATCGCGATTGCGCGGGCGCTGGCAATGGACCCCATCGTCATGCTCTTCGATGAGCCCACGTCGGCGCTGGATCCAGAGATGATAGGCGAGGTGCTTTCCGTGATGCTGGAGCTTGCCCAGGACGGCATGACGATGGCCGTTGTCACGCATGAGATGGGCTTTGCCAGGCGTGCCGCGGACAACATCATCTTCATGGATGCCGGGAAAGTCGTGGAGAACACGCCGACGGACATGTTCTTCGCATCGCCCCGTTCCGCGCGCGCGCAGGACTTTCTGTCGCGGCTGGTCTCCCATTGAAGCTATCGAATCCGAAAATCCCCATGACACGAAACAGACCGAAGACCAGACCTGGCGCGTTCATCGCACACGAATCACTCGGCAAGATGCGTGTGCCCGTTTTTGAAGATGTCCGCGCAGCGCTCGAACGCATCCGGCCTCACGTGGTCTCGACGCCGCTCATGCGATCGGCAGCCCTCGATTGCATCGTGGGCGCGCCAGTCTGGATCAAGGCCGAGAACCTCCAGGTGACGGGATCCTTCAAGGCGCGCGGCGCGTTCAACGCCTTGTTGGGCTTGAGCGAGTCCGAACGGCAACGGGGCGTTGTTGCCTATTCCACCGGCAATCATGGCCAGGCCGTGGCCTGGGCGGCACGCTGTCTCGGCATTCCGGCAACGATCGTCATGCCGGCCGACGCGCCTCGCAACAAGGTCGCTCGAGCACTGGCCCACGGCGCACGCGTGGTTCATTACGACCGGCGACGCGAAAGCCGGGAAGTCATCGGCATGCGGTTGTTGCAGGAGTCAGGCGGCACGCTGATCCCTCCTGGCGATCACCCCGACGTGCTGGCGGCACAAGGAACGGTGGCGCTGGAAGCGCTGGACGCGCTTGCGCCAGTGGCCAGGGAAAATCTGGGTACGTTTGCCGCGCCTTGCGGCGGCGGCGGACTGGTGGCCGGCTGCGGACTGGTGCTGGACGCCCTTCTGCCGAACCTGCGGGTGGTGGCCGTGGAACCCTGCGGGTTTGACGACACCGTGCGCTCGCTCGCCAGCGGAACCCGGGAGGTCAACGCGCCCACGGCGACCACGCTGGCGGATGCCTTGCAAGCGGTAACGCCCGCGCAACTGCCGTTCGAAATAAATCGGCATTTTCTTGATGAAGCCTTGGCCGTGACGGACGCAGAAATTGCGTATGCCATCCGGTTTTCGCTGACGGAGTTGGGCATGGTGGTTGAGCCGGGCGGAGCCGTGGCGTTGGCGGCGGTACTGGCCGGACGGCTGCAGTCAGGCGGCAAGGACGTGCTGATCGTGTTGTCCGGCGGCAATATCGACATGCCGTTGCTGGCGCGATTGCTTCAGGAGAACGATGACACGGTCGAGATCGATCGGGATCGAGCCGCCGAACCATCACAAGTCCCCCATTTTGTTAACACGACGAGAACGCCATGAATGCGATTGAAGAAAAGTTCCTGAAGCTGGGCATTGATAACGCGCCAGGCCAGGAGGTGCGGGAAAGCCACGGCGGCGAAGGTCTGCTGCATGAAGGCGCAAGCCTTCCGGGCGTGGCCGTGGATTTCTCGCACGGCGACGTCAATGCCGATGCGTTTGAACCCACGCCGGGGGCGCTTGACGCTTTCGTCCAAGGCGTTCATCGCGGCGGTTCCCAGGCCTACACCGAATACCGTGGCCAGTCGGCCATCCGCGAGAAGCTCGCGCTCGATCTGGCGGCGTTTTCAGGCCATCCCGTTTCGGGCGCCGAAGAACTCATCATTACGCCCGGAACCCAGAGCGCACTGTTTCTCGCCGTCGCAAGCACCGTGACTGCCGGCGAAAAAGTCGCGATCGTGCAGCCCGACTACTTCGCCAATCGCAAGCTGGTCGAATTCATGGGGGCGGAGATGATCCCTGTGCAACTCGATTATCTGAACAACACGGCGCATGCCGGCCTGGATTTGGAGCAATTGGAATCGGCATTCAAGGCGGGCGCCAAGGTCTTTCTCTTCTCGAACCCGAACAACCCCACAGGGGCCGTATATTCCCGCAACGAAATCGGGCAGATCGCGGCGCTGGCCGAGAGGTTCGGCGCAACGGTCATTGTCGACCAACTCTACTCCCGTCTGCTGTATGCGGGGCAGCCGTATGTCCATCTTCGAGGCGCCCCGGAGGCGGGAGAAAACGTCGTCACCATCATGGGACCGTCAAAAACGGAATCGTTGAGCGGCTATCGCTTGGGGGTGGCATTTGGCAATGCCCGCATCATCCAGCGCATGGAGAAACTCCAGGCCATCGTCTCGTTGCGCGCGCCGGGGTACTGCCAGGCTGTGTTGCAGACCTGGTTCTCCGAACCCGCCGGATGGCTGGCCGACCGCATTGGAAGGCACCAGCAGATCCGCGACGACCTGCTGTCGCTGTTTCGCGGCATCGAGGGCGTGGCGGTCCGCACACCGCAAGCGGGCAGCTACCTGTTTCCGCAGCTGCCCAAGCTACGCATGACTTTGCAGACCTTCATCCGGACGCTGCGGTCGCGGGCTAACGTCACGGTCACGCCGGGGACTGAATTCAGCCCGCACGCCGGTGACAGCATCCGCCTCAATTTCTCGCAGAACCACGAGGCGGCGGTCGACGCCGTCAAACGCATCGCGACCGTCCTTGAAGAACAGCGTCTCGCTTAACCCAAGCCACCCGGAAAAATGATCAGAAAAGCGTATTCCAGCGACTCGACGCCGCCGCCAGCCGGCACCTACAGCGTGGCCATGCAGGCTGGCCCACTCCTGTTTCTCTCGGGCCAGACACCGCGCGATCGCGATAACGTCAGACATGGAGACAAGCCCTTTGCCGCCCAGGCGAGAATGGCGCTCGACAATCTCGAGGCTGCCGCGAATGCGGCAGGGGCTAGCCTGCGCGACGCAGTCAAGGTGGGTGTGTTCTTGAGGGACCTGGCCCATGCGCAGGAATTCGACGCGATCTACGCGACCTATGTTGGGGAACCGCCGCCTGCCAGGACCTTGATCCAGTCCGGTTTCAGCGCGTTCGACATCGAGGTCGATGCGATACTCGTTCGAAGTTTCGCCTAATCATTCAATGATGGCGCGCGCCGGTCCCGACTGGCGCCGCTGCCCCGGCGCAGGCCGGGAGCTGCGGGCCAGTTACACCTGCACATCATTGGCCCAGGGTTCGGCCGTCAAGCGCTCCGCCATATACTCGATGAAGGCCTGCACCCGGGCCGGCCGGCGGCGCCCCGGCGGCGTGACGATATGCAGGGCGATCGGGTCCACTTGCCAGTCATCCATCACGGTCTCCAGCGCGCCCGATTGCAGATCCTTCCATGCCAGGAACTCCGGTTGCAACGCCAGCCCCATGCCCGCTTGCAGCGCCGGCGTCAGGGCTTCGGCGTTGTTCACGTTCAGGTGCACGGGCAAGGACTGCGAGAAATCCCCGTGCTTTTCATGGCGGAAACGCCAGCTTGAGCCGTTGCGCGCGTACATGTATTGCAGCGCGGTGTGCTGCGCCAGGTCCTTGGGATGCTTGGGGCGGCCCGCGCGTTTGAAGTAACTGGGCGCACCCACCAACAGAATGCGCACGGAGCACAGTCGCCGTGCCAGCAGCGTCGAGTCCACCAGGTTGGAAATCCGCAGCGCCAGGTCGAAGCGTTCCGAAACCAGGTCCGCCTGCTTGTCGCTGAATTCGATCTCCAGGGCGACATCGGGATTGGCCTGCATGAACGGAGGCAACATCGGCGCCAGATGCGTGACGCCGAAAGACATGGGCGCGGACAACCTGATCTTGCCGCGCAGGCTGCTCGATTTCTCCGTCACCTCGGATTCGACCGCTTCGCCTTCCTCGAGGATGCGGGCAGCGCGTTCCAGCGCTGCGTAGCCGGATTCGGTCAGCGTCATGCTGCGGGAAGTGCGATGGAACAGAGTCGTTTTCATCCTGGCTTCCAGACGGCTGATGCTCTTGGAAACCGTGGCTTGCGACAAGGCAAATTCGGCCGCCGCCTTAGCGAACGATCCCGTCTCGGCGACCTTGGCGAAGATCGCCCAACCTTCTAGATCCGGCAGCTTGCTCATCTCGTGTTCTCGGGAAATGCCCGCGCCGATGATAGCCCCTGCCTATGGCGCGGACAAGAATGGTGGTGAACGCAGCGCAGCAAAAGCCTGTCACGCCATCGTCATCATGCAAGAAATGGAAAGGATGGAATTCCTTGCCGCGGGTTCTCAGGATCGCGGCCGCTCCCTACTATGCATATACCGACTGACGAGATGCACGGCCTGCTTCCAGCAGCGCTTCAGTCACCGACTAGCCGGCGCGAACCAGGATGGTTTGCCAGCAACACCGAATTCTTTCCCGCCGCCCCATTTGATCGTTTTCCTGAAAGAGAGACCTGCCATGTCCGCCAACAAGTACCTTGAAGTCCTGACCCCGCAGAACAGCCAGATCATCTTCATCGATCAGCAGCCGCAGATGGCGTTCGGCGTCCAATCCATCGATCGCCAGACCTTGAAGAACAACGTGGTGGGCCTGGCCAAGGCCGCGCGCACCTTCAATATCCCTACCACCATCACGACGGTCGAAACCGACAGTTTCTCGGGCAATACGTATCCCGAACTGCTGGCCGTGTTCCCGGACCATAAGATCCTGGAGCGCACCTCCATGAACTCCTGGGACGACCAGAACGTGCGCGATGCGCTGGCCGCCAATGGCCGCAAGAAAGTCATCGTCGCCGGCCTGTGGACGGAGGTCTGCAACACCACCTTCGCGCTCTGCGCCATGCTGGAAGGCGAGTACGAAATCTATATGGTGGCGGATGCTTCCGGCGGCACCTCGGTGGACGCGCACAAGTACGCCATGGACCGCATGGTGCAGGCCGGCGTGGTCCCGGTGACCTGGCAGCAGGTGCTGCTGGAATGGCAGCGCGACTGGGCCCGCAAGGAGACCTATGACGCTGTCACCGCCATCGTCAAGGAACACTCGGGCGCTTACGGCATGGGCATCGATTACGCCGTCACCCACGTCCACAAGCTGGCTGAGCGCGTCCAGCACGGCGAACGCATCGGCCCCAACCCCGCCAAGTAAACCGCAAGCCGGGCCGGCCAGACAGATTCTGGCCGGCCCGGCATTCTGTTTTTGAACTCGGCGGGCGGCGGGACTTGCGGGTCCGAAAGCTGCCTGGCGCGATCCAGGAGAGTCCCATGCCAGACCAGAAGAGCAACGCGACGCGCGGCACCTTCGCGCCCTTGCGCCAGTCCGTGTTCGCCGTCCTGTGGGCCGCGACGGTGCTGGGCAATGTAGGAAGCTTCATGCGGGATGTGGCCAGCTCCTGGCTGGTGACCGACCTGTCGGCCAGCCCGACCGCAGTGGCGCTGATCCAGACGGCCGCGACCTTGCCGATTTTCCTGCTGGCAATCCCGGCCGGCGTGCTTTCCGACATTCTGGATCGCCGCCGCTTCCTGATCTTCGTGCAGCTGCTGCTGGCCTCGGTAAGCGGCACGTTGTTGTTGCTGTCGCACTTCGGCGCGCTGACCGTCGATTACCTGATCGCGCTGACCTTCGTCGGCGGTATCGGCGCGGCATTGATGGGGCCGACCTGGCAATCCATCGTGCCCGAACTCGTGCCCCGCGAAGAGCTCAAGGGCGCTGTCGCGCTGAACTCGCTGGGCATCAACATCGCGCGCGCCATCGGTCCGGCGGCGGGCGGGTTGATCCTGGCCAGCTTCGGCGCGGCGGTCACGTACGGGCTGGACGTGCTGAGCTACGTGTTCGTCATCGCCGCATTGCTGTGGTGGAAACGTCCGGTGGCCGTCGACAGCGGGCTGTCGGAGAACTTTTTCGGCGCGTTCCGCGCGGGCCTGCGCTATACGCGGGCCAGCAAGGAGCTGCATCGTGTACTGCTGCGCGCCGCCGTCTTTTTCCTGTTCGCCAGCGCGGTCTGGGCGCTGCTGCCCCTGGTGGCGCGACAGATGCTTGGCGGTACTGCCGGCTTCTACGGCGTGCTGCTGGGTGCGGTGGGCGCTGGCGCGATCATCGGCGCCCTGGTCATGCCCAAGCTCAGCGCCCGCCTGAATACGGACGGGCTGGTGCTGTTGGCTTCCGTGGCCAGCGCGGCGGTCATGGCGGGGCTGGTGTTTGCGCCGCCCCAGTGGCTGGCCGTGCTGCTGCTGGTGGTGCTGGGCATGGGCTGGATCACCGCGCTTACCACGTTCAACGGCGTGGCCCAGGCCATCCTGCCCAACTGGGTGCGCGGCCGCGGGCTGGCGGTGTATCTGATGGTCTTCAACGGCGCGATGGCGGCGGGCAGCCTGGGCTGGGGTTTGGTGGCGCGGGAAATCGGCGTGCCCTATGCGCTGGCGGTCAGCGCCGCTGGCCTGGTGGTGGTGGCGCTGTTGTTCCATCGCGTGCGCCTGCCGATCGGCGAAGCGGATCTGCAGGCGTCGAATCACTGGCCGGAGCCGCTGCTTGCCGAGCCGGTCGCCAATGATCGCGGCCCGGTGCTGGTGCAGGTCGAGTACCGCATCCGCCAGGAGGACCGGCCCGCCTTTCTCGACGCGATGAAGCGCTTGTCGCAAGAGCGTTTGCGCGACGGGGCCTATGCCTGGGGCGTGGTCGAGCACACCGGGGATCCGCAGCGGGTGGTCGAGTGGTTCTTCGTCGAGTCTTGGGCCGAACACTTGCGCCAGCATCACCGCGTGTCCCATGCCGATGCCGATCTGCAAACCGAGGCGCTGCGCTTCCATATGGGGCCGGACAAGCCTGAGGTGCATCACTTCCTGGCCTTGAAGCACTGACGGGCAGCAGCGGGAGCCAGCTCATGAACCATACGACGCCTGCTGTCGCGCAGGCCGGCAAGCGGAACGCGGAGGCGCGCCATGGTTGAGCGCCGTCCTCTTGCGAGCCTGGGCCATGCCCGCCGCGGCTGGCTCGACGTGAAGCACCATTTTTCCTTCGCCGCCTATCAGGACCCTGAGCGCATGAACTGGGGCGCGCTGCGCGCCTGGAACGACGAAACCATCGCACCGGGCTCGGGCTTTCCGCCTTTGCTGCATGCGGATGTGGAAATCATCACCTGCGTGCGGCAAGGCGCGCTGACCCATGAAGACGATCTGGGCAACCGCGGACGCACCGGCGTCGGCGAGGTGCAGGTCATGAGCGCGGGCAGCGGCCTGACGCACGCTGAATTCAACATGGAAGGCGGACCCGCGCAGGTGTTCGAGATCTGGATCGAGCCGGATCGCCGCGGCGCGCCGCCGAGCTGGGGCAGGAAGTCCTTTACGCGCGAAGCCTGCAAGGGCCGGTTCATCACGCTGGCCAGCGGCATGGACGGCGACGAAGACGCGCTGCCCATCCGCAGCGATGCGCGGGTGCTTGCGCTGGCGCTGAAGGCGGGCGAGGACGCCACCTATCGTTTTGCGCGCGGCGCGCGGCGTGGCTACCTGGTCGCCTCCAAAGGCAGATTGAAGGTCAACGGCGTGGAGATCGGGCTGGGCGACGGCGCCGCCATCCGCGACGAAACGGAGCTGCGCCTGACGGCCCTGGACGATGCAGAAGTCCTCCTGGCCGACACGCACGCCTGAGCGGCATCCTTTTCCTATCCATCGACACAATGAGGACGCACATGAAGATCTATCTGCTTTCCCTGAGCGCCGGGCTGCTGGTCGGCGTGGTCTACAGCTTGCTGCAGGTCCGTTCGCCCGCCCCGCCCCTTGTGGCCCTGATCGGCTTGCTCGGCATATTGGTTGGCGAACAGATCGTTCCAGTGGGCCGGCAGCTGCTTAGCGGAACAGCCTTCGTTGCCGCCTGCGACAAGGAAAAGGCCGTCAGCCACGTGCTCGGCCAATTGCCCGGCCGCCATCAGGCTCAAGACAAGGAACACGGCTGAGCCGGTTCCTGCATCAAAGGAGATATTGCATGCCTACACGCCGCGATCTCATCGGTGTTGCTTCCGCCCTGGCGCTCAACGGGATGTTGGGACGCCACGCCATCGCCAGTTCGAAAGGAGAACCCAATATGTCCAACGCTACGCCGGATGTCATTTTCCACAATGGCCGCATCACCACGCTGGATCGCAGCAAACCGCAGGCCAGCGCCGTCGCGATCAAGAGCGGCCGGTTCATGGCGGTGGGCAGCGATGCCGAAGTCATGGCGCTGGCAGGCGCTGGCACGCGGGTCGTCGATCTCAAGCGCCGCGCAGCCCTGCCTGGCCTGTACGACAACCACACCCACGTGGTGCGCGGCGGCCTGAACTACAACATGGAGCTGCGTTGGGACGGCGTGCGTTCGTTGGCCGACGCCATGGCCATGCTGAAGCGCCAGGTCGCCATCACGCCCGCGCCGCAATGGGTGCGCGTGGTGGGCGGCTTTACCGAGCACCAGTTCGCCGAGAAGCGTCTGCCCACGATCGACGAGATCAACGCCATCGCGCCCGATACGCCGGTGTTCATCCTGCACCTGTATGACCGCGCATTGCTCAACGGCGCTGCGCTGCGTGCGGTGGGCTACACCAAGACCACGCCCAACCCGCCTGGCGGCGAGATCATGCGCGATGCCCAGGGCAACCCCACGGGGCTGCTGCTGGCCAAGCCCAATGCGACCATCCTGTATGCCACGCTGGCCAAGGGCCCCAAGCTGCCCTTCGACTACCAGCTCAATTCCACGCGCCATTTCATGCGAGAGCTGAACCGCTTGGGCGTGACGGGCGTGATCGACGCGGGCGGCGGCTTCCAGAATTATCCGGACGACTACGCCGTCATTCAGAAGCTGGCCGATGAAAACCAGATGACGGTGCGGCTGGCCTACAACCTCTTCACGCAAAAACCCAAGCAGGAAAAGGAAGACTTCCTCAACTGGACCTCCAGCGTGAAGTACAAGCAAGGCACGGACTACTTCCGCCACAACGGCGCGGGCGAAATGCTGGTGTTCTCGGCGGCCGACTTCGAGGACTTCCGCGTCGAGCGTCCGGACATGCCGCCGGAGATGGAAGGCGAGCTGGAAGAGGTCGTGCGCGTGCTGGTGCAGAACAAGTGGCCCTGGCGCCTGCACGCCACCTACGACGAGACCATCTCGCGCGCCCTGGACGTGTTCGAGAAAGTGCATCGCGACACGCCACTGACCGGGCTGAACTGGTTCTTCGACCACGCCGAAACCATCTCCGACAAATCGATCGACCGCATCGCCGCGCTGGGCGGGGGCATCGCCGTGCAGCACCGCATGGCTTACCAGGGCGAGTACTTCATCGAGCGCTATGGCGCAAAGGCCGCTGAAGCCACGCCGCCCGTCGCCAAGATCCTGCAGCGCGGCGTGAAGGTCTCGGCCGGCACCGACGCGACCCGGGTCGCGTCCTACAACCCCTGGGTGTCCTTGTCCTGGATGGTCACGGGCAAGACCGTGGGAGGTACCCGCCTCTACCCTGCGCGCAACTGCCTGGACCGCGAAACCGCACTGCGCATGTGGACCGAGAACGTGGCCTGGTTCTCCAACGAGGAAGGCAAGCGCGGCCGCATCGAGCCTGGCCAGCTGGCCGACTTCATCGTGCCGGACAAGGACTATTTCAGCTGCACCGAGGACGAGATCTCCTTCCTGACCTCGGACCTGACCGTGGTGGGCGGCCGCGTGGTCTACGGCGCGGGCGAATTCGGTCCGCTGGACGACAACCCGCTGCCGCCCGCCATGCCCGACTGGTCGCCTACCCGGTTGTTCGGCGGCTATGGGGCCTGGGGCGATCCGCAAGGCGCCGGTCGCAACTCGCTGGGCTACCGCAACATGGCGGCCTGCGCATGCGCCAGCTCCTGCGGCATGCATGGGCACGACCATGCCCGCGCGTGGGCATCGAATGCGCCCAGCTCGGACCTGCAGGGCTTCTTCGGCGCGCTGGGCTGCTCTTGCTGGGCCGTTTAAGGGGACCCGCCATGAGTACGCCCTTTCAATGGGAACGGCGGCTGGCCGATCTGGCCCGCCCGCTGTTCGGAGCCTCTGCCGTCCGGTTCCTGGCCTATCTGGGCCTGTGCGCCGCCTATTTGCAGGGAGGGGTGGTGAAGCTCACTGACTTTCCCGGCGCGCTGCGCGAGATGGCGCATTTTGGCCTGTCGCCCGAGCCCTTGTTCGCGGTGCTGGTGATCGCGCTGGAACTGGTGGCCTCCGTCATGATCCTGACGGGCAGGCTGCGATGGCTGGGCGCGCTGGCGTTGGCTGCCTTCACGCTGCTGGCGACCGGGATCGCGCTGCGCTTCTGGGAGATGCCGCTGGGACAGGAGCGCTTCATGGCGGCCAACTCGTTCTTCGAGCACCTGGGGTTGGCGGGCGGGTTGTTGCTGGTGGCGTGGCTGGATCTCAGGGAGACCAGACCCGGCGGGGTGGCATCCTGAAGGCAGGCAACATAGCCTGTCTTGTCGGGGCGGACCAAGGTCTGCGTAACCGGCACATCGGAGGGCATGCCGCAGCCATACGGCTACTTGCTGGCGTTGCGCGAACAATCCCGGTATTTGGCGCGGGCCGCGTCGTTCGCGATTCGGTCTCGGTCCTGGCGCGCGGCCAGCACTTCCGCCTGTAACGTCTCGCGGCACGCCAGGACTTTCGCATTGCGCTCGTCCTCGCGCGCCTTGCGTGCTTCCATTTTCTGGCGCGCCGCGGCGTTGCGGTCTTGAATCGCCTGGGCCTCGATGGGGTCCAGGGGAATCGAATTTCTTTGCGCGCGGGCGTCGCGAGCCATTTCGGGAGTGATGATTGCCTTGGCCGGCGATGACTCGATGGCGCGCGCCTGCTTGTCGTCCGGCGGGCATTGGTCGACCCCATGGTCTTTCAGCCGCGCAAGGCCGCCAGGATTCATGGCGAGCAGGATGGCTATGTCCTGTGGCGGCCGGCCTTGCCAGAAATAGAACAGCGAAGTCTCTTCCTTGCGGCCCGCGTACATGCAGCGCAGGATCTGATTTTCAGGCTTGGCGACGCGGTAGTCGAATCCTCGCATCATCGGCGTTTCGCCGAAGAACAGGCGCGCGGGTATCGCGGTGCCAGGCTCGATCAGCTTGCGGGCCGCGCCGGTCCGTTGCGCTTCCCAGTCGTCGTACTCGGCTTGATCGCGCAGGCGCCGGTAGGCTTCATACTCTTTCAGGCTGGCGCTGCTGGCCAGTGCGGCTGCGGCTTTGACGGGGTCCGGGGTTATTCCAAGTCCCGACCCGACGCCAAACCCCACGGCGGAAACCCAGCTGTTGAAGGCCTTTCTGGCGCTGGGCGGGATGCCGCCATCCAGCGGGCGGCCATTGTTTCCAAGCGTCATCAGGCTGGCGAAGCGTTGGGCCTGGTCGCCGCTGCCTGCGGCGATGCGCGGCCAAGCGATCATCAGGTCTTTCTGGAACAGCAGTTCACCAAATATGTCGCCGGCTGCGGCGCGGTCCGCGGCGGAGGCAGCGAAGTATGCGCGACGCGCTTCCTCGACTTGGGCCTCGAACCGCGCCATCTGCTGGCGCAGCGCCGCGTAGCCTTCGACAGCCCGCTGGACGTTGAGGGCTAGATAGTCGCGGGCGGAAGGCCGGCCGATCCAGATGACATCCTGTGCGAAAGCGCTGGCGGCCGCCAGCATGCCAATCAGGATCAGGAGCCAGCGAGACTGGCGCCAGGCCCTTGGATCCGGCCCGCTGCGGACGTATGCAGGTCCAGGGTGGTGCATGGCAAGCTCTCCGGATGGGGTCCGGCACAGGACGTCCGGATGGCAAATGCCGCCACTCCTTACGGTGGAGTGCAAAAAACTATAGGCAAACAGTGAGGAGGCGTCTCTCCACTCTTTGGATGGCGCAACGGCCCGCTGGTCATGCGTATGGCCAGATCCGGCCCTGACGGCTGACCGCGCGAAGCTCGCCGGCTATGGTGAAAGCGCTAGGGAAAATACCCATATCCCCCACCTCTTCGTTGCCGGAAAATCGCAAAAATTGTTCAACAATCCTGATGCGGAAAATACCTTCCGGTATAGGGCAGACCCAATCTGGCCGCGGCTCTCAGGGCGTTCCATAGGGGAAAACATGTTCACTCAGATTCTGGTGGCGTCGCGTCGCAGCGCCGCTCACGCACTGGCCGCGTTCATGTTGTGCACGGCGACTCCCATCGTGTTTGCCGCCGCCACCATCAAGGCGGACAGCCTGACAGTGGGCTCTGACCTCACCTATCCGCCCTATGCGTACATGGAAGGCGGCAAGCCAGCCGGGTTCGACGCGGATTTCTCGCGGCTGCTGGCTTCCAAGCTGTCCCTGGAGCCGGTATTCGTCGATACGCGCTTTCCCGACCTGATCCTGGGTATGCGGGCGCGCCGCTTCGATACGGTCGCGTCGGCGCTATACGTCACGCCCGAGCGCACCAAGCTAATCGATTTCATTCCGTACCTGAAGACGGGCGCCTCGCTGCTGGTGTTGGCGGCCAGCCAGTACGCACCTGCGGGGCCGGAGGCGCTGTGCGGCAAGCGCGTGGCGTCGATCAAGGGGGCGTCATGGACGCCCAAGCTGCAGAAGGTCTCGCGCGAGACTTGTCAGCCCAAGGGCCAGGGCGAGATCAAAGTGCTGGAGTTCCCGACCTCTCCCGAAGCGATGATGGCGCTGCGTTCGCAGGCGGCGGACGCGATGATCGAAGACGCGGCGGTGGTGCACGGCATGCTGGCGCAGTCCAAGGACAGCTTGAAAGTGACCTCCACCTCCCTGCTCTATCCGATCGTGATCGGGCTGGGGATCAACAAGGAATCGAAGGAACTGCAGAGCGCGCTGAACGGTGCGCTGCAGCGGGCGCGCGATAGCGGCGAGTACCAGGCGCTGCTGGCCCGCTACGGCTTGGAGGAGCCGTCCCCCGCGGAAGTCCAGGCCGCCCTGGCGGGCCCGGCGCGATAAGGCGCGAGGGAATCCGCGACCATGCATTTCGATTGGGATTACGCCGTCAGCCTGCTCTGGGACACCGACTTCTGGAAGGCGTGCTGGGTGGTGGTGAAGCTGAGCACGGCAACGTGGGTGATAGGCGTGGCAGCGGGTTTCCTGCTGGCGCTGGGGAAGCAGGCGAAGAACCCGTTCGTCAGCCGCCTGGCGGGTCTGTACATCTGGTTCTTCCGCAGCCTGCCTCTGCTGGTGCTGCTGGTGTTCATCTACAACCTGCCGCAGGTGTTCCCCGCGGCGGGCGCGCTGTTGTCGGACCCGTTCTACGCCGGCCTGACCGCCTTGGTCGTGAGCGAAACGGCCTTCATCGCCGAGATCCATCGCGGCGGCATCCTGGGCGTGCCGCGCGGTCAGATCGAGGCCGGACGGGCGCTGGGCATACGCTATGCCGGCATCCAGCGCATGATCGTGATTCCGCAGGCGTTGCGGATCGCGCTGCCCGCCCTGAGCAACGAGTTCATCACGATCGCCAAGCTGACCTCGCTGGTGTCGGTGATCTCGCTGGCCGAGATCCTGCTGGTCGGACAACGCCTGTACACGCAGAACTTCCTGGTGTTCGAGACCATGTTGGCGGTGGCGCTGTACTACGTGCTGATCGTCACGCTGTTCGACAAGCTGCTGGGCTGGCTGGAGTCGCATATGAACATCCTGCGGCGCGCGCCCAAGCCCCTGGCCCTGGACGAATCGGCGCGGCGCGAGATCCAGGAAGGACAGTCCGGACCGGCGCTGACCGCCGCCGGCGACGCGCCCGCGCTGGAAGTGCGGCAGGCCCGCAAGCGCTTCGGCGACCATGAAGTACTCAAGGGCATAGACCTGACGGTCAAGGCCGGGGAAGTCATCAGCATCATCGGTCCGTCCGGTTCGGGCAAGACCTCATTGATACGCACGTTGAACGGCCTGGAGACGCTGGACGGCGGCGAGGTGCTGTTGCATGGCAGACCCTTCCTGGGATCGCCGGGGACCGGCGCGCAGGCGGGACCTGGCGACCGCATCCTTGATATCGGCATGGTGTTCCAGAGCTTCAACCTGTTTCCGCACAAGACCGTGCTGCAAAACGTGATGCTGGCCCCGGAGTACCACGGTCGCGGCAGCGCCGGCGTACTGCGCCGCGAAGCGTTGGTCCTGCTCAACAAAGTGGGCATGCTGGATCACGCGCACAAGTATCCGCATCAACTGTCCGGCGGTCAGCAGCAACGCGTGGCGATCGCCCGCGCGCTGGCCATGCGCCCCTCCATCATGCTGTTCGACGAGCCGACCTCGGCGCTGGATCCGGAACTGGTGGCCGAAGTGCTCAAGGTAGTGGAAACGCTGGCGCGCGAAGGCATGACGATGCTGATCGTGACACATGAGATGGGGTTCGCGTTCAAGGTGTCCGATCGCGTGGTGTTCATGGAGGCCGGCCGCGTCCTGCTGGATGCGCCGCCCGCTGATGTGCTGGCCAGCGAGGACCCGCGCGTCAAGGATTTCCTGAGCCATGTCCATGTCTCCTGAGCGCCGCGACATATCCCTGCGCGCCGTGTCGACCTGCCTGGAGCGGGCGTCGGCGGACCCCGCAAGCGCGGCTCTCGCCCTGGTGGCGCGCCGCGACGAGGACGCGCTGACCGAGGCGCGGGCGCGGGACGCCTTGCGCGCAATAGCGCCGGACGATGAGCCGCTGGCCGGCATGGTACTGGGCGTGAAGGCTTGCTTCGACGTGGGCGGATGGACCACGCACGCGGGTTCGCGGGTGCTGGCCGACGCGCCCGCCGCCACGCGGGACGCTGCGTTGGTTCATACGCTGCGGCGCGCCGGCGCAGTGCTGCTAGCGCAGAACAACATGACCGAATTCGCCTATGGCGCGCTGGGCCTGAACGCCCGCTACGGCACGCCGCTATCGCCGTTGATGGCCGACGTGCCTCGTGTCGCGGGCGGCTCCAGCAGCGGCGGCGCGGTGGCGGTGGCACAGGGCATGGTGAGCCTGGCTCTGGTCTCGGATACGAGCGGATCGGCGAGGATTCCGGCCGCGTTCTGCGGCGTCGCCGGCTTCAAGCCGTCCCGCGGACGCTATGAGGACGCGGGCATGATGTACCTGTCGCCCACCTTCGATGTGCCCGGCATCATCGCCGCGGACGCCGCGCAGTGCCTGCTTGTGGATAAGGTGCTGGCGCCCTGGGATGCCGCCGCGCCGGCAACGGGCGTTCACGGCGCCACGCCGCTGGCGAGCAAGGTGTTCGTGGTACCGGACCACGTGGAGGATCTGCTGGAACCCGAGGTCAGGCGCGCCTTCGCCGCATGGCTGCAATGCCTGATGGATGCGGGCGCCGCGCTACGCCGCGAATCCATGCCCTGCCTGGCGCTGGCGGGCAAGGTGGCGCGTGACGGCGGCATCATCGCGGCCGACGCGTATGCCTTGCATGCGTCCCGCTTGGCGACGGACGCAGCCCGCTACGATCCCCGCGTGGGGCCGCGCATGCTGTTGGGAGCGCAGGTGCCGGCGCATGCCTATATCGCGGCGCAAAGCCGGCTGGCCGACTTGCGGCGGGAGTACGACTGCGCCATCGCGGGAGCGGATGCGGTGCTGACGCCGACAGTGCCCATGCTGCCGCCGGCGGTCGCGCGGTTGGACGACAACGACAGTTATCTGCGCGAGAACGGCCGGGCATTCAGCCTGACGGAATTCGCCAATCGCCTGGACCTGCCCAGCATTTCCATGCCGGGCGATCCGGCCGCGAAACAGGCGGTGGGGCTGATGGCGACCGGCTTGCGCGGCGGTGACCGGGCCTTGCTGCTGGCCGCCGCGCAGATCGAAGATGCGCTCGGATCGGCCTCGCGCCGCCAGCATTGATTTTTTCCACCCATCCGCGGATCTCATCCATGATAGTTATCCACAGCGACGACCTGACCGACACCGAACGCCACGCCCGGGGACCGGGCTGGGAGAGCAAGCGCATCATCATCAAGCGTGACGGCATCGGGTATTCGGTGCACGAAACCCGAGTTTTCGAAGGCGCCGAGCTGCACTTGCACTACAAGCACCACTACGAGGCGAACTACTGCATGGAAGGCGAAGGCGAGGTGCTGGACGTAGCCACGGGGGCGACGCACGCCATACGGCCGGGCACTCTCTACGCGCTGGACAAGAACGACCAGCATGTGCTGCGGGCCGTGAAGGGAGACCTGCGCCTGGTCTGCGTCTTCAATCCGCCTTTGAGCGGACAGGAGACGCACCAGGCGGACGGCAGCTATGCCGAACCTGAAGCGGAGGCGCGCGCATAGACGCCGCGCCCAGCAGCCCCTATTTGGCCTGCTGCTTGAGGCGGGTCAGCACGGCCATCAGCGTGCGTTCGGAATCGTCGAGATAGTCAGTGAGGGCTTGTGCGGCCAGGTCGCGCCGGCCCTCCACCAGCAGGCCGTGGATGCGACGCTCGCGTTCGATCCAGTCGGGCGTCTGGATCAGGCTTTCGTCGACCTCGGACGCGAATACCAGGCGCAACTGCGCACAGAGCGTATGAAAGAACTCGTCCAGCAGGCGGCTGCCCAGCTGCGCGACGATGTGCTGGTGCACCTGCAGGCTCAGCGTGCCGACATTGCGCCATTTCTTCCTGGACAGCGCGCGCTCGGCCGCGTCGATGGCCGCGAGCATCTTGTCCAGCAAGGCGGGCTGCAACGGCAGGCTGCCGGCGATGGCCTGCAGTTCCAGGGCACGGCGCGCCGCGTAGATCTCGCGCAGATCCTTGCGTTCCATGCGGCGCACCACGACCCCCTTGTGGCGGATGAACGTGGCGAGCCCTTCGCGGCCCAATTGATGCAGGACTTCACGGATCGTGTTGCGCGACGCGCCATAGTCAGCAGCCAGATCGACTTCGACCAGTTGCGTGCCGGGTGGCAGCTTGCCTTCCATGATGTCATCGCGCAGCTGGTGGCTGATGCGTTCGGCGATCGAGATTCCGCTGTCGCGTTCGGCGGGCATGATGGCATGGGCTCCTGGCAAGGCGCCGCGGCGTGGCCGGGCGCCTGTTGTTGTTATTTCCACTCGACCTTTTCAGGGTGCAGTCCGTGGACGCCCTTATACGGTGAAACCTCGGGCGGTGTCCAGCCTTGCAGCAGGGCGGAATCCAGGGCATAGATCTCCACGCCCAGGGGGCGGCACACGTCGATGGGATCGCGCGCATCGGGGCCCCACATCGGCACGGACAGGTCGCCGCCGGGGCAGGTGGACAAGGCGCAGAGCAGGTCCATTTCGGCGAAGAACTCCAGATAGTCGCCCGGCTTGGCTGGACATGCCTTCATGAAGTACTTGTCGTCGTCGTTCAGCCCGGTGACCTGGAACACGTTGAGAACATCGTGGACATCGAACTCCGTCAGGCCATGCGGCGCCACGGCGCGCGTCAGGTTGGAATGGCAATGGAAGTGGAAGTCCTCGCCGCTGAGCAGCTTGTTGACGTAGGGATCGCAGCGCGTGCCCAGTAGATCGTGCACCCGTCCGCCGTCGCTGTCCGTGCCGTAGCCGGCCAGCGTGTCATCGGTGATCGTGACCATGGGGCGCAGGTACGGCAGCGTGGACCAGATGCGGTCGTGGGTGCTCACATGCGCCTGCTGCAGCTGGCGGGTGCGGGAGGCCCACATGCGTTCGCGCGGATTGTGCAGGTTCCACATATTGAAGTCCGCCACTTGCGGGCCTTCCACCGTGACGATACGGAAAACGTGGCCGGCCGGAACCTTCCAGGCGAAGCCGCTGCGGATGGGAACGACGTGCGTTTCAAGCAGCTTGCGCTGCGCCGGGTCGGCGATGAGCGTCCGGTAGAAATCCCGGTCCACATTCAATACCGAACCCTTGCTCACCTGATACGCCGCGGGGTAATTCGACATGGCCTGCCTCCTGGAAACGCTCCTGGATCCAACGCCAGGATTGTTGAACAATTGTGAGGCAGTATACAGGAGAGGAAAAGGCCTGGAGCCCTATTTTTACAGGGTCGGGGAAGCTTCCGCAGGCGTGCCGCAGACCTGCTTGATCGTCTGCCTTAGCCAGCGGTGTGCGGGGTCGCTGTCCAGCCGAGGCGGCCAGGCCTGCACCACCGTGACCGGGCGCATGGGTACCGGCACCTCGAAGGCGCGCAGCTTCAGGCCCAGGCGCTCGACGCCGGGCATCAGGTTCTGGGGCATCGACGGCAGCACCAGATCGGAATCGGCCAGGGCGAAGATGGCGGCGTGGAAGGTGGGCGTGATCAGCGTGACGTGGCGCGCCAACCCGAGTTCTTCCAGGGTGTCGTCTATAGGTCCTTGCGCGCGTCCCCGACGTGAGACGCTGACGTGGTCGTAGGCGCAAAAGCGCTGCGGGGTGATGGGCGCCTTGAAGATCGGGTGTTCATTGCGCGCCAGACCGCAGAAGGCGGTGGTGAACAGGGTTTGCACCTTGATGTCGGCGCCAAACTTCTGCGAAGAACCGATATAGAGATCGGCATCGCCGCTGAGCGCGTCGGCGTCGTGATTGCCTTCGGAGACGAAACGCAGCACGGCGCGCGGCGCATAGCGGCGCAAGTGTTCGCGCAACCGGCCGCCGTAGCCGCCCACGAAAACGTCGTTGGCGCGCAAGGTGAAGACGCGGGTCAAGGTCGCCAGATTGACGTCTTCGCCGAAGGCCGTGAAGACGGCCTGCGCTTGATCGATTACGTGGCGCACCTGTTCATGCAGGGCCAGCGCGCGGGGCGTGGGCGCCAGGCCCCGGCCGGAACGCACCAGCACGGGGTCGCCGACGGCCTCCCGGATGCGTGCCAGGCTGCGGCTCATGGCGGGAGTGCTCAGGTTCAGCCGGCGCGCCGCACCGACGACGCTGCCTTCCTGGATCAGCACGTCCAGGGTCAATAGCAGATTCAGGTCTAGCGGTTTCATGCGTCCAAGCATAGCGCGGCGGGTAAACCCGGCGGGCCTTCCAGCGTTGCGTCTGGTGCACTTCTCGATTGCGCGGGACGGCATTCCCCGGCGTTCGGACCGGGACCAACATTCCAGCCTTGGCCGCGCGTGGGCGCAGGCCGATGAAAACCGAGGAGAGACAAATGGCGCTGGAAGTTCTGGAGCTGCATCATCACGCCGTGCGCATGCCGCTGGACAAGGTCGCGGCCATGGGCGCGTTTTATGGACACGTGCTGGGGCTGGACACGGACCGGGGCCGCTGGGAGATTCCGGGCATCGCCGGATACTTCCTGGACATGGGCAACGACTGCCAGATCCATCTGCTGGGCAGCGACGGGCCGTCGCCCTATTCCCAAGGCCCGGGCTGTGATCCTGTGGAAAACCACGTGGCGTTGGCCGTGCGCGATATCGCGGCGGCCGAGGGGGAATTGCAGCGCCTGGCCGTCGACTACTGGAAGCTGGACAACGTGGCAGCGCCCGAACTCATGCAGCTGTTCCTGCGCGACCCGGTAGGCAACCTGATTGAGCTGCATCAGATCGGCCGCTGCCGCTGCAAGCGCAGCGACCGCGCCTTCGCCGACGCGAAGGCCGCGCAAGGCGCCGCGCCCGAGCAGGGCCGGGGCTGAAGAGCCTGGGGATAAGCCATGTTCATCGATCTGAACGAGCTGGCAGGCCCGGCGCGCTACAAGCTGCTGACCGCGGCGATCGTGCCGCGGCCCATTGCCTGGATCGTGTCGCGCGACGCCGAAGGGACGACGAACGTGGCGCCGTTCTCGTTTTTCAACCTGATGTCGGGCGATCCGCCGCTGATCTGCGTCGGCATCGGCGTGCGCGGCGATGCGCCCAAGGACACCGCGCGCAATATCGCCGAGCGCGGCGAATTCACGGTCAGCCTGGTGTCCGCGCCGCAGGCCGGCCGGATGAATGTGACCGCGGTGGATTTTCCGGCGGGCGTGGACGAGTCCCAGGAGGCTGGCCTGGAGCTGTCGCCGTCGCGGCGCATCGAGGTGCCCTGGGTGGCGCAATCGCCGGTGGCGTTCGAGTGCCGGGTGCACGAGCTGATGCGCATCGACCGCCGCAGCCTGATCGTGGCGCAAGTGGCGGCCATGCACGTGCGCGACGACGTGGTGGCGGACCGGGAGCATCTGTATCTGGATGGCCCGGCGATGGATCTGCTGGCGCGGTTGCACAACCCGGGCTGGTATTGCCGGCCGCAGGCGGCCTTCCAGATGCCCCAGCTGACGCTGGCGCAGTGGGAGGCGTTGAAGCAGTCGGGCGAGGCCGGGCGGTATCTGGAGCGGGGCGCCGGAGAGCGCTGATGGAACCAGCGCGCGGCGTCACCGCCCCGTCCGCGCCTTCAGATCCCCCATCTCCTCTAGCATGAGCTGGTGCGCATAGCGTGAGAACACGCTGACCAGCCGCGTGCGCGTGTGGTACGGCGGATAAAGCAGCGCTACCGTCACGGGCACGGCGGGGCTGAAGGGGCGGATCTCAACATTGTGGGCGGCGTACTCCTCGCGCGCGGCCAGCGGGTTGATGAGCGCCACGCCCAGACCCGCGCCGACCAGGGCGCAGATGGACGAGCCCAGGCCAGCCTCGGCCACGGTCTGGCGTTCAACCTTGGCCGTCCTGAACACCGCGTCGATCTTTTCGCGCAGCGGCGTGCCGCTGGTGAAGGCCACGAACGGCTCGCCGGCGAAGTCCGCGGGCTTGAGCTTTTTCAGTTTGGTCAGGCGATGGCCTTTGGGCACCACCGCTACGCAGCTCATCGTCAGCACGGGTTCGACCTGGATGCCGGGGGAGTCTCCCGACAGCATGGCCAGCCCGGTGTCGCAGAACCCTGAACTGATCCAGTTGTGCACCGTGCTGGCGTTGCCGGAATGGATGGACACCATCACGTCCGGGTATTCCGTCTTGAAGGCGGCGACGATGCGCGCCAGCAGGCCGCCGGCCAGCCGCGGCATGGCGGCCACGCTCAGGCGGCTGGCGCTGAACGAGCGGATGCTGGCGGCGGCCGACTCCAGGCCGGCCAGGCCGATGAAGGTCTTTTCCACTTCCTGGAAGAAGCGCGAGCCGTCCTGCGTCGGGCTCAGGCGGCTGCCGTTGCGGTCGAACAAGGCGAACTGGGTAATAGCTTCCAATTGCGCAATTAAGCGGCTAACGTGCGGCTGCGAGGTGTGCACGCGGCGCGCGGCGGCGGTCATTGAGCCGGTCATCATGACGGCGCGGAACGCCTCGATGTGCCTCAGGCCCATCCGTGGAATGGCCATGTCAAATCCGTATAGAGGAATACTTGATTGGAACTGGATAAAACCATACCGCTAGTTGATACTTTTCGCCAGCCGCGGGGCTCATCGCGGGACGAGGCGGCTGTCAGCCTGGCTGGCGCCGTCGATCGTGAACATAAGCATGCGCCGCTCGAACGGCGCCAAGGGAATCAGATGAAAGCACTTGCTGCGATCTCCGCCGCCGTGGCCCTCTTGGGTGGCGCGACCTCCGCCCACGCCGAAGGCCCCAGCCGCCTGGACAAGATCAAGGAAACCGGCGTAATCACGCTGGGCCACCCGGAGACCTCGGTCCCCTTCGCCTATCTCGACGGCAACCAGAAGCCGATCGGCTATACGGTGGAGATCTGCCAGGAAGTCGCCCAGTACGTGAAGGCCGCCCTGAAGCTGCCCAAGCTGGAGGTGCGCTACAACCCGACGACTTCCGCCACGCGCATTCCGCTGCTGGCCAACGGCACCATCGACCTGGAATGCGGCAACACCACCAACAACCTCGACCGTCACAAGCTGGTGTCGTTCGCGCCCACGACCTTCGTGGCGCAGGTGGTGCTGGTGGCGCGCAAGGACGGCGGCGTGGACCCCAACAACCTGGAGTCCTTCCGCGGCAAATCCATCGCCGCGCAGGCCGGCGGCCAGACCTTCCGGCTGATCTCGCAGCTGAATGCCAAGGGCAACCTGGGCATCACCATGGCGCCCACCAAGGACACCGCCGAAACCATACTGATGGTGGAATCGGGCCGCGCCGCGGGTTCGGCCAACGATGACGGCATCGCCTACGGCGCGGTGGCTTCGTCGAAGAATCCCGACGCCTTCGTGATCGGCACCAAAGGCCTGGAAATGGCGCCCTACGGCATCATGGAGCCCAAGGACGATCCGGCCTTCAAGAAGGTGGTGGACGACGCGGTGCGCGATCTGATCAAGACGGGCAAGGTGGCCGCGATCTACGACAAGTACTTCAATGCGCCGATCCCGCCCAAGCAGATCAACCTGAAGTACCCGATGAGCGATGCCCTGAAGCGCGCGCTTGCCAATCCGACCGATTCCGGCGATCCCAAGGCGTACGAGTAAGCAGGCAGCGCGCGGGACGCCCGACGTCCCGCGCACTGCCGGGCAAGGACGCTGGCCGCCCGGCGCGGCCGGTGAGCTCATCAAGGGACGAGGATGAATTACAACTGGAGTTGGAGCGTCTTCCTGGAGATGTCGCCGGACGGCGTGCATACCTTCCTGGAGACGATCTTCATCGGCGTGGGCTGGACCTTGGCGTTGGCCCTTACCGCATGGGTGTTCTCGCTATTGTTCGGGGCGTGGCTGGGCGTGATGCGCACCGCCAGTTCGCGCCTGCTGAATGCGCTGGGCGCGACGTATGTGGAGGTGTTCCGCAACATCCCGCTGCTGGTGCAGATGTTCCTGTGGTATTTCGTGCTGCCCGAGCTGCTGCCGCATGCCTGGGGCCTGGCCATGAAGCAGATGCCGCAGCCCTGGGGCCAGTTCGTGCCGGCGGTGCTGTGCCTGGGGTTCTATGGATCGGCGCGCGTGGCCGAGCAGGTGCGCGCGGGCATACAGTCGCTGCCGCGCGGCCAGTTCCAGGCGGGCACCGCGCTGGGCCTGACCGAGACGCAGGTGTACCGCTACATCATCCTGCCCGAAGCCTTCCGCATCGTGCTGCCGCCCTTGACCTCGGAGTTCATGGGCACCATCAAGTATTCCTCGGTGGCGTTGACCATCGGCCTGCTGGAACTGACAGGACAGGCCCGCTCCATGCAGGAGTTCAGCTTCCATATCTTCGAAGCGTTCTCCGCCGCCACGGTGATCTATCTGATCATCAACGGCATAGTAGTGCTGGGCATGCGCCTGCTCGAACGCCATGTTGCGGTTCCCGGACTGATCGGTTCGGCGAAAAGGCCCTAGGACGACACCATGGGCAAATTCGATTTCGATGTGATCTGGGCGGCGCTGCCCTATCTGTTCAAGACGGGCATGACGTTCACGCTGACGCTGACCGCGCTGGCGGGCGTGATGGGCCTGGCGTTGGGCACGCTGCTGGCGATGATGCGGCTGTCGCGCTTCAAGATACTGTCGGTGCCGGCGGGTATCTACGTGAACGTGATGCGTTCGATTCCGCTCTTGCTGGTGATCTTCTGGTTCTACTTCCTGGTGCCCTATATTGCCGCCTGGGTGGTGGGGTCGCCCACGCCGCTGCGCGTGGGGGCGTTCAATTCGGCGGTGATCACCTTCACTTTGTTCGAGGCCGCGTACTTCTGCGAGATCATGCGCGCGGGCATACAGTCGATCGCGCGCGGCCAGGTGTCGGCCAGCATGGCGCTGGGCCTGAACCACTGGCAGGGCATGCGCTACGTGGTGCTGCCGCAGGCCTTCCGCAACATGCTGCCGGCGCTGCTGACGCGCATCATCATCCTGTTCCAGGACACCTCGCTGGTGTATGTGCTGTCCTTGACCGACTTCCTCGGCGCGGCGGCCAAGATCGGCCAGCGCGATGGCCGTCTGGTGGAGCTCTATCTGTTCGTGGCGGTGGTGTATTTCGTGATCTGCTTCACGGCGTCCCGCCTGGTCAAGCTGCTGGAAAAGCGCACGCGAGTGCTGCGCTAGCGCAGCCCTTCCAGTTATCCACAGGTTCCAACAATGCAACTCTCTTCCCAGCCCCCGATGATAGCGATCAAGCAGGTCAGCAAGTGGTACGGCGACTTCCAGGTACTGGACGATTGCTCCACCACCGTGGACCGTGGCGAGGTCGTGGTGGTGTGCGGGCCGTCGGGCTCGGGCAAGTCCACGCTGATCAAGACAGTGAATGCGCTGGAGCCCTTCCAGAAGGGCGAGATCCAGGTCAATGGCATTTCGGTGGGCGATCCGCGCACCAACCTGCCCAAGCTGCGCGCGGTGGCCGGCATGGTATTCCAGCACTTCGAACTGTTCCCGCACCTGTCGGTGACGGAGAACCTATGCCTGGGCCAGCTCAAGGTGCTCAAGCGCGGCAAGGACGAAGCCCGCCAGCGCGCGCTGGCCCTGCTGGAGCGCGTCGGCCTGTCGGCGCACAAGGACAAGCATCCCGGCGAACTGTCGGGCGGCCAGCAGCAGCGCGTGGCGATAGCGCGCGCGCTGTCGATGGACCCGGTGGTCATGCTGTTCGACGAACCGACCTCGGCGTTGGATCCGGAGATGGTCAACGAGGTCTTGGACGTGATGACCGACCTGGCCGCCGAAGGCATGACGATGATGGTGGTGACCCATGAAATGGGGTTTGCCCGCCGCGTCGCCGACCGTGTGATTTTCATGGACGGCGGCAAGATCGTGGAAGACTGCGACAAGGAGCAGTTCTTCGGCGATGTGGAGGAGCGTGCGCCGCGCACGCGCCAGTTTCTTTCCAAAATCCTGCAGCACTGATAGCCATGACCCAGACCCACCCCGCCGCCACCCGCGCACCCGTCGACCTGCGCAGCGACACGGTCACCCATCCCACCGCGGCCATGTACGAACGCATGCGCACCGCGCCCATCGGCGATGACGGCCTGGACGGCGACCCGACCGTGCGCGAGCTCGAGGCATACGTGGCCACGCAGTTGGGCAAGGAAGCCGGGCTGTTCGTGCCCAGCTGCACCATGGCCAACCTGTTGGCGGTGTTGGCGCAGACGCAGCGCAATGAACAGGTCGTGCTGGAGTCGGCCGCCCATATGTACACGTCCGAACGCGGCGCCGCCACGTTCACCGGGTCGTTCTACCTGGGCGTGCCTGGTTCTGATGGCGCCATGGACCTGAACCGCCTGGAGGAAGCCTTGCTGTCCGGCGGCCACCGGCTGAAAACGGCGCTGGTGACGATGGAGACCTCGCACAACAATGCCGCCGGCGCGGTGCTGCCGCTGGACCACATGCAGGCGGTGCACGCCCTGGCGCGCGCGGCGGGCGCGCCCGTGCACCTGGATGGCGCGCGCCTGTACAACGCCGCCGTGGCGCTGGGCGTGGCGGCGGGCGAGATCGCCCGCCATGCCGACACGGTGTCCCTGTGCTTGTCCAAGGGCTTGAGCGCGCCGGTTGGCGCGGTGCTGGTCGGCAGCCAGCCTGTCATGGCCCGCGCGCGTGTGCTGCGCCGCATGTTGGGCGGAACGCAACGCCAGTCGGGCATCATGGCCGCGGCTGGCCTGGAAGGCGTGCAGGCGATGAGCGGGCGGCTGGCCGAGGACCACGTCCGTGCGCGCCGCCTGAGCGCCGGCATCAACCGCCTGGGGCGGGCGATCTCGGCCACCGAACCGCAGACCAACATCGTGCAGGTAGAGACGGCCGGCACCGGCATGAGCAATACCGAGTGGGTCGCGGCGCTGCAGGCCGCGGGCCTGCTGGTGCGCCCCTGGGGCCGAACGCGGCTGCGCTGCGTGACCCACCGCCACATCGGCGACGCCGACATCGACGCGGCCGTGCGGGCTTTCGAAACGGTGCTGAACGCCGGCTGATCTGCTCCGTTCGGTGGGGTGGGCGCGATGCGATAATGCCGCATGACCACGACCCATCTTTCCCGAAAAGACTATCTCTGCGCACTGGCGGTCGTGGTCATCTGGGGCACCAACTTCGTCGCGATGAAAGTCGGCATGCGGGGCCTTTCCCCCATGCTGCTGGGCGCCCTGAGATTCGCGCTGGCGGCCTTCCCCCTGATTCTCTTCGTGCGCGCGCCGCGCCTGCCTTGGCGCTGGGTGGCGGCCTACGGGCTGGTGCAGGGCCTGGGCCAGTTCGGGCTGCTCTTCACTGCCTTGAAGTTCGGCATGCCGGCCGGCATGGCGTCGCTGGTGATCCAGACGCAGGCGTTCTTCACGCTGCTGCTGGCCGCGCCGCTCCTGCATGAGCGCGCGCAGCGCCATCACTGGATCGGGCTGGGCGTGGCGGCGCTGGGGCTGGCGGTCATCGCTGGCGGCCGCGGCGAAGGGCCAGGCCAGATGACCATGCTGGGCTTTGCACTGACGCTGGGCGGCGCGTTCATGTGGGCCGTGTCCAACATCATCGTGCGGCTGGCCAGCCGCAAGGCGCCCGGCTACGACCCGTTTGCCTTCATCGCCTGGAGCAGCGCCGCACCGGTGCTACCTTTCCTGCTGCTGGCCGTGCTGATCGACGGCTGGGAGCCGGTGACCGGCATGATCCTGGGCATGGGCTGGGGGGAAATCCTGTCGGTGTTGTACCTGGCGGTGCTGGCCACCTTGGTGGCTTACACGCTATGGACGCAATTGCTGACGCGCCACGCCGCCGCCAAGATCGCGCCGTTCTCGCTGCTGGTTCCCGTGGTGGGGCTGTGGGCTGCGTCCATGGCCTTTGGCGAGCGGCTGGAGCCGCTGCAATGGCTGGGCGTGGCCTGCGTCCTGGCGGGCCTGCTTTTCAACCAGCTGGGCGGGCGCTGGCTGCGCACACGCTGATTCGGGCTGCCCAGAACCCTACCCCGCGCCGCCTCGCCCGTGCGGACTAAGCCGTAACGGCGAGCAGACCCGGCGGCCTCAGAGTTGCTCGAAACGGATGTAACGCTTATCGGTGTACTCCCGGCGGGTGGTGATCTCTTCCACGCTGGCGCCCGGGGGACCGCGCCGCAGCCATTCCAGCATGTGGTCGACCTGATCGGCGGTGCCTTGCACCAGGGCTTCGACCGTGCCGTTCGGCAGGTTCTGCACCCATCCCTTGGCGCCCAGCATGTGGGCGCGCCGCACCGTGGCGTGGCGGTAGCCCACACCCTGCACGGTGCCGGTAATCGTGACGTGCACGGTCTCGATATGGGTATCGGCTTTAGGGTCTTGCATTGTTTCTCTCTTGGATGAGGCGCCGCGCTCGGCGATGTACGTAGACGGTAGTGACTACGGCGGATGGTCTATAGGCCCGGGGGGCGCCTGGCGATACGTTAGAGCTCATGTCAAAACGTGCCAACGGGAACACCGTTACCAGAGCTTGGAGAAGCCATTATGGAAGAGACCAGTTTGTTGTCGGAAGCTGAGACAGCGCGCTACAGGGAGCAAGGTTACCTGGCCCTGAACGACATGTGCCCGCAGGACGAGGTGGGTTACATCCGCAGGACGCTGCTCGACCTGTTTGCGAACAAGACCGGCTACAACGAGGGTGCGCAGTATGACTTTGTGAGCCGTGACGACCCGTCCAAACCCGCCAAGTTTCCCAGTTTGCACGATCCGCGCCATTATGCCCCGGGCCTCCTGAAGACCGAGTATCACGAGCGCACCCTGGAACTGGCGCGCCAGCTGCTGGGTCCCGAGGCCGCCCTGTACGGCGAGCACGCCCTGCTCAAGCCCGGCCCGCATGGACCGGAAACCCCGTGGCACCAGGACGAAGCGTTCCGCTCGCCGGACTTCATCTACAACGAACTCAGCATCTGGCTGGCGCTGCAGCCGGCCACCCTGGAAAACGGCTGCATGCAGTTCATCCCGGGCTCCAACCAGTGGGACGTGCTGGAGCACCGCTCGCCGGGCGGCGACAAGACCCTGCATCCGCTCGAATGCTGCGGCGATTTCGCGCGCGACCAGGCGGTGCCGGAACCGCTGGATCCGGGCGGCATCACGGTGCACGACGCCCGTACCCTGCACTTCACCGGCCCCAACACCTCGCAGTCGCCGCGCCTGGCCTACATCCTGATCTACAACACGCCGCCGGTCTACAAGCCGGGACGCCGCGAGTTCCCATGGCTGGAAGGCCGCTGGACCGACAGCCAGACCCGCAAGAAGCAGTGGCACAAGCGCGGCGGGCTGGCTGTGGACGTGATGCGCCGTTTGCCGGGCGCGCGGCTGACCAGCCCGCGCTGGGTGGCCTGGGCCACGATCCGGGCGGTGTCCAAAGTCTGGCCGCGATAACGGGGGCGCAGGGGCCGCAAGAGTCCCTGCGATAAGGGGGGCGAACGAGGCCGGCAAGCAACGCTTGCCGGCCTCGGCGCGTATACTGGGCGGCGTTGCGGGCCCTGGGGGGCCCGCGCAATCGCTGGAGCTGCCCGCAGCTGGCGGCCCGGCGTCTAAGAATAACGAGCCGCAGCTGGCGCCCCATCACTCCATAGACCACTTCATGACCGCTAACCTTTCCAAGATCACCTGCGTCGAAGATCTGCGCGCCATTGCGCAGAAACGCGTGCCGCGCATGTTCTACGACTACGCGGATTCCGGCGCCTGGACCGAAGGCACGTACCGCGCCAACGAAAGCGATTTTCAGAAGATCAAGCTGCGCCAGCGCGTGGCGGTGAACATGGAAGGCCGGTCGCTGCGCACCACCATGGTGGGCCACGATGTCGTCATGCCGTTGGCGATTGCGCCCACCGGCCTGACCGGCATGCAGCACGCCGATGGAGAAATCCTGGCGGCCAAGGCGGCGGCGGATTTCGGCGTGCCCTTCACCCTGTCCACCATGAGCATCTGCTCGCTGGAAGACGTGGCCGAAGCGACCAAGAAGCCCTTCTGGTTCCAGCTCTATGTGATGCGCGACCGCGAGTTCGTCGCCAGCCTCATTGACCGCGCCAAGGCTGCCGGCTGCTCGGCGCTGGTGCTGACGCTGGACCTGCAGATCATGGGCCAGCGCCACAAGGACATCAAGAATGGCCTGTCGACGCCGCCCAAGCCCACCCTGCGCAATCTCATCAACCTGGCGACCAAGCCGCGCTGGTGCATGGGCATGCTGGGCACCAAGCGCCGCACCTTCGGCAACATCGTCGGACACGTCAAGGGCGTGGACGACCTGTCCTTGCTTTCGTCCTGGACGGCCGATCAGTTCGATCCGCGCCTGAGCTGGGACGACGTCGAATGGATCAAGCAGCGTTGGGGCGGCAAGCTCATCATCAAGGGCATCCTGGACGTCGAGGACGCGCAGATGGCCGCCAATAGTGGCGCCGACGCACTCATCGTCAGCAACCATGGCGGACGCCAGTTGGACGGCGCCATGTCGTCCATCGCCGCGCTGCCCTCGATCGCCGATGCCGTCGGCTCCAAGATCGAAGTGTGGATGGACGGCGGCGTGCGTTCCGGCCAGGACATCCTGAAGGCCGTGGCGCTGGGCGCGCGCGGCGCCATGATCGGCCGCGCCTTCCTCTACGGCCTGGGCGCCTATGGCCAGGCCGGCGTGACGCGCGTGCTGGAGCTCCTGTACAAGGAAATGGATACGACGATGGCGCTGTGCGGCCGTCGCTCGATCGAGCCCGGTGACCGCAGCATCCTGCTGCCCGGAACCTACCCGAACTGAACGGTTCGGATCCCATGAGAAAAAGCCTGGATACGGTAGCGTGCCAGGCTTTTTTCGTTGGCGCGCCGTTCAGGACGGGCGCATGAGCGAATGCAGGAGCCACTATGACGCGTAACAAACAAAATGGGCGGCGGCGCCCGGACGCGGGCAAGCGGCTGTTGGGCGCTGCCCTGGCGGCGTTGCTGTCGGCCGGAGCCGCGGCGCACCAGACCACGCTGTACGTCGGCATGAACGGCGGCGACATGGCGCGCGTGTTTACGCAGCACGTGTTTCCGGATTTCGAGCGCACCCACAACGTCAGGATCGTAGTGGAGCCAGGCATGTCGACCGAGGTGCTGGCGCGGGCCCAGGCCGACAAGGACAAGCCGCGGCTGCATCTCATGTTCCTGGACGACGGCATCATGGCGCGCGCGATTTCCATGGGATTGTGCGCGCAGCTCAACGACGATCCGGTGCTGAAGGAGCTGTATCCCACGGCGCTGAAGAAGGACCGCATGGCCGCGGGCATCGACATCGGCATGACCGGCCTGGGCTACAACACCAAGGTGTTCGCCGAGCGGGGTTGGGCGCCGCCGACGTCGTGGATGGACCTCGCCGATCCGAAGTACCGGGGCCAGGTCGTGGTCCAGTCGGCTTCGAGCAGCACCTTTGGCTTGCACGCGTTCTTGATGATCAACCGCATCCTGGGCGGCGACGATCGGAACTACGGGCCGGGCTTCGCGCACTGGCCGACCGTGGTTGGCCCGAACGTGCGCGAATACCTGCCGGATTCGGCGCGCCTGGCCGACATGGTGCAGGCCGACGAGGCGGCGCTGTTTCCCTGGACGCCCACGGCCATCACCCGCCTGAAGAAGCGCGGCGTGCACGTGGAGTACGCGCAGCCCAGGGAGGGATCGATGATCCTGATGGTGGGCGAATGCGTCGTCGCCGGCAACAGCGAGCCAGAGCTGTCGCAGAAGCTGGCGCTGTATCTGCTGTCCGGGCGGGCGCAGACCAAGGCGCTGGAGATGGGCGGGCACTTCCCGTCCAACCGCCACGTGCTGGCCCCCGCCGACCATGCGGATGCGCTGCAGCGCTTCCAGGGCTATATGTCGAACGCCAAGATACCGGACTGGGATCAGATCAACGAGACCCGGCCCGCGTTCAACGCCCGCTGGAACCGGGATATCGGGCGCTGAGGGCCTCTGTTCCGGGTGGGCCAAAAAAGCGCAAAATCTGCAAAGGCCGGCCCGCTACATTGCTCTCCAAGGAGACCGCATGAAGCCCGCAACCCTGAACCACTATGGCCAGCGCCTGGAGCCCGTCCTGCGCTGGCTGGCAAGCCACCCTGACGCCGACCCGGACCTGTACCGGCTGGCCGAGCTGGCCTGCCTGTCGCCGTACCACTTCCATCGCGTCTACCGCGCCATGATGGGAGAGACGGTGAACGCCACCGTGCAGCGCATCCGCATGCACCGCGCGGCTGTGGCGTTGGGGAATTCCGAGGCTTCCTTGCGCGAGGTGGCGCAGCGCGCCGGCTATGAGTCGGACGCAGCGTTCAACCGGGCATTCGGCGCGACCTTCGGCATCTCGCCGGGGCGATACCGGGCTGTCCGCTCCCGTCCCTTCGACCCCCAGGAGCTAGGCATGTATCCCATCAAGATCGAAACTTTCCCCGGCGCGACCTTGGCGGTCCTGCCGCATCGCGGCAGCTATCAGGAGATCGGCCCGCTGTTTTCGCGCGCCTTCATGCTGGCCGTGAGCCGCGGTATTGCGCAGCCCGATTCCATTGGCTATGGCGTGTATTTCGACGATCCCGAGCAGGTGCCGGCCGGCCAGCTGCGTTCAATGGCCGGCATGTCGGTGGCGCCCGACGCAGATCTGGGCGCGGAGCTGGAACGCTTCGAGATCCCGCAAGGCCGCTGCGCCATCCTGACCTACACCGGGCCCTACAACGAGATGGATAAGCCCTACAACTGGATGTTCTCGGAATGGCTGCCCGGCAGCGGCGAGGTGCCGGCGGATTTTCCGATGTTCGAGCAGTATCTGAACGATCCGCGCACCACGCCGCCGGCGCAGCTGCAAACGCGCATCTGCCTGCCGTTGAAGTAAGGCGCGGCACCGCCGCCGCGCCTTGCGCGCTCAGCGGGCCGGCGTCTGGAAGCTGACCGAGGCCGGACGGCCGGGCAGGTTCAGGGTCGCGGTGGCGGGCGGCGTGGTCGCCACTACCTGACCGGCGCGCAACACCATCAGGCGGGTGGCGCGCAGGCGCAGCGCTTCGACGGCATCGCGCGCCTGCAGCAGCACCAGATCGGCGCGCTTGCCGACCGCCAGGCCGGTTTCGTCCAGGCCCAGGATCTTGGCCGGCGTGGTGGTGACGGCTTCGAAACAGGCGCGCATCGCGTCCTGGCCCGTCATCTGGGCCACGTGCAGGCCCATGTGGGCGACTTCCAGCATGTCGCCCGAACCCAGGCTGTACCAGGGGTCCATCACGCAGTCGTGGCCGAAGGCCACCGGCACCCCGGCCGCCAGCAACTCGGGCACGCGGGTCATACCGCGGCGCTTGGGATAGGTATCGTGACGGCCTTGCAGCGTGATGTTGATCAGCGGATTGGCGATGGCGGCCACGCCGGCTTCGCGTATCAGCGGGATCAGCTTGGAGACGTAGTAGTTGTCCATGGAGTGCATGGACGTCAGGTGCGAACCCGTCACGCGGCCGTGCAGGCCCAGGCGCTGCGTGTGATACGCCAGTGTCTCGATGTGCCGCGACAGCGGATCGTCGCTTTCGTCGCAGTGCATGTCCACGCGCAGGCCGCGTTCGGCCGCCAGTTCACAGAGGATGCGCACCGATTCCGCGCCATCCTGCATGGTGCGTTCAAAATGGGGAATGCCGCCGACCACGTCCACGCCCATGTCCAGCGCGCGCTTGAGGTTGTCCAAGGCGCCGGGGGCGCGCAGCACGCCGTCCTGCGGGAAGGCGACCAGTTGCAGGTCCAGGTAAGGCTTGACCTTCTCGCGCACGTGCAGCAGCGCTTCGGTCGCCAAGAGGCGCGGGTCGCACACGTCCACGTGCGAGCGGATCGCCAGCAGGCCGCGCGCCACGGCCCAATCGCAATAGGCCAGCGCGCGCTCCACCAGCGCTTCCTGGGTCAGCAGCGGTTTGAGTTCGCCCCACAGCGCGATGCCTTCCAGCAGCGTGCCGGACTGGTTCACGCGTGGCAGGCCGAAGGACAGCGTGGAGTCCATGTGGAAGTGCGCGTCGACGAAGGGCGGCGCCACCAGCTGGCCCGCCGCGTCCACGGTCTGCGCGGCTTCGGCCTTCAGCGACGGCTCCAGCGCAACGATGCGGCCGTTGGCGATGCCGATGTCGATGTTCTGGCGGCCATCGGGCAGCGTGCAGTGTCTGAGTATCAGGTCGAGCATGGTGTTCCCTGCGGAAGGTTTCTGTTGTTCATGGTACTGCGCGCAATCTTCAGCGCTCTCCTTTACGGTACGGCTTCATCAGCGCCTGCGGATACGCGGCGCGGCGCGCCATCACCACCAGGGCGAGGATGGACAGCACATAGGGCAGCATCAGATAGACCTGGTACGGCAATTCCGGCAGGCCGGGCAAGGCCGCGCCGCCCTGCTGCATGCGCAGTTGCAGCGCGTCGAAGAAGGCAAAGATCAGCGCGCCCAGCAAGGCCTTGCCCGGCCGCCACGACGCGAACACGACTAGCGCCACGCAGACCCAGCCGCGGCCGTTGACCATGTTGAAGAAGAAAGCGTTGAACGCCGCCAGCGTCAGGAAGCTGCCGGCCACGCCCATCAGCGCGGAGCCCGCGACGATGGCGCCCATGCGTAGCCGCGTCACCGACAGGCCCTGCCCTTCGGCCGCGGCCGGGTTCTCGCCCACCATGCGGATCGCCAGGCCGACCGGCGTGCGGTTCAGCACCCAGGCCAGGATGGGCACGGCGGCCAGCGCCAACAAGGTCATGGGCGTCTGTCCCGCCAGCACCGGGCCAATGAAGGGAATACCGTCCAGGAACTTCATTTCGGCAAACGGCGTGATCGTGGGCGGCGTGGTCACGCTGGGGAAAGTGACGCGGTAGGCGAAGTAGCTCAGGCTGGTGGCCAGCAGCGTGACGCCCAGGCCGGATACGTGCTGCGACAGGCCCAACGGCACGGTCAGCACTGCGTGCAGCAGGCCGAACACCGCGCCCGCAAAAGCGGCCGCCAGCACGCCCACATAGAGCGGCGCGCCCAGGTACACCACCAGCCAGCCGGTGAAGGCGCCAGCGGCCATGATGCCTTCGATGCCCAGGTTCAGCACGCCCGCGCGCTCGCACAGCAGCACGCCCAGCGTGCCCAGTATCAGCGGCGTCGCCAGGCGCAGCACTGCCACCCAGAACGCCGAAGAACTCATCAGATCCATCCATTCCATGGCGTGTTCCTCAGGCCCGGTTGCGGCGCAGGCGGTACTGCGCGAATAGCGTCGCAACCAGCATGGCGAGCAACGATGTGGCGACGATGACGTCGGCGATGTAGTTCGGCACTGCGATGGCGCGGCTCATGCTGTCCGCGCCCACCAACATGCCGGCCACGAACAGGCTGGCCAGGATCACGCCCAGCGGATGCAGGCCGGCCAGCATGGCCACCACCACGCCGGTGTAGCCATAGCCCGGCGACATGTCGAGTGTGACGTAGCCGGTGCGGCCGGCGACCTCGATCGCGCCCGCCAGCCCGGCCAGCGCGCCGGACAGCATGGCGGTGCCCAGCATGACGCGGTTCACCGGCAGGCCCAGGAAGCGCGAGGCGTGCGCGTTGGCGCCGACCGCGCGCATCTGGAAGCCGAACACGGTGTAGCGGTTCAGCAGCCACAACCCCAGCGCCAGGCCGGCGGCCCACAGCAGGCCGGTGTGGGCGCGGGTGCGTTCGATCAGCTTGCCGAGTTCCAGGTCGCCGTTCAATGCCACCGACTGCGGCCAGCCCATGGCCATGGGGTCCTTCATGGGGCCGTCCAGCATCATCGACACGAACAGCAGCACGATGAAGTTGCCCAGCAGCGTGGTCACCACTTCGTCCACGCCCAGGCGGGTCTTGAGGATGGCGGGAATCAGCAGCAGCAAGGCGCCGGCCAGGGCTGCCGCCAGCATCATGCCGGCAAAGAGCGCGGGCACCGGCAGGTCGAAGCCGGTGCCGTCATGCAGGCCGCCCACCGCCACCGCGGCCAGCGCGCCCAGGTACAACTGGCCTTCGGCGCCGATGTTGTAGAAGCGCGCGCGGAATGCCACCGCACAGGCCAGGCCGGTCAGCATCAACGGCGTGGCGCGGGTCAGCGTTTCGGACAGCGCGAAGCGCGAGCCGAACGCGCCTTCGAACAGCAAGGCATAGGTGCGGCCCACGGGGGCGCCGGCCCAGGCCACCAGCAGGGTGCAGACCGCCAGCGTGAAGGCAATGGCTGCGAAGGGCGCCAGGGCCAGCGCCAGGCGGCTGGGCTCCGGGCGGCGTTCCAGGATCAGTTTCATGCGAGTAATGCTCGGTAGGGGGTGGAGTCGCGCGGAAGGGAGCGGGTTGTCATCCCTGCGTGCCCGTCATGGCCAGGCCGACCGTGGCGGGGGTCCATTCGGACACCGGCTTCACGGCGATCAGCTTGCCGCCGCACAGCACGGCGATGCGGTCGGCCAGCGCGAAGATCTCTTCCAGGTCCTCGGACACCAGCAGCACGCCCGCGCCGCGCGTGCGCGCTGCCAGCAGCTGCTCGCGCACATAGGCGACGGCGCCAATGTCCAGGCCCCAGGTGGGCTGGTCGGCCACGATGAAGCGCGGTTGGCGCGCCAGCGTGCGGCCCAGGATCAGCTTCTGCATATTGCCGCCGGACAGGCTGCGCGTGCGCACGTCGAGCGACGCGGCGCGCACGTCGAACTGCTTGGCCAGGGCTTGCGCGTACGCTTTGCCGGCGCGCGCCCGGATCAGGCCCCAGCGCGCGAAGCGCGGGTCCTTCAGGTCTTCGACGATGGCGTTTTCCCACAACGGGCTGTCGCCGATCACGCCTTCGCCGTGGCGGTCTTCGGGAATGCGGCCGACGTGGGCCGCAGTCCAGCCGGCCGGCGTCGTGGGGGCCGCCGCATGCTCGGAGCCCAGGCGGATGGTGCCGTCCGTGGGCTGGCGCAGGCCAGTCAGCACCGATACCAGCGCCTGCTGGCCGTTGCCGGCCACGCCCGCGATCGCCACGATCTCATGCTTGTGGACCACCAGGTCCAGGCTGTCCAGGCGCGTGGCGCCGTCGCGGCCGTCGCGCACGGTCACTTGCGACAGCGTCACCACGGGCGCGGCCTGCTCGGCGGCGGCCACGGCTTCGGCGTGCGGCATGACGACCTTGCGGCCCACCATCAGCTCGGCCAATTCGGCCGGGCTGGTGCTGGCGGTCTCGCGTTCGGCCACCAGCTTGCCCTGGCGCAGCACCGCCACGCGGCCCGACACCGCCATCACTTCATCCAGCTTGTGCGAGATGAAGATCACGGCCAGGCCTTCGTCGACAAAGCCGCGCAGGGTGGCGAACAGGTCCTGCACTTCCTGCGGCGTGAGCACCGCGGTGGGCTCGTCCAGGATCAGGACGCGCGCGCCGCGGTACAGTGCCTTCAGGATCTCTACCCGCTGCTTTTCGCCGACCGACAGCGTGCCGACGCGCGCGTCCGGGTCCACGCCCAGGCCGAAGCGCTGGCCCAATTCGACCAGGCGCTGGCGCGCCTTGCCGCGGCCGGATGCCAGCTTCCACAGCGATTCCGTACCAACCATGATGTTGTCCAGCACGGTCAGGTTGTCGGCCAGCGTGAAGTGCTGATGCACCATGCCGACCCCGGCCGCCAGCGCGGCGTCGGGCCGGCCGGCGGGCAAGGGTTGGCCAAAGACTTCGATGTTGCCTGCGTCGGCCACGTAATGGCCGAACAGGATCGACACCAGGGTCGATTTGCCGGCGCCGTTCTCGCCCAGCAAGGCCAACACTTCGCCCTGGCGCAGCGTGAGCGATATGTCGTCGTTGGCCGTGAGGCTGCCAAAACGTTTGGTGATCCCCGTCAGTTGCAGGGCGAGAGGCGCTGATTTCATCGTGCCGAGGACTTGGGTTCTTTGTCGTTGACCTTGACGCTGAAGCCGCCGTCCAGGATGGCCTTCTGCTTGGCTTGCACCTTGGCCATCAGGTCGGCCGGGATCTTGCTTTCGAAGGTGCCCAGCGGCGCCAGCGACGAGCCCTTGTGCTTCATCAGCGAGTACTGGCCGTAGTCATCCGCCTTGAACGTGCCGGCGCGCACCTGCTTGAGCGCTTCGTCGATGGTCGGTTCCATGCTCCACAGCGCCGAGGCCACCACGGTCTCCGGATATTGCTGCTGCGTGTCGATCACGTTGCCGATGGCCAGCTTGCCGCGTTCGCGGGCGGCATCCGACACGCCGAAGCGCTCGGCATAGAGCACGTCGGCGCCCTTGTCGATCATGGCGAAGGCGGCTTCCTTGGCCTTCGGGGGATCGAACCAGGAACCGATGAAGGTCACGGTGAATTCGGCTTGCGGGTTCACTTCCTTGGCGCCTTCGATGAAGGCGTGCATCAGGCGGTTCACCTCAGGAATGGGGTAGCCGCCCACCAGGCCGATCTTGCCCGTCTTGCTCATGCCGCCGGCGATCATGCCGGTCAGGTAGGCGGGTTCCTGGATGTAGTTGTCGAACACCGAGAAGTTGGGCTGCTGCGGCTTGCCCGAGGAACCCATCAGGAAGGCGGTTTGCGGATAGTCCTTGGCCACCTTGCGGGCGGCGGCTTCCACCGCGAAGGCCTCGCCCACCACCAGCTTGTTGCCCTGCTCGGCGTACTGGCGCATCACGCGCTCGTAATCGGCGTTGGTGACGTTTTCCGAGAACGTGTATTCGATCTCGCCGCGATCGCGCGCCGCGACCAGCGCCTTGTGGATGCGCGACACCCATTGCTGTTCGACCGGCACCGTGTAGATGGCGGCGACCTTGGTCTTGGCGGGCGCCTGGGCCTGGGCGGCGCCTGAGAACAGCAGCGCGCCGACAGCGGCGGCGGCCAGCTTGAGCAGGCCGCGGCGGGCGATGCCGGCGACGGACGGGGTGGAAAAGGCTTTCATGCGGGTGACTCCTGCGCAGGGAAGGAAGGGGATGGGGATGGGAGGCGATGCGCGTCCCACACGGGCCCGCGCGCGCCTGGAGCGCGCGCGCTGCCGCGGCCCGGTTCCATATGGCGGCCGCCGGCAGGCGTGCCGGGACTAGCGTACGGAAACGAGGGCTTGGGATCGGTCATCGGATGGGAGCGCCAGGAGGCGCACCCCTCCGAATGGTCGGGTTCGCAGCCAGTCCTGGCGAAGCAATTTGTATGCCATGGGGCGTTCCCGCGACAAGTCGGGGAAACCTGATGGCCGGGCAGGATTATAGGCACCCTGGCGGGGATTGGTGGCACCAGGACGGTGCGCGGCGTTTCAAGGGGTGGACAGACCGCGTGTCAGGTCGAAGTTCAGTGTGTCTGAATTTCACCTGGGCACGGATCGCCGGCCCTGCGGACGCTGCATCATTGAGACTTGAATTTGGTCCGCGTATTGGTGCGCAGCAAACAGAACGGGCAGGTGCGGGCCAGTCTGAGGATAGGCGGGCGCCACGGGCCGATTTGATGAACCGGTTGCTCAAATAGGGAGGCCCCACCGGGGTGGGGCCATCGTTCGGACCTAGTTGCATCACCAGCATTCACATCTGGGAGTGGCTTTTCTAGGGCAGCGTGCCGACTGTAGCGTTTTTGAGCATGGCTTTCAACCAAGTTTTCGGCGGTGCGTGCAGGAGTGCCCTTCTTGGAAGGAGAAATAGGACCAATGGAATGGAAACTGCGTGAAACGGCGTTCTCCGCCCCTCGAATGGGGCGTTACCTGAACAGCTATGGCGGAGACGTGTTACGGGCGGCCGTTGCCTACGATCACAATGTCCTGTTGGCGCAGGCGCTGATGCCTGCCTTGCAGACGATGGAAATAGTCCTTCGAAACGCCATCCATCGAAGTTTGAGCAGGTCGATGGGAAGCGTCGACAGGTGGAATGGTTTGCCCTCCCCTGAGTTCGAGTGGTTGCAAAGGGCGGTGGGCGACGCAGGGGGCAAGATTCAACGACGCCGGGAACGCGTCACCACCGATAAGATTGTTGCCGAGTTGACTTTTGGATCTTGGACGCGGCTGTTCAATGCCCAACATGGGCGCACGTTATGGGGGCGTCTCCTCCTGGCCTTTCCCACCTGTCCCAAAGCCAAGCGTCAGCGCGGCCCGATCAGTTCGTCCCTGAACCGCATTCGCGACTTGCGAAACCGAGTCATGCACCATGAACCGTTGCTGTGGGTAGCGCCTTCGGTGAAGGATATTCACGACGATATCCAGGAGGTCCTGGACTGGATCGATCCGGGCATCAACCGCTGGCTCGTCCATCACGACTCCCTGCCAGCGAGATGGGCTGAATGCGCGGCGATTTGAATGCCGCAGCCCAGGCTCGATGAAATTCGAGGCATGGAACGGGCCGTTGCAGTTGCAGGCGTGCCGATCCGGGTTTCACGAGCCTAAAATCACCTGCATGAACCGCGCGCGTGCGCGGCAAGCTGGAAGACCCCATGCAAGATATACAACTGCTGCTGGAACAGTACGGCGGGTGGCTCGTGTTCGCCAACGTGCTGGTCGAGCAGGCCGGCCTGCCGGTGCCCGCCTATCCCATGCTGATCGCCGCCGGCGCGCTGGGCGGTGCGGGGGGCTGGCTCGTGCCCTGGATGGCGGCTACGGTCGCTTGCCTGCTGGCTGACAGCCTCTGGTACGCGGCCGGGCAGCGCTATGGTTCGCGCCTCTTGGGCGTGATCTGCAAGATGTCGCTGTCGCAGGATTCCTGCATCCGGCAGACGCAGCGCCTGTACCTGCGCATCGGCGTGCGTGCGCTGCTGGTGTGCAAGTTCCTGCCGGGCGCGGGCGCGCTGTCCACCGTCATGGCGGGCCTGACGGGCACGCCCTATCGCCGCTTCCTGGGGTATGACCTGGTGGGTTCGCTGATCTGGTCGGGGTCGGCCCTGCTGCTGGGCGGCCTGTTCCACAACGTGGTGAACGACTTCCTGGAAATCCTGGGCACCTATGGCGCCATGGGACTGGGCGTGCTGGCGTCGGTGCTGGCGCTGTACATCCTGGCGCGCTTCCTGCGGCGCCGCATCCTGCTGCGCAGCTTGCGCGTGATTCCGCGCCTGTCGGTGGACGAGTTGATGCAGTGGCGCCAAGCCGGCCGCAATGCGCTGGTTTTCGATGTGCGTCCCGAAGCGCTGCGCGAAGAGCAGCGCATCCCCGGCGCGATCGCCGTGGACCTGAAGGCGCCCTTGCCCCGGCTGGACGCCGGGGCGCTGGAATCCGACATCGTCGTGTACTGCGCCTGCCCCAACGAAGTCTCGGCCGCGCTGTTGGCGTCGAGGTTGCGCGCCGCCGGCTATCCCAAGACCTGGGCCTTGCGCGGCGGATATCAGGCTTGGCAGGAGCACGAGCACCCGCTACCCCCGCAAGGCGCATAATTCCGCCATGAGCCCGCGCAGACGGCGGGCAGCCTACAGGAGAGACAGGCATGCGGATTTTGTTCTTGGGCGCCGGCGGCACCGGCGGTTACTTCGGCGGACGGGCAGCCCAGGCGGGCGCGGACGTGACCTTCCTGGTGCGCGAACCGCGCGCCGCACGGATCCGCGAACAGGGCCTGCGCATCAAGAGCCCGCTGGGCGACGCCACGCTGCAGCCGCAACTGGTCACGCAGCAAACCCTGCAAGGCAGTTACGACGTGGTGGTGCTGAGCTGCAAGGCCTATGACCTGGCCAGCGCCATCGAGGCCATCCGCCCCGCGGTCGGACCCGATACCGCGGTGCTGCCCATCATGAACGGCGTGCTGCAGTACGACGTGCTGGACCGCGAGTTCGAGCCGCACCGGGTGCTGGGCGGGCTGTGCCAGATCAACGCCACCTTGGGTCCCGAGGGCGAAGTGATTCATCTGGGCAAGTACGCCAACATCGTCTTCGGCGAACGTGCCGGCCCTGCCCGCAGCGACCGCTGCGTCGCGCTGGAACAGGCCCTGGCCGGCGGCGAGTACGTCAGTCGCCTGAGCACCGACATCTACCAGGACATCTGGGAAAAATACGTGTTCCTGACGACGCTGGCCGCCGCTACCTGCCTGATGCGCGGCTCGGTCGGGCAGATTGCCTCTACCGACGACGGCATCGACATCATGAGCGGGCTGCTGCAAGAATCGCAAGCCGTTGCCGCCGCCTCGGGCCACGCGGTGCGGCCGGAGGCCGACGCGTCGGCGCGCAAGCTGATTACGGACCGTACCCAGCCCGTTACCGCGTCGATGTTCCGCGACCTGAGCCAAGGCCTGCCGGTCGAGGCGGATCATATCGTCGGTGACATGGTGCGGCGCGCCCGCACCCTGGGCGTGGACGCGACCTACCTGCGCACGGCTTACGCGCATCTGCAGGTCTACCAGGCGCAGCGCGCCGCCGCTGGCTGAGCGCTTCTGCCCCTGGGGCGGCCCCTGTTCAAGCGGGGCCGCCGGGAGCACACTGGCAGGGCGGGTTCCGGGAGTCCGACGGGTGGGGCCGTCGGCCCGTTCCAACCGGGTTTCCTGGTTATTGGTGCAAAAAATGCAAAAAACTCATCCGGTTTTACGGGTTTTTTGATCGAATTTGAACGAATAGTATGGCTTTGCCTGAGCCAAAGCGCGTAGCGCCGCAAGTTGCGGCGGCCCTGGCTCCCCTACCCCAAGGAGCAAGACCATGAAAGTTGCATTGATCGGAATTACCGGCCGCGTGGGTTCGCGCGTGGCTGACGAATTGCTCAAGCGTGGCCACCAGGTCACGGGCATCGCCCGCAACCTGTCCGACGTGAACCCGCAGCTCGGCCTGACCATCAAGCAGGGCGACGCCACTGATCCGGAAGCGCTGACCTCGTTGCTGACCGGCCATGACGCCGTGATCAGCGCATCGCGCTTCGTGTCGTCGGACGCCAAGCCGCTCCTGAGTGCCGTGAAGGACGCGGGCGTGCCGCGCCTGCTGGTGGTCGGGGGCGCGGGCAGCCTGCTGGTTGCGCCCGGCAAGATGCTGATCGACACCCCCGAATTCCCCGACGCCTACAAGCCTGAGGCGCGCGCCGGCGTGGTGTTCCTGGACACGCTGCGCCATGAAAAGGTGCTGAACTGGACCTTCCTGTCGCCCTCGGCGCTGTTTGAGCCGGGCGAGCGCACCGGCAAGTTCCGGCTGGGCGACGATACGCTGCTGGCCGATGACGAAGGCAAGAGCTGGATCTCGATGGAAGACTACGCCATCGCGCTGGTCGACGAGCTCGAAGCGCCCAAGCATTCGCGCCGCCGCTACACCGTGGGCTATTGATTCCGACTGTCGACGGACTGAAGGGGCCTCGACGAGAGGCCCCTTTTTCATTCCGGACACAGACCGGAACCGATGTTTTTGTTTGTAAACTGGCGCACCGCCAGCCGGCGTTCCAACCCCTGAGTTTGCCCTGTATGCGTATGAAGTTGAAATCGTTGGCCCTCTGCATGCTGGTTGCCGCATCCTGTCTGGCGGCGGTGCCCGCCGCCGCAGCCGCGCCCCAGTCCAACAAGGACCTGGTGGTGGCGTTCTTCCGCATGATGTTCCAGGACCGCGACATCGACGAGGCGGTGCGCCGGTACGTCAGCCCGGACTACATCCAGCACAACCCCTACATGCAGGATGGCGTCGGTCCCCTGGTGGATTTCTTTCCCGCCTATTTCGAGCAGCATCCGCAGTCCATCGTCGAGATCAAGCGCGTGATCGCCGAAGGCGACCTGGTGCTTATCCACAACCTGTGGCGCGATTCGCCGGAAGACCGCGGCCAGGCCGTGATGGACATCTTCCGTGTGGAAGACGGCAAGATCGTGGAACACTGGGACGTGAGCCAGGAAATCCCCGAGAACCCCGCCAACAAGAACGGCATGTTCTAGGAAGCGCCGCATGTCCCCCATCGAACCCGTAGACCTGTCCCGCGCCTACCTGCTGCTGAATCACGGCCCCACGGTGCTGGTGACCAGCGCCCACGGCGATGCGCGCAACGTCATGGCGGCCGCCTGGGCCATGCCCCTGGATTTCAGCCCGCCCAAGATGCTGGTGGTGGTGGACAAGAACACCTACACGCGCGGCCTGATCGAAGCGTCGGGCGAGTTCGCGCTATGCATCCCGTCGCGCGCGCAAGCCCGCGCCACGCTGCGGGTGGGTACCGATACCGGGCGCGACGAAGACAAATTCCAGGCCAGCGGCCTGACGACCTTTCCCGCCAGCAAGATTGGCGCGCCGCTCATCAGCGGCTGCCTGGGCTGGCTCGAATGCCGAGTCGTGCCCGAGCCGCACAACCAGCAGGCCTACGACCTCTTCATCGGCGAGGTCGTGGCCGCATGGGCCGAGCCGGAAGCGTTTTCCGGCAACCGCTGGCATTTCCCCGACGACCAGCGCCGCTCGGTGCATTACGTGGCCGGCGGCTCCTTCTTTGCCACCGGCGAAGCCTTCAACGTTTCCGATCCGGAGTAATCATCATGCGCAGCGTATATCTGGCGGGTTTCGACGTGTTCCTGCCCGATGCGGCGGCGCACGGCAAACGCTTGCAGGCGCTGTGCGCCACATACGGGTTCGACGGCCTGTTCCCGCTGGACAACGAGGCGCCGCGGGACCTGTCGGGCCAGGCGCTGGCGCAATGGATCTACCGTGAGAACATCGCGCTGATCCGGCGCGCGGACATGGTGATGGCGAACCTGAATCCGTTTCGCGGCGCCGAACCCGATTCCGGCACGGCCTTCGAAGTCGGCTACGCCATCGCTTGCGGCAAGCCGGTATGGGGCTACACCGGCCAGGCGGGTTCGCTGATCGATCAGGTGGCGGTGGGCGCCGCGGCCGATGACGGCATGTCGCGCATGGTCGATGCGGAGGGCTACACCGTGGAAGACTTTGGCCTGAACCTGAACCTGATGCTGGCGTGCAGCGCCCGCATCGTTACCGGCAGCGCCGCCGATTGTCTGGCCGAGATGGCCCGGGCTCCGGGCCGCTAGCTGTCCGGCATCGGCCGCATGCCGCCATCAGCCTGGGCCAATCGCCGCCGGCCCGAAATGCGCGGTTAGCGGCGCACGGATTTTGCGGTCTTCCGCGGCGTCGGGCGGGGGACCATCGTCGGTGCACCCAGGTATCCCATCACCGCGTCGACCACCGCCTGTTCCAGCTGCTGCGTCGAGAACCCCGCAGGCGGCTCCAGCGCCGCGGCGTGCACCAGCGACTCCATGATGCGCAACACCACATAGGTCGCCAGGTCGCGGTCCTGCTGCGCGATTTCGGCGCGATGTAGTTCCAGCAGATGGCGCATGCGCCGGTGGATATCCTGGTCCGCGCGGCTGTGCTCATGCGGCTGGTCGAACAGCGGGAACTCCCTTTCCAACACGCGATGCAGCGCTGGCTCCAGCATGTGGGCATGCAGCATCGCTTCGACGATGGCCGCGACGCGCTCGCGCAGCGTGGCCGCGGGATTGCTGTCCAGGACCCCGTCGATCACGTCCAGCATCTGGTTGTCGTGGCGGTTATGCAGCGCCGCGATCAAGGCGTTCTTGTTGGGGAAGTACTGGTATAGCGAACCGACGCTGACGCCGGCCGTTTCCGCAATCAGGTTGGTGTTGGTGCCCGCGTAGCCGTGGGTGGCCAGAACGCGAGCCGTGGCTTGCAGAATCGTCTCTACGGTGTGCTGGGATCTGAGCTGGCGCGGCGATTTCCGGGGCTGTGGGATGGCGGTCATGGGTACTGTGAAAGGCGAGTATCGAATATGAGCAATGGCTCATAAAATTTCCGGCAGGCAATCCGGTTCATCGCCCGCACCCGGCGATTATGCCATCGACGGTTTTCAAACTGGTTCCGGATTGCGCATCTCTCACTTAAGGAAATTCAATGTCGCATTCATCGACGGCCGGGGCCATGCCCGCGGCCCAGGGGCCCGTGCGCTCCGTCTTTGCGCAAGTGCTGCCGCTGGCGCTGGCGGTGTTCGTCGGGTTCTTCATGATCGGCCTGCCCATGCCGGTGCTGCCTCTGTATGTGGATGGAACGCTGGCGCTGGGGGCGCTGGTCGTTGGCGTGGTGGCGGGCCTGCAGTTCGCCGCCGCCTTGCTGTCGCGCGCCTATGCGGGTTCGCTGGCCGATCGTCGCGGCGCCAAGCGCGCCGTGGTGGGCGGCTTCGTGCTGGGCTCCATCGCGGGCTTGTTCTATCTGTTGGCCGACGACCTGTCGGCGAGGCCGCAGGCGGCGCTGGCCGCGCTCTTGGCCGGACGCGCGTTGATGGGCTGCGCCGAAAGCCTCATCGTCACTGGCGCCCTGAGCTGGGGCGTGGGCCGCGTGGGGCCGCAGAACGCGGGCCGCGTGATGGCCTGGGTCGGCGTGGCGATCTACGCCGCCTATGCGCTGGGCGCGCCCGCCGGCATGCGGCTCTACGGCGTTACGGGCTTTGCGGGCATCGCCTGGGCCACGGCGCTGATTCCGTTGGCGGCCCTGGCGTTGGTGTTGCCGTTGCGCGGGGTGCGCGCGGCAGGCGGCGTGCGCACGCCTTTCTACAAAGTGCTGGGTCTGGTGCTGCTGCCCGGCGTGGGCCTGGCGCTGGCCAGCGTCGGCTTCGGCGTGATCACCGCGTTTGTGAGCCTGTTGTTCTCGCAAAGGGGTTGGGACGGCGCGGCGTGGATGTTCACGGCGTTCGGCGTGGGCTTCATTCTGGCCCGCGTGTTCTTTGCCGGCCTGCCGGACAAGCTGGGCGGTGCGCGTGTGGCGCTCGTGTGCGTGCTGATTGAAGCCGCAGGGCAATGGCTGATCTGGACCGGAACCACACCGGCCTGGGCCTTTGCCGGCGCGCTGCTGACGGGTGCGGGCTACTCGCTGGCATTCCCTGCCTTCGGCGTCGAAGCCGTGCGCCGCGTGCCCGCGGCAAGCCGGGGCGCGGCCATGGGGGCGTATGTGGCCTTCCTGGACGTGGCCTTGGGGCTGAGCAGTCCGGCAGCCGGCTGGCTGGCCGGCGAGCAAGGCTACGGCGCGGTGTATGCGATGGGTGGCGCTTGCGCGCTGGCGGCGATGGTCGTCGCCATGGCGCTCAGGACGCGGAGGTAAAAAAATGGCGGCGCCGGACCCGGCGCCGCCTGCGCAAGGATCAGACCGTCGCGGCCATCTCCAGCACTTCATCGTCGATCGCTTCGGCCTGGCCGTCCTTCAGCTGTTGCAGATGGTCGGCCAGTTCCGCGATGGTCAGTGCCACCAACCCGTGCTGTGCGGCGTAGCGTTCCAGGGCGGCGCCGCGCATCATGGTGCCGTCGGCATTCATCAGTTCGCACAGCACGCCGGCCGGACGCAGGCCGGCCAGCACCGCCAGGTCCACCGAGCCTTCAGTGTGGCCGCGGCGGGTCAGCACGCCGCCCGGCTGGGCGCGCAGCGGGAACACGTGGCCCGGGCTGACGATGTCCTCGCTCTGCGCCGACGGCGAAATGGCGGCGCGGATGGTGGTGACGCGATCCACGGCCGACACGCCGGTGCTGACGCCTTCGCGCGCTTCGATGGAAACCGTGAAGGCGGTGGCAAAGCGGCTCTGGTTGCGCTGGACCATGGGCGGAAGCTCCAGCCGGTCCAGGGTTTCGCCGGGCAGGCACAGGCAGACGATGCCGCTGCCGTCGCGGATCAGTTGGGCCATGACAGGTACCGTCAGCTTGTCGGCGGCCACGATCAGGTCGGCCTCGTTCTCGCGATCGAAATCATCCATGAGGATGACCGGACGGCCCAGGCGCAGATGATGCAGGGCGCGCTGCAAACGCGCGGCGAAGGGCTGCGAAGCCAGGCTGGGGATGGGGGACTGCGGGGTAAGGGTAACGTTGGACATTTGAAACGCTCTCGCAAGTTAAAAGGGGCGAAAAACGTTTCAGGGCTACTCGACAGCCGAACGCAATACGGCAGTCCAGGCGCGGGTGCGCCCGGTGCTACCGTTGTGCCGGCACATCTTCTCTCATCCGGACTATGACCGTCGGCCCTGGCATCTCACCAGATCTGCTGACCCCGGTATCCGTGAAGGACGCCGGGCGCTCGCGGGCTCGCCACATTGCATGGCATACCGCCGGTGGGGAATTACACCCCGCCCTGAAGACGTACTGCATGTCGTGTTAACGACCTGGGGGATTGTACGCCTGTCCGCGGGCGGGGCCGGAATACGCCGGCTGCGCCTGGGGTCTTCGGGGTAAGGCGGGGTCCGACCCCGCCAGGATCAGGAGGCTGCTTCGACGGTCTCGGGCTGGTCAGCCGCTTCCTTCTTCTTCTTTTTGGCCGGCAGCGCCAGCATCGTGCCACGGCACGGCGGCGTGCCGCAGAGGCAGCGGTAGCCTTCCTTCAACTTCTTGGTGATGCGGCCGTCCAGCACCAGGCCATAGTCGTACGACAGCTCGGTGCCGCGCGGGATGTCCTGCAGCGCGACGATGTAGACGCGCTTGCCGTGCTTGCCTTCCTGCGCCTCGCAGTTCGGTTCGCAGGAATGGTTGATCCAGCGGGCGTCGTTGCCGTTGTCGCCGCCGTCGATCACGCGGCCGGAGCTGAGCGCGAAGAAGAAAGTGTGGAAGGGATCGTCCGGATTGGTCGGATGGCGGCGGTCGGCTTCCTTGGCGCTGATGCGTTCGCCGCCGTACTCGACGATGCGCGTGCCTGCGGGAATCTTGCGCGCGGCGAAGACGCCGTTGCCGTGCAGCTTGGAGCGGCGGACGGCATACCAGGGCTTGATCGGAGTGTCTTCGTTGGTCATTGATCAGTGGAAGTGGCGGTGAGACGAAACAGAATTATATCGGCGCGTATTTGACAGCTTGATGGGCGTATAGTGTGCGCCGCCTTGTTCCTCCTGGTTAGCACCATGATCGTCCGTCCGCGTCCTTCCGCGCTGGCTTTGTTCTTTGTCTTGCGCGGCTCCATCATTCCCCGGATCCTCAGCCGCATCCTGGTCATCACGGCGCTGTCCTGCCTGGTGGTGTGGATGTACCACCAGGAGTGGTTCTCGCCCGCCCACCTGTCGGCGGTGCCGTTTTCGCTGTTCGGCCTGGCCCTGTCCGTGTTCATGGGCTTTCGCAACAACGTCTGCTACGACCGCTGGTGGGAAGCGCGCAAGCAATGGGGCGAACTGATCGTGCAGGCGCGCAGCCTGGCGCGCGAAAGCGCGGTGCTGTTGGCAGCCAGCACCGCCAACCCGGTGCAGGAACGCATCGTGCGCCGTTGCATCGGCTTCGGCTACGCGCTGGCGGCGCGGCTGCGCCAGGAAGACATGGCTGCTGCTGCGCGCCCCTGGGTGCAGCAGGACGAGGCCGAGATTCTGGCTGGCTGCCGTAACGTGCCCGATGCGCTGCTCATGGCCATCAACCGCGACCTGGCGGCCTGCCTGCGGCGCGGCGAACTGAGCGACATCCTGTACCAGGCGCTGACCCAGCGCGTGGCCGCCTGCGCCGCCATCCAGGCGGCCTGCGAGCGCATCAAGTTCACACCCTCGCCCTTCGCCTATTCGCTGCTGCTGCATCGCACGGCCTGGCTGTTCTGCCTGTTGCTGCCTTTCGGCCTGGTGGGCACGCTGGAATACATGATGCCGGCGGCCGTCACCATCGTGGCCTATACCTTCTTCGGCCTGGACGCGGTGGGCGACGAACTGGAAGACCCGTTCGGCTCGGATGAGAACGACCTGCCGCTGTCGGCGCTGGCCCGCGTGATCGAGATCGACCTCTTGGAAGGCCTGGGCGTGCGGCCCCTGCCCGAGCCCGCCGTGCCGGTGGACTTCGTGTTGCGCTGAGGCGCGCCTATTCCGCCAACCCGGTCAACGGCAGCTTGGTTTCCTTCAACCGGCGCAGCACGAAGCAGGATTTGCTGTGCCGGATGCCCGGGATGCGGTAGAGCTGTTCACGCAGCAGCCGCTCGTAGTCGCGGGTGTCGCGCACGGCGATGCGGATGTAATAGTCGTAGTCGCCCGAGACCAGGAAGGCTTCCAGGACCTCGGGAATCTGCGCCAGCGCCCGGCCGAACTCGTACAGCGTTTCCTCGCTGTGGCTCTCCAGCGTGACGTGGACAATCACCGTGTCCATGAAGCCCAGGCTGGCTGGGTCGATGTCCACGGTATAGCCGCGGATCACCCCGGCGCTTTCCATGCGCTTGATGCGGTTCCAGCACGGCGTGGACGACAGGCCCACGGCCGCGCCGATGTCGTTCAGGCTGGCGCGCGCGTTGTCCTGCAGCACCTTCAAAATGGCGAGATCAAACTTGTCCAGGTTCATTTTCTTTGATTCCTTCAAATCAAAGATAAATTTACTCCGTCCAGCCGTTATTCGTGGAAAAGAAGATAAATATTCTTCCGATCTACGAATAAGATGGATAGCATGAACGATCGCCTGCACCCCACCGCCGCCACCGCGCTTGCCGCCACTGAACGCCCCGCTCACAACGGGGCGAAAATTCTGCTCGATACGCTGATCGCCCACGGCGTGGATACCGTCTTCGGCTATCCCGGGGGCGCGGTGCTGCCGCTGTACGACGCGCTCTACGCCGAGCCGCGCCTGCGTCACGTGCTGGTGCGCCACGAACAGGCCGCCGTGCATGCCGCCGAGGGCTATGCCCGCAGCACCGGCCGCACGGGCGTGGTCTTCGTCACGTCCGGCCCCGGCATGGCCAACACCACTTCCGGCTTGCTGGACGCCATGTGCGATTCGATCCCGGTGCTCTGTATCAGCGGCCAGGTCGCGACGGCCGCCATCGGTACCGATGCCTTCCAGGAATGCGATGCCATCGGCATCTCGCGTTCGGTGACCAAGTGGAACACCCAGGTCCGCTCGGTGGACGACGTGGGTGCCGTAGTGGCCCGCGCCTTCGAACTGACCCGCCAGGGCCGGCCCGGCCCGGTGTTGCTGGATTTCCCCAAGGACGTGCAGTTGGCCGTGCCGCGCGACGCGGACGACGATGCCGAGCCCTCGCAACAGCGGCTGGCCGCGCTGCGCGCGCGCCGCCAAGCGGGCAAGCTGGCGCCCAAGCTGCCGCAGTCGGCCGTGCGCCGCGCCGCCGCGCTGATCGCCCAGGCCAAGCGTCCCATCTTCTACGGCGGCGGCGGGCTGGTGAACGCCGGCCCCGAGGCCTGCGAGGCTTACACCGATCTGGTGCGCCACACCGGCGCGCCCTGCACCCTGACCCTGATGGGCCTGGGCGCGTTCCCCGCGTCCGACCCGCAGTTCGTCGGCATGCTGGGCATGCACGGCACGGTCGAGGCCAATCTGGCCATGCACAACGCCGACCTGGTGGTCTGCATCGGCGCCCGTTTCGACGACCGTATCACCGGCAAGCTGTCGGAGTTCTGCCCGCATGCGCGCAAGATCCATATCGACATCGACCCCGCCTCCATCAACAAGGTGGTGCGCGTGGACGTGGCGCTGGTGGGCGATTGCCTGCCGCTGGTGCGCGCCCTGCGCGCCGAACTTGGCGACGAGCCCATGGACGCGGCGCGGCTGGCGCCCTGGTACAAGCGCATCGCCGCCTGGCGCGCCCAGGACTGCCTGGGCTATACCCCGGCGGCCGACGCGATCTTGCCGCAGCACCTGATGTCGCGCCTGAACGCCGCGCTGGCGGACCGCGACGCCATCGTGTCCACCGACGTGGGCCAGCACCAGATGTGGGCCGCGCAATACCTGCGTTTTGACAAGCCCAACCGTTGGCTGACCTCCGGCGGCGCCGGCACCATGGGCTACGGCGTACCCGCCGCCATTGGTGCGCAGGTCGCCCACCCGGACAAGACCGTGGTCTGCGTCAGCGGCGACGCCTCGGTGCTGATGAACATCCAGGAACTGTCCACCGCCATGCAGCACCAGACCCCCGTCAAGGTCGTGCTGTGCAACAACGGCTATATGGGCATGGTGCGGCAATGGCAGGAGCTGATCCATGGCGGACGCTATAGCCACAGCTATAACGCCTCGCTGCCCGATTTCGTGGCGCTGGCGCGCGCCTTCGGCTGGGGTGCGGCCCGGGTCGATGACCCGGCACAGCTGGACGCCGCGCTGGCCGAGTGCCTGGCGCATGACGGCCCCTATTTCCTGGACGTGGCGGTGACGGCGCAGGAGAACTGCTTCCCGATGATGCCCGCCGGGCATGGGCATCAGAAGATGATGCTGGCGGAAGGCGTCTGGTATCAGGACGAGACGACCTGATTGCCGATGGGCTGCTGGAGCAGCCCATTAGTTCGCTTCAAAACTGGATCGACAAGCCGCCGTCCACCACCAGCACGTGCCCGTTCACGTATGACGCCGCGGGCGACGCCAGGAACACGGCGGCGCCCGCGATTTCCTCCGGCTCACCCCAGCGCCCCATGGGATTGCGTTCGGCGATCCGCGGACCGACCGCCGGGTCAGCCACCATCTCCGCATTGGTTTCGGTCGCGAAGGTGCCCGGCGCGATGGCGTTGCTGGTGATGCCGTAGCCGCCGAATTCCGCCGCCAACGCGCGCACCATGCCCGTCAGGCCCTGCTTGGCCGCGGGATAGACCGCATCGCCCGCGCGCGCCAGTTCCCCCACCACCGAGGTGATCGCGATCAGGCGGCCGCTGCCCTGGCGCACCATGCGCTCGGCGGCGAACTTGGCCAGCAGCATGCCGGCGACCATGTCGGTGTCGATCAGCTCGCGGATCTCGGCCGGGCTGGTGTCGCGCAGGGTCTTGCGGTTGCGCGCACCGACGTTGTTCACCAGGATGTCCAGGCGGCGATGGTCGCGGTCTATGTCCAGGAAAGCGCGTTCCATGGCGGCGTCGTCGCTGATGTCGAACGGCAGCGGATGCGCGTCCAGGCTGGCGGCAGACAGTTCACCCGCCGCGGCCGCGACGGCCTCGGCGTTGCGGCCGTTGATCAGCACGCGCGCGCCGCAGCCGGCCAATGCTCGGGCGATACAGAAGCCCAGCCCGCGGGCAGAACCTGTGACCAGGGCGACCTGTCCCGTCAGGTCGAAGTTGCGCAAATACGGCAGCGTATTCATGTCAGTCGTCCAAAGTGCTTCGTCTCAATCAGGGCAGCGCGGATCTACCTATTCCCGGAATTCCGGCGCCCAGTGCAGCAGCCGCCGTTCCAGCCAGGTCACACAATAAACCAGCGCGATGCCGACGATGGACAGCAGCGTCACCGCCGCGAACATGTCGGTGGCGTTCAGCGTCGCCAGCGCGGTGATCATCAGATAGCCCATGCCCGTGGTGGAACCGACGAACTCCGCCAGCACCACGCCGATCAGCGCGAAGCTGATGGCATTGGGCAAGGCCGCGAAGGTCCACGCGGCCGCGGTCGGGATGCGCACCCGCCACAGGATCTGGCGCGGCGAACCGCCCAGCGTGCGGCAGAAGTCCACCAGTTCGCGCTCCACGCTGCGCCCGCCCTTGTAGGTGTTGAAGAACACCAGGAAGAACACCACGAACCAGGACGTCACCACCTTGGAGGCCAGGCCCAGTCCGAAGAACATGGTGATGAGCGGCACGAAGGCGATGCGCGGCATCGAGTTGAAGGCCACGATGAAAGGATTGAACACATCGGCCAGGAAGCGGCTGCGGCTGAGCGTCATGCCCACCACGAAGCCGCTGCCCACACCCACCAGCAGCCCCACCATGGTCGCTTGCAGCGTCAGCCACAGGTGTGGCCAGACCGAGCGCGGGCCGGGCTGCAGCCACTCCCACAATCGCACGGCCACGCGCGAAGGCTGGCTGATGAAGAAGGGATCGAACAGCGTGTTCTGGGTGAACCAGGGGATGCGCGTGAGTATCTCCCAGGAGCCCAGGATGATGGCAAGAATCAGCACTTGCCACAGCGTGATGCGCAGCCGGCGCGCGATGCTGGCGCGGCGGTCCAGCCGCAGCTGGTCCTGCAGGGAATCGGCGGAATCAGTCGTGGTCATGACGCGTATTGGTTCAAGCGGCGACGCGGAACTGCTGTCCCAGCACGCTCCATAGGCTTTGCACGTGGGTCACGAACTGCGGCGTTTCGCGCAGCGTGAAGACATCGCGCGGATGCGGGATCTCGATGCGCTCGTCCAGCAGCACGCGGCTGGGCGGACCGGACAGCACCACCACGCGGTCGGACAGCAGGATGGCCTCGTCCAGGTCGTGCGTGACCATGACGATGGTCTGGCCCAGCTTGCGCCAGATCTCGATCAGTTCGCGGTGCAGGTGGGTCTTGGTGTGGGTGTCCAGCGCGCCGAAGGGCTCGTCCAGCAGCAGGATGCGCGGCTCGACCGCCAGGCTCATCAGCAGCGCTACGCGCCGCCGCATGCCGCCCGACAGCTGGTGCGGAAAGGCATCGGCGAACTGGCTCAGGTGGCCCATTTCCAGCAGTTCGGCCACGCGGCGCTCGATCTTGTCGGCGGACACGCCCTGGAACTTCAGGCCCAGCGCGACGTTCTTCCGCACGCTGAACCAGGGCAGCAGCGTGTCCTTCTGGAAGATGTAGCCCAGCGCCGGCGGCACCTGCCCGTCGACCACGCGGCCGTCCACGCGGATGGTGCCGGTGGTCGGGCGCAGAAAGCCCGCGATCATGTTCAGCAGCGTGCTCTTGCCGCAACCCGAAGGGCCGACGATGGAGACGAATTCGCCCTCCGGGATCGTCAGGCTGACCTCGCCCACCGCATGCGTGGTGGCCTGGCGCGTCTGGTAGGCCTTGCCCACCTTGTCCAGCGTGATCATCAGAGGCCCCGGGCGCGGCGCACGAAGCTCATGTTCACGCAACGGTCGTAGGGCACGGTCTTGATCTCGTCGTTGGAGAACTGCCGGCCGTCGCCCATGATGGCCGTCATGCGGTCATAGGCGTCCTGGGTGATGATGTTGTCCTTCAGGAACACCGTTTCCTTGTAGACGCCCAGCGTCTTCTCGATGGCGGCGCGCGGGAAGGCGTTCAGATAGTCGTCGTAGATGGCGTCGGTGACGGCCGCGGCGCTGTTGGCGCTGATGAAGTCCTGCGCGCGGACCAGGCCGGACACGAAGGCCTGCACCACTTCGGGGCGCTTCTGGATGGTGTCCTGCAAGGTCAGGGCCGCGATACCCGGCACGTCGCCGCCCATGAATTCGTTCCACGAGCTTTCAGTGGTGGCGTCGAAGATGGGCACGCCCCAGCCTTCCTGCTGGGCCTGTTCCATCATGGACATGGTGGCCATGCTGGCGGACACGGAGCCGGTCTTGAGCGCGCCCAGCATGGTCGCCAGGTCACCCAGCGGGCGGATGTCCACCTTGTCGGCGACGCCGGCCTTCTGCATCAGGTACAGCGCCATCAGCCAGGTGCTGGACTGCGGCTGGGTCGCGCCCACGCGCTTGCCGACCAGGTCCTTCAACGATTTGATCTTGCCGCTTTCGAAGTCTTCGCGGCGCACGATGACGTTGGCGTAGGTGAGCTTGCGGTCAAAGCCGAACACCAGCGTGGCGGGCTTGCCGGCCAGCGTCAGCGCGGGGGCGGCGGTGGCGGCGGTGGCGCCGAACACGATCTGGCCAGCGGCCAGCAGCTGGTTGGTGCGAGGACCGCTCTGCGAGTTCAGGTATTCGACTTCCAGTCCGCCCTCGCCGAAGTAGCCTTTCTTCAGCGCGACATAACCCGCGGCAAAGAACGGGTCGATGCTGCCCTGGCCGTAGACGACGCGGCCCAGCTTGGGTTGCGCGAACGCGACGCGGCCGTTGACCAGGCTGATGCCGGCCAGCGCGCCTGCGGCGGCCAGCACACGGCGGCGGGTGGTGAAGTCGGGGCTGTTGCTCATGTCTTCCTCGGGTTTGGTCTGGTTGCTGCTGTTTGGCGTAGACAATACCCCAGCAACTGGCGTCCAACAATGGAAAACGCCCGGTTGCCCGGGCGTTGTGCGCGATGGTCGGGTGGCGGCGCGCCAAGCGCCGCGCCCGTTTTACGCGGCGGTCTTTTTCGGCGCAGCCTTCTTCACCGCTTTCTTGACGGCCGTCTTCGTGGCCGTCTTGGTTGCGGTCTTCTTCACCGCGGCCTTCTTGGCCGGCGCCTTTTTCGCAGCGGTCTTGGTCGCGGTTTTGGCAGCCGTCTTGGCCGGCGCGCGGCCCGGTTTTTCCGGACGCGGCTCGAACTCGAAGCCGATCTTGCCGTCCGGCTGGCGGACGAGGAAGGCCTTGAACTTGCGGTTGGTGCGGCTGGAGACGAAGCCGTCGAGCAGGTCAGTGCGGCCGTTGGTCAGCAGCTTTTCCATCTGCTCGCGCGAGATTTCCTGCTGCAGGATGACCTTGCCGGAACGGAAATCGCAGCTCTTTTCAGGGCCGACGGATTTCTCGCAGACGTAGCTCATACCATGCTCGAACACGCGCGACTGGCACTTGGGGCACGAACCCACCGGCGTGTGGCCGGAGAAGTCCACGGCCTCGTTGTCGTCTTCGTCGCTCTGGCCGAAGTCGAACTCCAGCTTGAATTCATCGCTGATGCGCAGGATGGCGGCGAACGGCCGGCCCATCTTGCTGATGAAGCCTTGCAGCGGGCCGATCTCGCGCTTGGCCAGCAGTTCTTCGACTTCCGGCAGCTCGAAGGTGCGGCCGCCCGGGTGCTTGCCGATGGAGAAGTCGCAGGCGGTGCAGGCAAAGCGGCGATAGTTTTCCTTCACCACGGCGCCGCACTTGGGGCACGGCGTCTGCAGCGTGGCGTAGTCGCCCGGCACCGTGTCGCGCTCGTATTCCTTGGCGCGCTTGACGATGACCTGCGTCATCTGCGCGATCTCGCGCATGAAGGCCTCGCGGCCCAGGCCGCCCTGCTCGATCTGCTTGAGCTTGTGCTCCCATTCGCCGGTGAGTTCCGGCGAGGTCAGTTCGGTCACGTCCAGGCCGGACAGCAGCGTCATCAGCTGGCGCGCCTTGGCGGTGGGCACCAGGTCGCGGCCTTCGCGACGCAAGTAGACCTCGTTGAGCAGGCCTTCGATGATGGCGGCGCGCGTGGCCGGGGTGCCCAGGCCGCGCTCGGACATGGCTTCGCGCAGTTCCTCGTCGTCCACCAGCTTGCCGGCGCCTTCCATGGCCGACAGCAGCGTGCCTTCGTTGAAGCGCGCCGGCGGCTTGGTGGTGAGACCCACGGCCTCGACGTCCTCGGTGCGCACGGTCTCGCCGTCCGCCACGGGCACCAGATTGGCATCTTCGCCCTGGGCTTCCTTGCCGTAGACGGCCAGCCATCCCGGGCTGACCAGTACCTTGCCGTCGGTGCGGAAGCGGTGCCCCTGCACTTCGGTCATGCGAGTGGTGACGCGGTATTCCGCGGCGGGGAAGAACACCGCCAGGAAACGCTTGAGCACCAGGTCGTACAGCTTGGCCTCGGCTTCGCTCAGGTCGTGCGGGATCTGCAGCGTGGGGATGATGGCAAAGTGGTCCGACACCTTCTTGTTGTCGAAGATGCGGCGGTTCGGCTTGACCCATTGATTGCCGACCACGGTTTCCGCGTGGCGCGACAGGCCGCCCACGGCGTTGGAACCGCCCTTGGCCAGCGCGCGCATGGTTTCCTGCACCGTGGCGATGTAGTCCTCGGGCAGGTAGCGCGAATCGGTACGCGGGTAGGTCAGCGCCTTGTGGCGTTCGTACAGGGTCTGCGCCAGCGCCAGCGTGGTCTTGGCCGAAAAGCCGAAGCGGCCGTTGGCTTCGCGCTGCAGCGAGGTCAGGTCATACAGGGCCGGCGACATCTGGGTCGACGGCTTGGATTCTTCCGTGACGTTGCCGGGTTGTTCGCGGCAGGCGGCAACCACGCTTTGCGCGGCGGCTTCCGACCACAGGCGCGATTCGCGCTTTTCCGGGTCGCGGTCGTCTTTCTTGAACTGCGGGTCGATCCAGCGGCCTTCGTAGAGGCCGGCGGCCGCCACGAAGGTGGCGCGCACTTCCCAGTAGTCGCGCGGCACGAAGCGGCGGATGCGTTCTTCGCGCTCGGCCACGATGGCCAGCGTGGGCGTCTGCACCCGGCCGACCGGGGTCTTGAAGAAGCCGCCGTCCTTGCTGTTGAAGGCGGTCATGGCGCGCGTGCCGTTGATGCCCACCAGCCAGTCGGCCTCGGCGCGCGAACGGGCGGCGGCTTCCAGCGGCTTGAGCTGGGAGTCGTCGCGCAGGTTGGCGAAGGCTTCGCGGATCGCGGCCTGGGTCATCGACTGCAGCCAGAGGCGCTGGATCGGCTTCTTCACGCCCGCGTACTGAATGATGTAGCGGAAGATCAGTTCGCCCTCGCGCCCGGCGTCACAGGCGTTGATGATGGCGTCGACGTCCTTGCGCTTGGCCAGGCGGACCAGCAGCTTAAGCCGTTCGGCGGATTTCTTGTCGGTGGGGCCCAGTTCGAACTCGGGCGGAATCACGGGCAGGTGCGTGAAGCTCCACTTCCCCTTGACCGGATCGTTGGGCGCGACCAAGCTGAGCAAATGCCCGATACTCGATGCGAGGACGTAACGTTCGCTTTCAAAATAGTCACCCTCCCGCGCGAAGCCTCCCAAGGCGCGTGATATATCAAGGGCCACCGAGGGCTTCTCGGCAATAATCAGCGTTTTATTCATGTGTATCCAGTGGCGGCAGTCCCGCCGTAGTAGCGCGGATAATAAGATCGGAGATTCGCCAGATGCAAGTCGGCACTGAAAGACAAGCGGGATCCGAACTACACGCTTGGCGTCAATTTCTGGCGCGCAGCACCCTCTGGCTAGGTGTTTTGCTGCTGGGAAGCGCCGCGGTTTGTTGGGTCGCCGCCAACTGGCAGGACATGACGAAAGTGCAGCGCTTCGCCGGCGTCCAGGGGTTGCTGGCGGTTTGTGCGCTGGCCGCCGCCTGGGCCGGATTGCGCCTGCGTGCCAGTCCCGGCGTGCGCCGCACCATACCGGGCGCCTTGCTCGCCCTGGCTGGCATCCTGCTTGGCGCGCTGCTCGCTTTACTAGGCCAAACTTACCAGACTGGCGCCGACACCTGGGAATTGTTCGCCTGGTGGGCGCTTTTGCTGCTGCCCTGGGCACTGGCCGCCGGCAGCCAGGCCGTCTGGCTGCTGTGGGCGCTGGTGCTGAATGTGGCGATGGCCCTGTGGCTGGGCGAGCGGGTGTTCTCCTGGATGCTGATATTCGGCGGCCCGGGCGTGCCCGGCCTGATGATGGCCGGCTTGAACCTGCTGCTGCTGCTGGGCTGGGAGTTGGCTGCCCGCCGCTGGCGCGCCAGCACCCTGGTCGGTCCGCGGGTCCTGGCCGCCCTGGCGATCAGCGTGCTGGTGCTGACCCAGATGCTTGGCGACTTCCTGGGCCGCGGCCTGGGCCTCTATAACGGCATCGCCTGGGTCGCGGTGACTCTGGGCCTGGGCTTCTATTATCAGAAGGGCCGGCGCGACCTGATCATCCTGGCCATGCTGGCCGCCGGCGTCATCTGCGTGTCGCTGCGGGTGGCGGGCGAATGGCTGCTGCGTCTGGAGCCCGGCGTCTGGGCGGCCTTGCCGCTGGCGGCGCTGCTGATGGCCGAGGCCGTCTGGGCCGCGCGCTGGCTGCGCCGGCTGGCCGGCGATCCCCAGGCCGCGGTGGCCGCAGCCGCGGACGCCGAGCCGGCCGCGGCTTCGGCCGGCAATTCGGTGGACCCGGCCGAAACCGGCGCGCCGGTCGCGCAACTGGCGGCGGCTCCGGCTCCCCAGGTGGATCCGCCCTGGTATGTGCAGTGCCTGCTGGGCCTGAGCGCCTGGCTGGCGACGCTGCTGCTGCTGGTGTTCGCCGCCTTCTCGGGCTTCATCACGTCTGAAAGCGGCGCGCTGGTGGTCGGGCTGGTGCTGTGCGCCGCCGGCGTGGCGGTGCTGCGCAGCGATGCCGGTCCGTTCTGGCGCCAGTGCGGCACGGCCATGGCCTTTGCTGGGCAAATTTTGATCATCTTCGGGCTGTCCAGCTCGACCTCCTTCGCCAGCGCCTGCGTATTCGTGCTGCTGATGGCGGCCACGGTCTACGCGGTGGGTCCCGACGTCATCCTGCGCTTCCTGAGCGGCCTGCTGATCGCCGCAGCAGGGGCGGGCTTGATCTGGCGCGGCCTGTCGCCCGACCTGGGCGGCGAAGACCTGCTGGACGCCTGGCTGGGCTTCGACGTCATGCGCGCCACCTTCGTGTGGCTGCCCATCGCCGTGACCGGCGCCTGGGCCACCGCCGTCATTTTCAGCGTCAGCCATCGTCTGGGCGGCAAGCGCGCCCATGCGTTGCAGCCGCTGGCCTGGGCCTTCCTGCTGTCGGTGCAAGGCATGGTGTGGCTGGCGGGCGGCCTCTCCGCCCAGCAGCTGCCCGCCATGTGGCAGCTCAATCCGCATACGGCGGTGCTGGTTATCGCAGGCGCGCTATTGCCCGTGGCGGCTGCCTTTGCGGTGCTGTGGCCCCGCCGCCACGTGCTGACAGCGGGCGTCACCTGGGGCGTCCCGATAGCCCTGTTGATCCTGGCGCTGTTCTGGCTGCCCAGTCCCGGCGTGGGTTTCGCGCTGGCCTGGCTGCTGCTGGGCTTCGGCTTGAACCAGTCGCGCCTGGTCGTGTTCGGCGTGATCAGCCTGCTGGCCTACCTGGGCGTCTATTACTACCAGTTGGACGTGCCGCTGCTGCAAAAAGCCTTGTGGCTGGGCGGCGCTGCCCTGCTGCTGTTCGTGCTGCGTGCCCTGGTGTGGCTGGTGCCGCGCCTGATGCGCACGCTGCCGCCCAGCCGCCGCGTTCCCCTGCCGCCGGTCTCGGCGCCGTTGCGCTGGCGCACGCTGGCCATTCTGGGCGGACTGGCGCTGGTGCTGGTGGTTGCCAACGGCGGCATCTGGCAGCGTGAAAAGCTGCTGGCCTCGGGCAAGGTGGTCATCCTGGAACTGGCCCCGGTGGATCCGCGTTCGCTGATGCAGGGCGACTACATGGCGCTGAACTTCGCGGCCAGCCGGGAAGTCACGCGCCTGCGGCTGGGCGGCGAGCGTCCCGAGGCCGAGGAGTCCGTCATGGGCTACGAGCCGGACGGCTATGTGATGCTGCAGACCGACGCGCGCGGCGTGGGCCAGCCGCTACGCATCCAGCCCGATACGCATCCGCATACGGATGGGGAAGTGCCGTTGCGCTATCGCATCCGCGACAACAGCGTGCGCATCGTGACCAACGCCTATTTCTTCCCGGAAGGCCAGGCCGAGCGCTATCAGGTCGCCAAGTACGGCGAGCTGCGCGTGGCGGATAACGGCGAGGCCTTGCTCGTCCGGATGCTGGACCAGGACCTCAAGCCGCTGTAGCGGCGGGCAGCGGGAAGCGCCGCGCCCATTGCGCGGTGGCTTCCCGCAGGAAATAGCTGCGGTCCGTGGCGTCTATGGGGTCGAAGCCCAAGGCGCGCCAGGCGGCCATCAGCGCCGCCAGGGGCGCGCCGGTGTCGATGGGTGGGGCGCCGTTCTGCTTGGACAGTTTCAGGCCGCTGGCGGGGTCCAGGATCAGCGGCACGTGCAGGTAACGCACCGGCGGCAGACCCAGCAGCCGGCCCAACACGCGCTGGCGCGCCGTGGAACTCAGCAGGTCCGCGCCGCGCACCACGTCGGTCACGCCTTGCGCGGCGTCGTCCACCACCACCGCCAACTGGTAGGCCCATAGGCCGTCAGCCCGCCGCAGGGCGATGTCGCCCACGGCCTGCGCCACGTCCTGTTCCTGAGGCCCCAGCCAGCGGTCCACGAAATGTTCTACGCCTTCCGGCATGATCACGCGCCAGGCGCGGGCCACGCGGCCTTCTGGAAGGCCATGGCGGCAGGTGCCGGGATACGGGCGTTCGCCATCGGCGCCGGGTGCGGTCTGGCCGCGCAACGCCGAATCGGCGATTTCGCGCCGGGTGCAGCCGCAGCCGTAGATCAGGCCGCGCGCGGTAAGGGCGTCGAAGGCGGCCTGATAGGCGTCGTTGCGGCGCGATTGCCACATGATGTCGCCGTCCCAGGCCAAGCCCAGCGCATCCAGCTGGCCCATGATGACCTCGGCTGCGCCCGGCACCGTGCGCGGCGTGTCCACGTCTTCAATGCGCAGCAGCCAGCGTCCGTTCTGGGCGCGCGCGTCCAGCCAGCTGGCCAGCGCGGCCACCAGCGAGCCCGCATGCAGCGGGCCGCTGGGACTGGGGGCGAAGCGGCCGACGTAATTCACGATGGGATGCCCGCGCGGCCTTGCGCGCGGGATGGGAGTAACGGCATCAAGCGAGGCGGATGCCGGTCAATGCAGCAGGCGCGTGCCGTCCTCGTCCAGCAGCTCTTCCAGGACCAGATTGTCGATCTCGGCTTCCTGGCTCCAGAGAACCATGAGGGCGATGATCTTGATCTTGGACAGCGGCACGGGCGTTTCCGGCGAAGCCAGGCCCCGGTCGATGACGATTTCGCGCAGCGGCGCGGGCAGCACGCCAGCCGATTCCAGGAAGGCGATGAAGCCGATGGATTCGGTGCCGAGCTGCTGGTATTCGTTGTCGGTGTAGATCCGGGTGCCGGTAGCGGGGGCCTGGGCGAGATCGACGCAACGTTCGGTGGTTTCGGCCAGGCCGTAGAGCCAGCCGAGGGCGTCGTCGATGTCTTCGTGCTCGAAACCGGCGGCGGCAAGCCGCTTTGCGAGCACGTCGGCCGCAGGACAGGCTTGTGGCGTGTAGTAATTCTCGTACAGATAAACCAGGATATCGAACATATGGCGCAGTTTTGTGCCTGTGTGCACAGTCGGCCCGGAGATCGGCAGACCAGCAAACATGAATTTTACTTTACGCTGATTTATAGGGTCGGGCAACCGGCCGGAAGGTGGAATGTTGTATGGCGTCACCTTACGACAACACGCGCACATTTTCCGCCTAAATGCTGCCAATATTCATGATTCGGAGCAAAAAGGGGCGGGCCTCGCAGATCCGCCCCTTTTTGTGTGCAGGCCGTTTCGTCAGGCGGCCTTGGGGGCGCTTTCCAGCTTCAGCTGCGCCAGTTGGCGCATGAACACCGGGATGCAGATCGCCAGCCCGATCAGGCCGCTGGTCAGCCCGGGCAGGATCGTCAGCAAGGCGCCGATAGTGCACAGCCAGCGCTCCCAGCTCTTCATGCCCACCAGCATGTAACGCGAGAAAGCCGCCGACAGCAGCACCAGGCCGACCATGCAACCGAACAGGGTCACGAAGAAGTCGTACCAGGTGAAGCCCTGCACCGAAATCAGCAGCGACGGCGAGAACACGAACACGAAGGGCACGATCAGCTTGGTGATGCCCAGTCTGAAGGCCGTGTTGCCGGTCTTGAACGGATCGCTGCCCGCCATCCCGGCCGCCGCATACGCCGCCAGCGCCACCGGTGGCGTGATGTCCGCCAGGATGCCGAAATAGAACACGAAGAAGTGCGCCGCGATGGGCTGCACGCCCAATTGCACCAGCGTGGGGGCGGCCACCGCCACCATGATCAGGTAATTCGCCGTGGTGGGCACGCCGCAGCCCATCAGGATGCAGACGATGCCGGTCATGATGAGTGCCGCGATCAGCGTCAGCGTTTGCATGTTGGCCAGCGCGTCGGGGATGATCATGGCCGCACCGCCCGCCAGCGCCTGCGAGGCCGAGATCACGATGTACGAAATCTTGAAGCCCACACCGGTCAGCGTCACCACGCCGATCACGATGCCCACCGTGCCCGCCGCCGCGCCCACCGCCAGCGCGTACTTGGCGCCGGTCTCGAAGGCTTCGTACAGGTCGCGCCAGCGCAGCCGCTGGAACGGATTCAGCAAGCCCACCAGAATGCAGCCGGTGATGCCGGCGAAGGCCGCCAGGTACGGCGTGCGGCCGCTGGCCAGCACACCGATCAGCAGGACCAGCGGGATCAGCGTCGGCCAGCGCATCTTGAACGATTGCTTGAGCTTGGGCATTTCCTCTTCGGTCAGGCCGCGCAGCCCTTCGCGCTTGGCCTCGAAGTGCACCTGCATGAACATGCCGAAGAAGTACAGGAAGGCCGGGAAGATACCCGCGATCGCGATCTGCTGGTACGGAATGCCCAGGAACTCGATCATCAGGAACGCCGCCGCGCCCATGATGGGCGGCGTGATCTGCCCGCCCGTGCTGCTGGCCGCTTCCACGCCGGCGGCAAAGTGCCGCGGATAGCCGATGCGGATCATCGCCGGGATGGTCAGCGAGCCCACCGTGACCGCGTTGGCCACCGACGAACCCGACAGCATGCCGAACATGGCCGAACCGAACACCGACACCTTGGCCGGCCCGCCCGCATAACGCCCCGCCACCGTCGACGCCACGTCCAGGAACAACTGGCCCAACCCGATGCGGGTCGCCAGCACGCCGAACAGCACGAAGTGGAAGACGTAGGTCGCGACCACGCCGACCGCTACGCCATACACGCCCTGGCTGGTCAGGTACATGTGGTTGACGACCTGCGACCAGGTATTGCCGGCATGCTTGAGCAGACCCGGGAAATACGGCCCGAACATGGCATACGCCATGAACACGATGGCGATGATGGGCAGTGGCCAGCCCATGGCACGGCGCGTGGCCTCCAGCAGACCGATCAGCAGGATGGACCCCATCAGCACGTCCATGGGCAAGGGATTGCCCACGCGGAACGCCAGGTCCTCGAAAATGTAGGGGATGTACAGCACCGACAGCGCCAGCGCGATGGCGATGATCCAGTCGTACAGCGGAATGCCGCCGGGCGAAAACCAGGTGGACTTGGGCTGGCGCTGGTAGTGCGACTTGGAAAAGCCGAACACCAGGAAGATCAGGCTCAGCACGAAGGCCAGGTGCACGCCGCGGTGCGTGGCCTCGCGTAGCAGGCCGAAGCCGGCGGTGTAGTAGTGAAACAGGGATAAGGTAACGAGCAGGCCTGACACGATCCAGGTAGCCGTCTTGTCCAGCGGCCGGAAGCGGATTTCCGAATCGTACTTTTCCGCCAGCTGCTGGGTCTTCTCGTGGTCTATTTCCATCGCCGTGAGTCTCAGGTGATACAGCAAGCAGGGCCGCTCGTGGCGGCCCTGCTCAAGCACGACGTTTCAGATTGCGCCGTGGTCTATCCGTGAAAGAAGCATCGGCTCGCTTATTTCAACAGGCCGACTTCCTTGTAGAACTTCTCCGCGCCCGGGTGGAACGGAATGCCCGCGCCCTTGACGGCGTTTTCCTTGGTGATGAGCTTGCCCTTGGCGTGGCCGGCGTCCAGCGTCTTGCGCGTGGCGTCGCTGTACAGCGCCTTGGTGACGTCATACACCACCTGGTCCGGGATCTTGGCCGAGGTGACCATCTGCGCGTTGACCGAGATGGTCTTCACTTCCGGAATGTTCTGGTACGTGTTGGCGGTGATCACGTCAGGCGTGAAGAACTCCTGCTTGCCGCGCAGCGCATCGATTTCCGGACCCACCAGCGACACCAGTTCGATATTGCCGGTGGAGGCCAGTTCGGCGATCGCGCCAGCGGGGGCGCCGCCCACGAAGAAGAACGCGTCCAGGCCGCCGTCCTTGAGCTTGTCGCCGGCCTGGTTGGGCTTGAGGTACTCGGCCTTGATGTCCTTGTCGGTCAGGCCGTAGGCGCCCAGGATCAGGCGCACGTCCACCAGGGTGCCGGAACCCGGCTCGTCCATGGACACGCGCTTGCCCTTCAGGTCCGCCACGCCCTTGATGCCCGAGCCCTTGCGCGTCACCAGATGGATGCTTTCCGGATACAGCGTGGCGATCAGGCGCAGGTCCTGGGCCTTGGGCTTGCCTTCGAAGGTGCCGGTGCCGCTATAGGCCCAGAAGGCCACGTCGGACTGCGTGAAGCCGGCTTCGAACGAGCCGCCCATGACGCCGTTGATATTGGCGACCGAACCATTGGAAGCCACCGCGGTGGCGATGAGCTTGCCCGGCTGCGACACGGCATTGCCGATGATGCCGCCCACGGGGTAGTAGGTACCGGCGGTGCCGCCGGTGCCGATGCGGAAGAACTGCTGGGCCTGCGCCGAACCGGCGGCGCCGACGGCGGCGGCCGCGATGGTCAGGGCGGTGATCCAATTCTTGAGTTTCATGCGAGCTTCTCCGGATTCCTGCTGCGGATATCGATAATGTGATTTCTGCCGATGGGCGAATTCCCCCGGCAAAAACGCGCCTCCCCTCGGGGGCTTTCTTTATGATGAAATTCTGTCATGCCCACCCTCTGTAGCCAATGATTACAGGGCTATGGTTTTCCAGGGGGTCGCATCGCCCAAGGTTATGGGTGGTCCCGCTTTGGTTATGGTGTGCGGTTACATCCCTGCAGTGCTGATAACGGAGTTTCCAAGATGTCCCAGGAAGTCATACGCGGCATAGCGCTGCCCCCCGCCGCCCAGCCGGGCGATCCCCTTGCCCGCGTCGACACGCCCAGCCTGGCGCTGGACCTGACCGCTTTCGAAGCCAACCTGCGCGCCATGCAGGCCTGGGCCGACCGCCACGAAGTGGCCCTGCGGCCGCACGCCAAGGCCCACAAATGCCCGCAGATCGCGCTGCGCCAACTGGCGCTGGGCGCGCGCGGCATCTGTTGCCAGAAGGTCAGCGAAGCCCTGCCCTTCGTGGCCGCCGGCATCCACGACATCCACATCAGCAACGAAGTGGTCGGCCCGGCCAAGATGGCGCTGCTGGGCCAGCTGGCCCGCGCCGCCAAGATCAGCGTCTGCGTCGACAACGCACAAAACCTGGCGCAGCTGTCCGCCGCCATGGTGCAGGCCGGCGCCGAGATCGACGTGCTGGTGGAAGTGGACGTGGGTCAGGGCCGCTGCGGCGTGTCCGACGACGCGACCGTGCTGGCGCTGGCGCAGCAGGCGCGCTCGCTGCCGGGCTTGAACTTCGCAGGCCTGCAGGCCTATCACGGCTCGGTGCAGCATTACCGCACGCGCGAAGAACGCGCCACGGTATCCCGTCAAGCGGCGCGCATTGCTGCGTCCTATGCGCAGTTGCTGCGTGAAAGCGGCATCGCCTGCGACACCATCACCGGCGGCGGCACCGGCAGCGTGGAGTTCGACGCCGCCAGCGGCGTCTACACCGAACTGCAGGCCGGCTCTTATGCCTTCATGGACGGCGACTACGGCGCCAATGAATGGGGCGGCCCGCTCAATTTCCAGAACAGCCTGTTCCTGCTGTCCACGGTGATGAGCACGCCCACGCCCGACCGCGTGGTGCTGGACGCCGGCCTTAAATCGGCCTCCGCCGAATGCGGCCCGCCCGCCGTCTACGGCGAGTCCGGTCTGACCTGCATCGCCATCAACGACGAGCACAGCGTGGTGCGGGTCGAGTCCGGCGCCACTGCGCCCGCGCTGGGCACCGTGTTGCGTTTGGTGCCCGCGCACGTGGATCCGACTTTCAACCTGCACGACGGCCTGGTGGTGTTCAAGGAAGGCGTGGTGCAGGACATCTGGGAAATCTCCGCGCGCGGCTTCTCGCGCTGAATCAGGACGCCCGAACGCAAAATGGCCGGCGCGCCATCAAGCGCGCCAGCCGAGCACGGGTTCCCGCAGGCCTACTGGGCCTTTTGCTGGATCTTTTCCCCGCCGCGTTCGATGTCTTTGCCGGCGCCTTCCATGGTGTTGCAGCCGGCCGTGATGGCGGTTATTGCCAGCAGCAGCGCAAGCCAGATTCGATGCGTCATTTTTTTCTCCTTTCGGCGTTCATGAGCGTAGCGGGTCATGCCGAAGGGCAGCCGCGCTATTTCTTGTTCAGCAAGTCGCGTGCCTGATCCTTGGCTTCGCCTACATTGCGTTGCACCTTGCCTACGGTTTTCTCCGCCTTGCCTTCGGCTTCCGTCTGGCGATTGCCCGTCAGCTTGCCGGCCGTTTCCTTGATCGAGCCTTTGACTTCCTTGGCTGCGCCCTTGATGCGGTCGTTATCCATGTTGTCGCTCCTAATTCCAGGTTGCGTGAAACCGCGCCGGAGGACCCCTCGGGCCTGGACTCCAGCGGCGGACGAACCCACTATAGGAAGCGTATGACGTGCGCGTAAGAAGCGCGCGCATCAGATCGGCTGGTACTTTTCTACCGAATCTTGTGGACTCGCTTTTGAGCCTGCTTGTCAGGCTGCTTCTGCGCCTGCTTGCGCGCCGGCTTTTCATAGCCCACGATGCCGCGCTGCCGCGCCCAGATGATGGCGGCGCTGCGCCGGTGCACGTCTAGCTTGCTGTACAGCGCCGCCACGTGATTGCGCACCGTGTTGCGCGACAGATGCAGGTTGGCCGCAATCTCCGGGTCCGTGTTGCCCTGGCACATCAAGCCCAGGATCTCGCGCTCGCGCGGCGTCAGATCGGCCAGTTCGCTCTGCCCCTGCGGCGCGCCCTGGGGCGTGCGGATCTGCGCCAGCTTCTCGATGACGGTGCGGCTGAACCACGAGGTGTCCTGCATTACCGTCTCGATCGCCTCCATCAGTTCGACCTCGTTGCGCTTGCGTTCGGTGATGTCCTGGATCGCCGCCAGCACGCAGGGCTGGTCCTGGATGGATACCGGCGCGGCCGACACCAGGCAGTCCAGCAGCGCGCCCTCACGCGTGCGCAGCGCCATTTCCTGGCTGCGCACGCTGGCGCCCTGTTCCAGCGAGGCCATGGCGCAGTCATAGGCTTGCGGGTCCGTCCACAGCTGCGCCAGCGCGTCCTCGTCGCGCGCCAAGGTCTTGGCGTCATAACCTGTTGTGGCGACGAAGGCATCGTTGACCTCCAGCAGCTTGCCTTCCGTGCTGCTCAGTGTCATGGGTACGGGCGCCAGACGGAACGCCGTGGCGAAACGCTGTTCGCTATCGCGCAGCGCCGTCTCGGCCTTGCGGCGCGGCTCCAGATCGTTGAAGGTGAACAGCATGCAAGGCTGTTCCGCGACCTCGATGGGCTGGCCGGCCACGATCACGAGCTTGGTGCCGCCGTCGCGCACCGCAATGGTGGTTTCCGTCTGCGGAATGGTGGTTCCTTCCGCCAGCCGGTGCAGCGCATCGTCGCGTTGCGGCGTGTCGCCCAGCACGTCCAGCTGGCGCAGCGTCTTGCCCAGCACTTCCTCGCGCTTGTAGCCGGTCATCGCCAAAAATCCTTCATTGACCTTGATGTGGCGCAGGTCCGCCAGCGAGCAGATCACGGCCGGCGCGGGGTTGGCGTTGAAGGTTCTTTCGAAGCGCTCTTCCGCGTTGTAGCGCTCGGTCACGTCCAGCAGCACCAGCACCATGCCTTCCGCCACGCCCTGCGCATCGCGCAGCTCCAGATTGCGCACCTGATGCATGCGGCTGAACGCCGGATCGCGCCGGCTGGTCACTTCCACCACCACATCCTTGTAGGCATCGCCCGCCAGCGCGCGGTCCAGCGGGTACTGCGCCGCGCGTAGCGCGCGATGGTTGCGATAGTGCAGCGTAAACGCCTTGCGGTAGCCGGCGGCGGTGCCGCCCAACGCGGCCAGATCGGTCGCGCCATGCATGGCCAGCGCCGTGTCGTTGGCCCAGACGATGCGCTTGTCCTGGTCCAGCAGGATGATGCCCTCGATCAGGCCGTCGATGATTTCCAGCAGATGGCGGCGTTCCGTCGTGAACGCCGTGGCGGTCTTCTTCATCCTGACTCCTCGGTGTGCAAAACCGGGCCGCTGGCGCGCGGCCGCAAGATAGGAAGAAAGTACTAGATAAAGTCGTCCCGCGTGATCTGGGCGTGCGCGGACCAGGCTTCTATCGTGGTCCTGCACCGATACGCGTGCTGCTTCGCGTGAAACGCTTTGCGTGAATCTTCAGGAGAGTTCCATGAACACGAACCAGAAGCCCGGCGATCCCTCCAACCAACCCGGCATAGACCCGTCCCAGCGTCCCGGCCAAGAACCCGGCGGCGCGCCGGAGAAGCAGGCGCCCGGCCAAGTGCCGGGCCAACCCGGTCCCGATGACGTCGACCCGGGTCGCATGCCGCCGGAAGTGCCCGGCAATCCGGGGCAGCCCGCAGAAAAGCCCCGGCAACCCGGCGAGCCCGGACGGCCGGGCCAGCCGGGTGATCCGGCTTAAGCCGGCCCACCCATAGCTTTACCTCAGCCCATCATGCAAACCGCCCCGACGATGCGGGGCGGTTTGTTGCGGGCGTAGCGTCTTGCGTTCTTGTCAGTCGACCTGCGCGCCCGACTGCTTCACCGCTTCACCCCACTTCGTCACTTCGCCCGCGATGAAAGCCCCCGTCGCATCAGGCGTCAACGGCATCGGCTCGGCGCCGCGGTCGCGGAAGAACTTCTGCATGTCCGGCGAATTCAGCACCTGGCCGATCTGCTTGCTCAGATAGCCCGTCACCTCGGCCGGCGTATCGCGCGGCGCCAGCACCGCCGCCCAGCCGATGGCCTCGAAACCCGGATAACCCGATTCCGCCACGGTCGGCACGTCCGGCAGCTGCGGCAGGCGCTTGGCCGTCGTCACCGCCAGCGCCACCGCCTTCTTGCTCTGCACATGCGGCAGGCCGGCAGTCACCGAGTCCACCATCAACGGCACCTGATGCCCCAGGAAATCCGCCTGCGCCGGGCCGCTGCCCTTGTACGGGATGTGGCGGATGTCGATCTTCGCTGCCGCCTTGAACATCTCGGCCGACAAATGCTGCGTGCCGCCAATGCCCGCGCTGGCATAGGCCAACTCGCCCGGATTGGCGCGCGCCTGCGTCACCAGCTGCTTGAGCGAGGTAATGCCCGAAGCCGGCGTCGCCAGGAACATCAGCGGCACCGAGAACACCCCCGACACCGGCGCAAAATCCTTGGTCAGGCTGTAATTGATGGTCTTGTACAGCGTCTGGTTCACCGCCGCGGCAGAGCCCGCGATCACCAGCGTGTAGCCGTCCGGCGTCGCGCGCGCCGCCTGCTCCATCCCGATATTGCTGCCCGCGCCCGCGCGGTTCTCCACCACGATGGGCTGCTTCACGGCCGCGCCCAGCTTTTCGGCCAGCGCGCGCGCAAAGATATCGGTCGCCTGTCCGGGCGGGAACGGCACGATCAGGCGGATGGGGCGCTCGGGAAAATCGGCATGCGCGGTCGCCGTGGCCGCCGCCAGCGCCAGGCCGGCGGCAAGACTGGAAAGAATACGTTTCATGATTGGTCAGTAAAAAGCGACAAAGGGCTGCGCGCAGGGGCGCGCCTGTTGCATAAAATGTAGCTCCCGCGCTGGCGGCCCTTTTGAGGCGGCCCGGGCGGATCGGCAGGGGGTGTGTCACGATAGCATCCCCCCGTCGGTGCTAAATTCGCCTATTGGCATCGTCCAATTACTTTCTCACCCCCTGTTCTCTCATTCCGCAGGAACCGCCATGGAATTCAGCCAGTTCAAGACCAACGCCCTCATGGAGATCACCTCCCGCCCGGACCTCGTGTTCGTGCGCGGCCAGGGATCCTGGCTGGAGGATCACGCGGGCAAGCGATACCTGGACTTCGTCCAGGGCTGGGCCGTCAACACCCTGGGCCACAGCGCCCCGGAAATGCAGAAGGCCCTGCTGGACCAGTCCAAGCTGCTGATGAACCCCTCGCCGGCGTTCTACAACCTGCCCTCCATCGAACTGGCCGAGCGCCTCACCGGCGCCTCGGTCTTCGACCGAGTCTTCTTTGCGAACAGCGGCGGCGAAGCCAACGAAGGCGCCATCAAGCTCGCCCGCAAATGGGGCCAGGTGCACAAGAAAGGCGCCTACAAGATCATCACCATGAACCACGGCTTCCACGGTCGCACGCTGGCCACCATGTCCGCGTCCGGCAAGCCGGGCTGGGACAAGATGTTCGCCCCGCAGGTCGAAGGCTTCCCCAAGGCCGAAATCAACGACCTGGAATCCGTGCGCAAGCTGATCGACGACCAAACCGTCGCCATCATGCTCGAACCCGTCCAAGGCGAAGCCGGCGTCGTCCCCGCCACCAAGGAATTCATGCAAGGCCTGCGCAAGCTGGCCGACGAACACAAGCTGCTGTTCATCGTTGATGAAGTGCAGACGGGTATGGGGCGCACGGGCACCATGTTTGCGTACCAGCAATCGGATGTTGTGCCGGACATCATGACGCTGGCCAAGGGTATTGGCGGCGGCGTGCCGCTGGCTGCGCTGCTGGCTCGTCAGGAAGTCTGCGTGTTCTCGCATGGGGACCAGGGCGGCACGTACAACGGTAACCCGCTGATGGCTGCTGTTGGTGTTGCTGTGTTCGATGCGCTGGCTGCACCCGGCTTCATGGAATCTGTCAACGCCCGCGCCAAGCATCTGTCCGAAGGTCTGCTGGCCCTGTCGGCCAAGTACGGCATGAAGGGCGAACGCGGCATGGGTCTGCTGCGTGCGCTGGTGATGGATCGCGACGACGGCCCTGCAATCGTCGAAGCCGCGCGCAATCTGGCGCCCAACGGCTTGCTGCTGAATGCGCCGCGCGGAAACCTGCTGCGCTTCATGCCGGCCTTGAATGTGACGGCTGAGGAAATCGATACGATGCTGGCGCAGCTGGATGGGTTGATTGCGCAGGTGCGCAAGGCGTAATCGAAGCGATACGTTAAGCAGTGACGACGAGGGCCGCGATTAGCGGCCCTTTTCTTTGGTATGTCCTGAACGTAATGCATGGACTATCATCAACCGGCATTCATGTGTGTGCATCGCAGTATCGACCCATTGTTGAACTAGCCAGATATTGGAGGTTTCCATGAGCGGTTACTACGAGTTGAAGCGCAGCGGCGATCAGTACATGTTTAATCTGAAAGCCGGGAATCATGAAGTTATTCTGACGAGCGAGCGGTACACCACCAAAGCCAGCGCTCAGGATGGAATTGCATCCGTTCGGCAGAATTCGCCGATCGATGAGCGCTATCAGCGCAAGACGGCCACCAACGGTTCGCCTTATTTCTCGTTGAGCGCGGCGAATGGGCAGTCTATTGGACGCAGTGAAATGTATTCGAGCGCAGCAGCTCGAGATGCGGGGATTGCGTCTGTGAAGACCAATGGGCCAAGCACTGTAGTGAAAGACAATACCTGAGTGGTTGGGGCGTAAGGCCTGATTCGCATCCATCGGTGTCGGGACTAGAGAGCCGCAATGTTTGCGGCTCTTGTTCCGCTGGTTTGCTTCAGTGCGGCCGCCCGGCCTCGACCCATTGTTGGACTAGGTCCATCGACAAGCGATAGCGCGCGCAGTTGTACACATCCAGTATGCGCAATTCTTGCGCCAGTATCGGGCGGAATAATTGAACATCGTCTTCGGACAAGCCCAGCGCCGCTGTTGCGGCGTCGGCCGTTCGCTGCTCACGTAGCACCCGGCCAATCGCTTCGTTCAGTTTTTCCCGAAATCGGAATCGCACCGGATCCGGCACGCCCGCAGCGTTGAGTTGCACGGCGTACTTGCGGATCGAGCGCCGATAGGCCCAGGCAAACAGTTCTGTCGCCAGCGTTACGTCGCCGTATTCATAGACCCCCAACATGGCGTAGACGTAGTCCTGTACCTCTACGTCCAAGAAGGACAGCGGCGCGCAGTTGTAAAGCATCAGCGGAATGTTGGCCGCCAGGCGGCTGGTGCGCTTGTTGCCGTCTTCGAAAGGCTGAAGATACGCAAGGTTCACCCACAGAAAGAATCCCGCTTCGACGGGGTTCTTGATAAGCCGAGCTTTCTCCACAATTTGGTCGAACATTTCCTGCAGCAACAAGGGCGCCTGGAGCGGCACGTAAGTCGTGTCCCCGATGTTGACCACGATCTGGCGGATGCGGCCCAGGCCGTCCGTATTGGCCAATAGTTCCTCCAGCAGGATCGCGTGAAGGTTGCCGATCACGGCGGACGTCAGGCCATGTGCGGGCACCGCATCGACCAGGAACTCGATGGCCCTCTTATGGTTGAGCAGCATAACTGCATCCAGATCTTCCCCGGCCATTCCGTGCTTGAAGAGTTCCTGCGTGGCCAACAAGGAATACCGGTTGCCTTCCAGTCGAGACGATGACCAGGACAGGTCGAGCAGCAGCGGCTCCAGTACGCGACGCGCGTAAGTCCCGGCTGGCGACTGACCTGGCATGCGGCCTTCGTCGGCCAAGTCTTGAGCTAGCGAAGACGGCAGCAGGGAGCTTTGGTTCGGCACATAGCTGTCTACGAAGGTGCGTTCGTATCCCACAGGCGCTCGCGCCGCCAACGGCTGCCGAAGCCGGGCCAGCAGGGCTTGACCACGCTCAGACCAGATCATCCCGATGGCCTCGGACGCCGGCTCCGCCAGCCGCGTGGCAATGGTCGTTGGGAGCATCGATGCGGGTGTTTCGTCCGCAATCCGATAGCGAGTGGCCCGGCCCTGCCCCTCGCGCAGTATCGCGCCGACTTTGCGCAGGTTTTCCAATTGGCGCTTAACCGTGGACCAACTGACGCCGGTTCGGTAGGCCAGTTCGCTGGAACTCACCCAGGGTAGGTTCTCGCGCCGCTGGGCGCGCAGGAACTGAAGAATGTCTTCGCGGACGGTCATGGCAAGAGCTGAAGATGTTGAATCAGCTCAATTTAGCAGTAATCAGCTCAAGAAATGAGCTGATTTGGTCTGATTTTGAGCTGATTCCCAATGCGTCCGCCCGAGGAAATCGATTGCCACGATTGCGTCACTCACGCATCAACGCCAAAACGAGTACTTTGCCGCCAACAGAGATGATGGCGGCATTCCGAAGTGGTTGTTATCCGAGGTGAGGCTGGCCCGATACGCCATCACGGCGTCCCAACGGCTGTAGCCGGGGCGGAGCACGTTATATGCGGACAAGCGAGTGCTATGCGCGCATCGCTCCACCGATGCGCGACCATTCAGCGAGCCGGCGGAAAATTGTAGTCTGCACATTATTTCGATGTGACACCACTATTCGGATGTCTATCTACCAGCTTCAGCGCCTGAAAACGGTCACATAGAGCACAGGCTCACAATGATCCTAGTGAGCCGATTGCCTTCTCGCGTGTTCTGTAGGGCTGCAGCTGAAAGCATCTCAAACATGGGCTTTTTCAGGAACTCTCGATCTTTTAGCCCCTTAGACAGACGGCTCCACCTCAAAAGAGCTGCGCTAGCGCTGTTGTTGTCGATCACTGCGATAGAGCCATCCTTTACCCAGTTGGAAAAATCGTGGAGCCAGTCTTGATACTCTGCATCTAAAACGCCCTCACGGTATCGGAGTCGTATTTTAAATACTGAATCCCAGGTCTCAAAAGCAGCTATATCGGGTACAAATTCGATCTTCCAATTGGGAAATTGGCCATTGTTCACGCCACCGAAGGGTGAACTGTTTATTAGCGTAATTTGTGCAGCTTGGGTTCCATACGGGTCAACGCAGAAGCGGCGTACATTGTTTGCATCCGTCAAAATATCTTGCTTGCGCTTGTAGTCTGAATTGCATCGACTACACATAGGAACTAAGTTGGAAAGATGTGCGCCAAAGATTGGATACAAGGATATTGCCAAGTAATGATCCAAGGCATGTCTGGGCATGTCAGGATGTGGCGGATCGAAGTGGTCTAGACCGCAAAATGGACAGACTGGTGTGGGCAATGAATGCCAGATTCTGTGATACATAGCATCCCGAATAGGCGTCGGATCTGTAGCCGAATCTGGGAGCTCGCCGAGTAGAGAGAACGCGAAATCGACCAATGAATGTAAAGCCACGTCGAACTGCTCTTGGGATCCAGAGCTTGGCGGGTGGCCTATGGCCCCACTCAGAACTTGGTTATAGCCGTTGGTTGTGTGTATGAAATCTATCCACCCTTGGGCTTGAGTCATAGTCAGATGTTCGGCATTGGTCACCACCGCTGCGTAACGCATCTTGAGTCCATGGCGTCTGCGCAATGAGTCCATGTGCATATGCGGAATCATTGAAAGCCAGTCATTTGCCTGTCTATTCTCAGTCTTTGCAGAAAGGCCCTCAAGGATCAAACTAAAAATAAACAATTGAAACCAATGGGGCTGGCCAGCCATGGGAGGATAGTTGTACAGCAACTATTTTTCCTCCTCTTTCAGCTGCTCCATGTGGTCGATAAGAAAAGCTTTCTGAACAGAAGCACCGATCTGAGGAAGCGCTTTTTCAATCTTATCCACGTCCCCTTCTTGCATCAGCCTGTCTATTTCCTTGAGTGCTACCTTCGAGATGGGTGGGTCAACCTCAAAGCAATCTTTCAAAATTCTGTCGAAACTAGTCCCGAAAGTTTCGTTATCTGGATTACGGGCTTCGATATTACCTTCCAACCGTCGAAAAATTACAACGTGCTCACGGCGCATGTCAGATGGAACGAACGGAGCGTGAGAGGTTAAAATCATCTCCCGAGCAGTCTCTGCTGGGATTGGAATCGACCTCAGTCTATCGATGAACTTGACCCGCCATTGCGGATTGAAATGCGATTCAGGTTCATCCAGTAGGAACAAGGCATTGCTTTCGGTAATCATCGAAAAAACACCAAAAATTTGTGCTTGCTGGTGTTCGCCATCTGAAAGTGCTACATAGTCGACTTGTGCATCGCTACCTTTGGTCGAATGAAATCTCACCTCTTCAAATCGAAAGACTTTATGTTCGTCCTGAGGTTCTGGCAGACGTGTAGCAAAGCGCCCTCGGGTAATTTGTCGCGTTAATCTGGAACGAACTTTTTTGGGGATCGCCAAATCGTTCAACATCGCGAATTTGTGAAAAGAACGATAAAGATCGGAAGGAGATGACCAGTGCGACCGGAAAGCAGTAAGCGTCTGTTCATCCACAAAAAAATCTAGCGTATAGGTGTCGGATGCCTTATCGTGGTGCTGGCTTGTGGAGCAGGCTCGAAGCTTTTGGAGAATCTCCTCCAGCTCATTGGTCAGCTTGACGCCACGGCGCCCGTTGATTGGTGCAGTCTTACTGATGGTGGGGGGAGCAAACTGCAAGATGCAGCGCCAAGATGCAAGGCCCGATAATGAAGCATGCTCGAGCATCTTGTCGCACAGTTTTTTGGGTCCGAGCATCAAGTTTGCTATAAGAACTTCAAGGTTGGTCCCATAATCGATTAGCAACAGCCTAGTGTTTGGAATTTTCGATTTTGATCGGTTAGGATCCAGTGCGGCCGAAGTGACATCTTTAGCATATCCGGCACGACTCTTGAAGAACGGCAGGCTCAGCGTTTCGTTATCTCCCGATGTGTAGCCAACCACGATTGGAGGCAACAACTTGCCGTAAAGTATGTCGTCTGACGACACCTCGAGCCAACCTTTTCCTTCTGCCCGTTCAAGGCGCACCGCGGCCCCCCGATCCTTTTCGAGTCGGGACAGTTTGACCTTTTGCCTATTCTGCTCTTCCGTAACAATGTCATAAATAAGTTCGAAGGACAGACCCTTGTTCGGGCTCGAACGTTCTTGCTCGGGCGCGTGAGTGTGCCATGCATCCTGAAAAATCTCGGCTATAGTTTGCAAAACCTGAGATTTTCCCGTGCCATTTGGTCCTACAAAGCAAAGTGTAGAAAAACCGTTAGCGTTAGCTTCGCTTCTGTCAAGGGAAATGACCATTCCATTCAGCAGATTACCGCACGCTTCGGCTTGGTGGATCTTAAGATAAATCAACCTCATTTGACTCTCCGAAGCAAGATGCTCTTAGTTCGATCGTCGAACTGTTGCGCGAGCTTCGGTGGTACTTCATTCAATAGCTTGAAAACGACGTCGCGCAAGGTATCGTAATCGGCTCTAACTCCTGCAGTTAAAGTCTCAAAACTTGCAGCGTCAACGCCGAGGTGGTCGAACGCCCCCAAAAAGACCATTTCGATGTCGTTACTCATTGGATGATCCTCCTCCCGTAGGATTTCCTTGACCATTTCTAATTTCGGCACCGTGTCAACAGCCTGCTCTGCCTGTCTACGCAATTGACCCAGCCAATATGATCGGGCCGCCTCCTGGAAGCTCAACGCTGCTCTATTCGTGCATGCAAGCTTCTGCGTGGCCTTCGTTGTGGAAGCAATAAGCTCAGTCATAACGTTGACAGCCGCCAGTTGCTTCTCAATGGTGGGCTGCGGGACCAAGAATGCGGCCAACCGACTGGCGCTCAAGTTATTAACCCCACTTGTTGATCGCGCGGCTGCCTCAATCAGCTTGCGGAACGGAGCGCTGCGCAAGAGTTCTAGCAAATAGGCACTGAGAACTCCTGCGCGAGGACGCAGGCGAAGCAAATAACCCGCGAACCCATATCCGTCGTGTGATTCCGAAACCAGCGCAGCCTGGCCCACCAACGATAAGCTTCCGTTTGATCGAACAAGGAGCACGTCTCCCGATTTGACTTGAAATTTCTCGTCGATCGTTGATTGCGTAGCGTACTTGAGATGGGTGCCGTCAATGGCACCAGAGGACGAAATGTTCGGAATGCGTAGAACAGGCACGCCCCCAGGGTTTTGTACGCTTTTTTCCGTTGTGCCGTATTGGATGGACTGAAGAAGAGTCGAAAGCGGCACTTTATCGCTGTCTTCGTTCCACTGCCACACGACCCGGTTTCTAACCGCAGTGAGCAGGCAGGCAGAAGCGGAGGTATGCGTTTTCACTGCTTCATCGATTTGCACAATGGCTTGCGTAAGTTGCTCCTCTCGCCTTACAAGTTCAGCCTGCGCCTCAACCGTCGGCAGAGTCACTACGAAATCGGCTAGTGCCGAGAACGAGGTTCTTGGTCGATCCCCCTTGACGCTGGCATTTATAAATGAAGAGAATCCATCGCTTAGGAGCACCATTCGAAGATATCTGGGCAGGATAGCTTCTGAGCAGCGCAATACAATGATTTCGCCTGAAGCGTGCCCGTCGAAGTCCGCGACTGCTACTTTTCTGAGGTAGGGGCGCAAGCGGCCGTACAAAACGTCATCGACGTGAAAGCGATGAACAGTGCTCTTGACGTCGGACACGCGCGAGGACCCCATGATTGGTCCACCATGTTGTGCAATGTCTTCAAGGCCGACGAAATGCTCGTCTTGAGGTAGGGCGGCGGGTGAAGTCCGACTAAGAACCTGAGTCACCACGTCGCCCAGGCGCGTCGCGCTGCCCTCTCGTTCAGAATCCTTCATCATTCATCAGCCGTGAGGTTTGAGCCCTTTGCAGACTGCACGCTGCCGACTACCGCACTGATGTCTGTCAAAGCATCACGCGCCGCGCACAAGGAATCGTCCATTTGAGCGAGCAGGTCAGCCAGATCAGGGGCCGTCTCTTCCGCGTCGTCACTATCCCACCTCACGTCAAGGTCGTAGTCCCGGGCACGAATTTCGGCGACCGGTATCTTTTTGAAGCGGTCAGTCTCAGTGCGTGGTGAAGTTCCATATGGGTCCTTCCCAAATGCGTGGATGAAACCCTCAAATTCACCGTCTTGAATGGTCTTGCGCTTCGTGAAATTAGGAACACCACTGCGGAGGTCATAGATCCAAATGTGTGCGGGGGGAGTGCTGTGGTTCCGGCGTTTGTTAAAAAACATCACATGGGTCCGCACCCCCGCAGCGTAGAAGATCCCTACAGGCAAACGCAACAGGGTGTGGACGTCGAAATGTTCGATCAGGTCTCGGCGTATAGAACGACCAACACCGGGTTCAAAAAGTACATTGTCTGGAACCACTACCGCAGCCCGACCGCCAGGTGCCAGCGCCAGACTGATACACTGAAGGAAGGCAAGTTGCTTGTTAGCCGTTGGGTACGGCAGATCAGATCGTCGCTTGCGGGCGCCACCTGCACTGACCCCGAACGGTGGGTTAGCCAGCACCACATTGGCGGGTTGCAAAGCGGCCGAGTCTTCCGTTAAAGCATCGCCATGTATGAGTGTTCCTTGCATTCCGTGCAAGTAGAAGTTCATGAGGCACAACCTATAGGTGTCGCGCTCAATTTCCATTCCCTCGTAGCTGCGACCTCGGGCAGTCCGCGCTGTTGCAGCTCGATGGGCTGCAATCAAAAAGCCACCTGTCCCTGCTGCTGGATCTAGGATCACTTCACCTGCTTTGGGCTGCAATACCATAATCATTGCATTGACCAACGAACGCGGAGTGAAGTACTGCCCGGATCCCGACCGAGCCTCGGAGGCATTGCGCTCGAGAAGGTGCTCGTAGATCCCCCCAAGACCATCCTTGTCGAATTGGTGCCAATCAATTGCCTGGATCCCCGCAACGACTTTTTCAAGATTCTCGTCGTGAGAAAATACAGTGGTGGGAAATGAGAAAATGCTTCGAACATTTGCATCTTCCACATCCTCACCAAGCCTAGTCAGCATTTTCCGGTAATATCCAAGCATTCCCGGGCCACGAGCTGCTAGCAAATCGTCCCATCTACAACCAACAGGAATATCTTTCTCAACTCCAAGCTGTTTAACATTCTTCAGAAAAATCAGGTACGTTAATTCGGAAAGATATTTGTGGTAAACAATCCCGTCATCGCGCAGGACGTGGCACAAACTCCACAATCTACTAGCGAGCTCTTCAGTGGATGTCATATTGAGTCGATACAGGCAAGCTTTTGAGTCGCTCATTCTAACCTGTAGTGTGCGTTGGAAACGGGAGTTTGGGCGTGTTACGAACCCTGCAGACTGAGATAAATTGGGCTGGCAGCAAGACATGAAACATCCTACCGCCCACCAGAGTTAGCGACTACGCTGCCGCCGAACTGAAGGTCAGCATCACGGCGGTCGGATGGAGCCGTTCTGCCGAGGCGAGCGGTGGAATTTGCTGCAAGACAGGCGCTGGTGGGTGGCGTGGCGGGCAACCGCAACGGGTTGAAAGCAGACATGCGAGCAGTCAGTGGCGAAATTGTCATTCACCCTGCGGATAGCATCAAACCTCCTCTCGTATACTTCCTCCTTCTACCGCCACCAACGGTAGCCCGGAATGGAAGCCGGTAAATTCGTCGGTGCTGACCTCGTGTCCGCACGCCTTCGCACGCCCCAATGGGCGGGCCTTGGCAGGGGTGCGCTAGCCGCACGCCGGTTCCGACGATCCGGTCTTCCAACCTTGTCCTGTGCCCGCCCGCCTCATTTGGAAGTGGGGCAGCGGGATTTCCCATATCGTCGGAGGAAGTCCATGCAATCCCACCCCCTCACCCAAAACCCCTGGTCCGTAGATTCCGACCCCGAACTCGGCCCAGTCCCCCTCTCCCATCTCCACCACATCGACCGCGCCCGCCACGCCATCGAGGCCATTGCCCGTATGGTCGGCAACAGCGCATCCGAACCCGACGCAACAGGCGGGCAGCCGTTGGACGCCTGGACGGTGGCGGCGTTGATGGGTGGAGTGGAAGGCCTGTGCGATCACCTAGGCACCTTGACCGATGCCATGCTGGCGCAGGCGCGCTTTTGCGAGGTGGATGCGGATCTCGGCGACGCCACGCACGGCGCGCCGTCGTCGATCCAGTAGCCAAACTCAGCAGCCAGAGGCGCGGCGCTCGAGCGCCCGCCTTACTCAGCAATCGACCGAATCACCCTGGCCGGATTCCCACCCACCAGCGAATTCGCCGGCACATCCTTGGTGACCACCGAACCCGCAGCAACCACCGAGTTCTCGCCCACAGTCACGCCACCAATAACGGTCGCACCCGCCGCGATCCAGACATTCCTCTCGATCACTATGGGCTTCGCCGTGACGAAATCACGACGCCGTGAAGGCTCGATCGGATGTCCAGACGTAATGAGGCTGACGTTCGGCCCGATCATCACATCATCGGCAATGCTCAACCCGCCCAAGTCATAAAAGGTGCAGTTCTGATTGACGAAGACGTTGCGCCCGACGCTGATGTCGGGACCGCCGGTCGTATAGAACGGCGGGATCAACAGGAAGCTGTCATCGACCGTCTTGCCGATCAGTTCGCTGAACAAGGCGCGGACTTCGGCGGCGTCGTTGAAGGTGAGGCGGTTGAGGGCGGCGGTGATCGTCATCGCGCGTTTGATGTTGGCCGTCATGGCCGCTGATTCGGGCGTTCTTCTGGGAATGATCAGGCTGCGGTCGTCATTTGCCATCTGCGGCTTTCCTTTGGGGTACGGCGTAGTCAGCGCCGGCGAGCACAAAGCCCGCACTCAACGCGGCTTCCAATTCACCCCATCCTTGGACCGATACTCCGGCGTCCCCGTGCAACACCCACCCGCCGCAAACGCCTGCCGCCCCAAGAACGCAGTCACCACCCCCTTGCTCTCGGTCAGCCGCTGCTGGACGCAGATGGTCGGCAGCAGAGAGAAGTCGCCTTCAAGCACCAGCGTCCACTTCACGTTCTCGCCTTCGGCGGGCTCGACCTTGTATACCTTGCATTCATGCACCAGCAGATGCACGGGCTGCCCGGCCAGTACGCCTTTGAATTGCAGCTCCGGCGGTGTGTCGCGCGTGGCGACGGCTTCGGCGTTGAGTTTTGATCCGGGCGGCGCGGGTTGCAAGGACGAGGAATCGCAGCCGGCCAGCGCACCCATGGCGGCCATGGTGATGAAAGACAGGCGAGCCAGGCGGGGCATGCCCATGCACTCCCGTCAGGCCACGCTGGCGAAGCGTTGTTCGAGGTAGGCGATGATGTCGCTGGACTCGTACATCCAGCGCGTGCCCGCGGCGTCGTCGATGCGCAGGCACGGCACCTTCATCTTGCCGCCGCCTGCCTGCAATTGTGCGCGCGCTTCGGGATCGCCCTTGGCGTCGCGCAGCGCGATGGGTGCGTTCAATTTGTGGATGGCGCGCCGCGTCTTGACGCAGAACGGGCAGGCGTGGAATTGGTAGAGCGACAGCTTGGCCGCTTCGGTGTTGACCGTGGTCTGGCCTTGCGCGGAGCGCTGTTGCGGGCGAGGTCGCGTGAGGGCGTCGCCCAGCACGATGATTTGACCCAGGCCGACACGTAGGGCTTTGACTAGCATGGAGTAGGACTCGATACGGATGGACAGGCGGCCAGTCTACTCTGTGCGGCGTATTCCGGTCTTGCGGATACCCTTAGCCACGCCGACGGGCATTCACCCTGTGTCAGGTCAGGATTCGGGACTCGAAGTTGCGCGCTATTGAAACCGCAGCAGGTAGCCGCAGCCGGGATAAGCAGGCCTTGCAGGTGGCCTGACGTTGCCGATGATCTGGAGCCTGCGCATGGAGCCCGGGATTCCCGCGCAGAGCCTGATTCGGCCGCCTGCACACGCGCAGAGAGGGATCGCATGCGAATCAATGTGGCGCTCCCGGTCGAAAAAAAGTAAACCGTAACCCTGCAGCCCACCAGTCATACGCAGCCAGTACTCGCCAATCTCACGCCGCGCTCTCAGGAGACTCCTTTGCGCTACGCCCTGATCTTCGTCTGCATCGTAGTGGCCGCCGCGGGGGCGGCTTGCTCGTCCCGCCAGCTGTATGACACGGGTCAATCCTGGCAACAGAATGACTGCAATAAGATCGCCGATAATCAGGAACGACAGCGTTGCCAGAGCGACGCGTCCAAATCCTATGACACGTACCAGCGTCAGCGGCAGGACGTCCAGAAATAGAATCGCCCGGCACGTTTTTAGAGACGACAAGGCAACGGCGCGCCTGGCACCCCGACCTCGTTAAGCCACGCGCCGGAACGCCCTGCGATACCCCATCGGGCTCGTCCCCACGATCCCCGTGAAATGCTCCCGCAGCGATACCGCCGACCCAAATCCCACCTCCATCGCCACCCGCTCCACCGGCAGGTCCGTCGTCTCCAGCATCCCCCGAGCGCGGTTCACCCTGGCCTGGATCACCCACTGCAAGGGACTGACGCCTAGCAGTTCCTGAAACCGACGGTTCAAGGTGCGCACGCTTACCGCGGCCTGCGCGGCCAACGCGCCGACAGTCAGGTTTTGCGCCAGCCGGCTCTCGATCCAGTGCAGCAGTGGCGTCAGGTCCGTGTGCGAGGCCGGCGTGGGCCGGACGATGAATTGCGCCTGGCCGCCAGCGCGTTCCAGCGGCACCACGGCCAGCCGGGCGCTGTTGGCGGCCACAGCGGCGCCGTGGTCGCGCTTGATCATGTGCAGGCACAGGTCCATGCCGGCGGCGGCGCCGGCGGAGGTGAGGATCTGGCCGTTGTCGACGAACAGCACGTTGGGATTGACGTCGATGGCGGGGTAGCGGCGGGCCAGTTGATCGGCGGCTTTCCAGTGGGTGGTGGCCTTGAGGCCGTCGAGGATGCCGCTGGCGGCCAGGACGAAAGCGCCGGTGCAGATGGAGGCGATGCGGGCGCCTGCGGCGTGGGCGTGGCGGATCAGGTCCAGGATGTCGCGGGGGACATCGCGGCTCGGGTCGGCCAGGCCGGGCACGATGAGGGTGTGCGCGTGACGCGCCACGTCTAGGCGGGCGCGGATGTGCAGGTCAAAGGCGTGGGTCTGGACGCGGGGTTTGCTGGCGCAGACCTGCAGTTCGTAGGGGCGGCGGCCATCGAGGGTTTCGGCGAGCTGGAAGATCTCGCAAGGCGCGGCGAGGTCGCCCGCGACCAGGCCGTCGAAGGCGAGCACGGCGATGCGATGAGGGGCTTTCTTGGGCATGCCTGGGGTTCCGGCGGTTGCGAAGGGCCAGATCTGCCCGATCGCACGGTTGGCGGATTTCTTTCGAAGATTGGCATTTTGGCCAATGGCAGGCGATTGCGCCAGCCCGGACAATGCCGGTTCCCTTTGCGTTGCGGTGGCCTTCTCCATGAAAGATTCCGGCGGTTCGACACACTCCCTGTTCAAGTGGGCGGCGGTCCTGGAGGGGACGACGCTGCTGGCGCTGGTTGGCGTCGCGGTGCCGTTGAAGCATCTGGCCGGGGTGCCGGCGCCGGTGTCGTGGATCGGGCCGGTGCATGGCGTTGCATTCATGGTCTACATCGCGTTGGCGTGCAATGTGGCGTCGGCGCAGGACTGGCCGCGCAAGCGGCTGCTGCTGACCTTGCTGGCGACGCTGGTGCCGTTCGGCGGCTATGTGATCGCGCGCAGACTGGACCGCGCCGTGGCACCCGCCAGAAGGGCGTGAGCGATGGGGTATCTGCTGATCAAGTCGCTGCACATCGCGCTGATGCTGTTTTGGGTGGCGGGGATGGTGGTGCAGGGGTTCGTGTTGGCGGCAGCCGCGAAACTGCCTGGGCCGGCGTTGCCGCAGGAGCTGGCGCGATTGCGCTTGTTGCGCCGATGGGAGCGCACGCTGACCACGCCGGCGATGGTAGGGGCGTTGGCGACGGGCGTGTATCTGGCGGCGAGCGCGGGATGGTTTGGCAGCGGCTGGTTGTCGGTGAAGCTGGCGTTGGTGCTGGGGCTGGCCGCGGCGCATGGAATGCAGGCCGGGCGGCTGCGGCGGACGGTTGAGGCTGCGGGTGGCGGTGAAGGAACGGCGCGCGCAAACCTGTTGCCGCTGGTGGCGATTGCGCTCGTGCTCATCATTGTGCTGGTGGTGGTGAAGCCGTTCTGAGGCGCGGGCGGTTCCAGGCGTCGCAGGCGTGAGCGGTGGCTGTCAGCCACTGTAGGCACGGCCGCAACGGCGCCAGACTACGGATTTTGCCCGGGGCGTCGTAGTCCACATGTGCTGGGGCGCGCACTTCTGGATCACTCCTGATGGATTAATCCTCGCCCAGACCGCGCGGGATCGTTATTAAATGTGCGGCAAGCTCGACTATCCCGTTCAGGTGGTTGAATAAAGCGAGGTGTACCCATGCCGCACTCTCGATTCATCCAGCACGCTTTGGCCGTCATTGGGGCCTTGTTCATGGCGTTGGGCGCCACCGCGCAAGCGCAGGGCACTGGCCAGAACGCCCCGGTTCCAACGCCGCTTGCGCCGGCGAAATACTGTGAATGCCGCTTCTCATCCGGGCAATACGAGGCCTATAGCGTCAACGGGACGTGCACCGTCCAGCGGTATGCCGGCGGACGCAAGTGCGAATACGGTTTCTCGGGTATTGGGGCCAATCAGGCGGTTCTCACTTCGATACTTGGGCAGGACGCGTACCCAGCGCAGCTGCAATCCGCGGCGCAGATCTTCCCCCGCTATCTGGCGTTCGCGCAATCGGGAGACACGTCGGCCTTGAGTGAGAGCGGCTTCATTGAAAGCGCCCTGCCGGTCCTGGCGCGAGGCAGCTTGTTTCGACAGACCGTCGTCATCGCGGAGTTGCCCGTCAAACAGATCGATAACGAGATCGTCATTTTTTCCAGGAAGTACAGCAACGTCATATCGGAGGTATTCCAGGGAAAAAGGCCGCCGCTTTCGGTGAAGTGGACGGAGGGCTTCCAGTTTGAGATCGGGCGAGGCTATGTGCTGATGGATTACAAGCAAGTGTCGCAATTACTGGTGTTGTTCTTCTCCGACGAGAAACGGTGATCAACCATGGATTTGACATGCATGCGAGAACTTCCCGGACTGGATTGGGCCATGCTTTGCCTGACCGCTGTGGTGGCTCTGATCTTGTTCGTGTTTGGGCTGTATCTGTTATTTCGACCCAGGCCGTCCCCTACGACTACCACCAAGCCCGAGGTGGAAGCGTTCATCGACAAGTATGGTTTGAAAGGGCCGGTCGGCGTGTTCCTGATACTCGTCTCCATTGCGTTGGTCGGAGGGATTTATTGGCATTTGAACGACAGGTTTCCCGCCAATGCGGAGGAATTTTCAGGGGCTCCACGCACACTAGGTTCGATCGCCGAGGGGCTGCGCCGGAACTCGGGCGCCGATATTCTTTTGAAGGGCGGAGCCGAGACCGTCGTAATCTCTCAGCCGGTCAGCGGCGCATGCTGGTCAGCGTTGGTAGATCAGCTCTGCGCGGTGTATCGGGATACGTTGACGTGCAGCCGGGATGGCAATCGGATTGTGATCGATCGCAAGCCCTGACCTGACCCGTCACCGGAGCGGAAAAGCTGTGTCAGACTACGGCCATTCACGGCTATTCGGCACGAGACCCCGCTCCCTCGCATGACCCTCAGCGACCGCCTGAAAGCCTGGGCCAAGCGCATCAAGCGCGACGGCCTGACGCTATGGTTTGCCGGCAAGCACGCCCGCACGCCCTGGTACGCCAAGGCGCTGGGCCTGTTCGTGGTGGCGTACGCGCTCAGTCCCATCGATTTGATTCCCGACTTCATCCCCGTGTTGGGCTACATCGATGACGTGCTGTTATTGCCCGGCCTGATCTGGCTGGCCATCAAACTGTTGCCGCCCGATGTGCTGCAGGAATGCCGAGGCCAGGCGGACGCCTGGATGCAGGCGCAGGGAGGCGCGAAGCCGCGCAGTCTGGCGGGTGCGGTGATGATCGTGGCGCTATGGTTGGGGATAAGTGTTGCGGCGTGGTTCTGGCTTGCGCCGTACTTTCGGTAGCCTCGCTGAGCAGCGGGCTTGCGCGCAGGATTACGCCGAACTCTCTTCCACAAATCCCAAGGTCCTGAGTTCGCTGATCGCGCCCTTCTCCTCGTCCCGTCGCGCCTTGGGCGCGGCCAGCGAGGCGGTCAGCAGCATGGATGGATTGGGCGATTCGTCAAAGCCATGGAGCACGCTGGCAATGCCCGGGAATGCCCGGACGAAATCCGCTCCCAGGGCCTGGTACCCCGGATAGCGCCCCTGCTTGTCCACGATGACCTGCGTTTGCGGATCGCGCCGGATCAGGTGCAGTGGCACGCCTTCGCAGCGCAGGCCAAGCAGCTTGGCTTCGCTGATATCCAATGCCCAATCCGTCTCGGCGTAGAAGGCGGCGCGCGCGGTTGCGAACTGATCGAGTAGGCGGCCGTCCTTGCAGAACGCGGTGGGCGTCAGGTTGAGGTTGAGCTTGCCGATCTTGCCCACCAGTTTGACCCGGCGAAAGAACGAGGCCCACACCAGCAGGGTGGGGTTGGTGGACAAGTCCTCGATCAGCACGTCTTCAAACATGCAGGGCTGGATCATCGAGTTGACCGCTCGGCATTTAGAGAGGCGCACGTTCTGCACGCGCGACATGCGCTGTGGGATCTTCACCATGGACAGGGCGCAGTTGTCGAAGGTGCAGTCGTGGAAGTGCAGATCGCTGAAGTGCGAGCTGCCCTTGTCGTATGCCATTTGGAAGGTTGCGCCTTCGGTCTTATTCATGGGCGAGGGAGATGTCAGGCTGCGATGTCGCCGGGGAGTCGTAGTCTGCCATTTCTAATCCGGGAACAGCAGTATTTCCTACTGCGAGATAGCTTATTTGGTATTCATGTGACATTATTAGAATATCTTGGATACATTTACCCGTTCCCCTGCGGAGGGCAGGAAGCGGCAGATAACTAAGCTGAAGAAGATGAATCACATGAATAAAAAGATGTTGAAGCTGGCGGCCGCTGCCGCTTGCGTGATGACGATCGCGGGTTGCGCCAATGTGCCGATGGCGCCAGCTGAACAAAACAAGCAGGCCAAATCGTTCCCGGCGCCGGACGAAGGAAAGTCCGGCCTGTACGTCTACCGGGACAGCTTTGTGGGCAAGGCGCTGAAGAAGGACGTGTACGTCAACGGCAAGTGTCTGGGTGAAACCGCGGACCGCGTGTTCTTCTACACGCAGGTCGCTGGCAACGAGCAGCACAAAGTCTCCACCGAATCGGAGTTTTCGCCGAACGATCTGATGGTGATGATGGAAGCGGGCAAGAATTATTTCGTGCGCCAATTCATCAAGGTGGGCGTATTCGTGGGCGGCGCCGGCGTGGAGCAGGTGACGGACGAGGAAGGCAAGCGGGTGATCTCCAAATCCGAAGTGAACCTGGCGGCCGAAGGCCGTTGCGATAGCTGATCGCCTACGGCTTCCGCCGCTCTTCCAAGGGGATGATGATGCGTCTTGGTCTGTTGTTGGCGGCCCTGCTGTTTGCCGCAACGGCCCATTCGGCGAACTATCCCTGTTCCGGAAAGAAGGGCGGCGTGGAGCGTTGCGTCGGGGAACAGTTTCTGTGCCGCGACGGTTCGATCAGCGCATCCAAGCGCGTGTGTTCAAGTCCGGATTCCAACGCACAGCCTCTTGTTTCCAAGCCCTCGGCGTCTGGCTCGAATGGCGCGTGTAGCTGCCGCGATGGCCAATACTGCACCGGGCCACGGGGTGGAACGTACTGCTACACCGATAGCGGCAAGAAGTCCTATCTCAGGAAATAGGCGCAGCGCTGTTTGAGGCAATCTCAATAGCTGCCCGCAGGCAGCACGTCCGCCACATACGCGTTGATATCCGGCGTCTCTCGCAGCGCATGCCGCATCCACGCGCCGCGCTCGTGCGTGGTCACCTCCAGCTCCCATACGCATGCAATGAACGGCCCCTGCACGGGCTGAAACTGCTCAGGCTGATGCAGCGGCGCGGAGTACATCTGTTGGCACAGGATGCCGCCGGAAATCCACCAGTCCACCAGCAGCCAGACGGCCTCCTCGCCCACGTGCACGATGCAGAAACCCAGGCCGGTTGCGCGCGGATCGCTTGCGGCGTCTTGTACTGCGCTCATCGCGGTCTTGCGGGCGGCCATGGCTATCTCGGCAGGCAGCAACGGAACAGCTGGATCGGGATTGCGCTGTATCGCGTACGCCTTGATGGCCTGGTCGTCTTCGCGCCATTGCTCGATGAATGCCATGCGGCGTGGCGCGTAAGGTTCTGCGGGTATGGTTCGAAAAGACATGATGGACGGCGAAGATGAACCTTCAGGGGGCATGGAGGCAGGTTTTTTTTAGCAGTCCGCTACGCCAGCAAGGACAAGGCCTGGTCCAACGACAGCACGGTGGTGCGCGATTCAAACGCCGTGGCGAACAGGTGCTGGTGCACGATCGGGTCCGGGTCGTAGCAGCAGTCCTTGACCGTCAGCAAGCGATAGTCCGCGTCGCTGGCATGCGCGATGGATGACAGCATGACGCCGGTGGACGCGACGCCGACCATGATCAGCGTGTCTATGCCTTGCGCGGAAAGCCGCAATTGCAGATCCGTGCCGAAGAACACGCTGGCGCGGTGGGCGATGATGACGGGTTCGTCTTCGCGGCGACCGAGCTCGGGCGAGATGCGGTCGTGGACGAAGCGGCCCAGCCGTTTGATGCCCTGCCCGTTCTTGTTCAGGGGGCTGACTTCCGGGTAGCCGGGGCTGAAGTGGATCTTGGCGAAGTAAACGTTTACGCCCGCGCGTCGCGCGGCGTCGCACAGCTGGCGGGTGTTGTTGAGCAAGGCGGGGGCGACCGACGGGAACAGTTCCATGATGTCGGTCTGGTAGTGCATGACCAGCAAGGCGGTACGCGCCGGGGTGATAGCCGGGGTCTGTGTGTTCATGCTCCGCTCCGCAATAGGGTTGCCACGCGTGCCTTGCGGGTTCCGGCCTGCTGCCGGATGGGCCAGCCTGGTTGTGATGCGTGGCGACGTGATGGAGTGCGACAGGAAGGACGCACGACTCTACCACGGCCGCCACAGCATAACGGTGTCTGGATTGTGGCCCCGCGGGACCTCTCGCGGAATCCCGTGAACTACGCCGCCGGCAACTGATTCGTCACGCAATGAATCCCGCCGCCGCCTGATGCAATGGCGTCGATGTCCAACTGCACCACCTTGCGTCCCGGATACAAACGCGCCAGCAGATCGCGCGCCTTCGCGTCCGCTTCCGCATCGCCGAATTCCGGCGCAATGACGGCGCCGTTGATGACGAAGTAGTTGATGTAGCCCGCGGCGAAGTCAGGGTTGTCTCGCAGGAACTTGCTGCGCCGCGGATTGAGCGGTGGACTCATGGTGTGGATCTCCAGCGGTTTGCCGTCGGCATCCGTCGCGCGGCGCAGGATCTCCAGGTGCTTGCGGGTCAGCGCGTAGTCGTAGGAGTCGGGGTCCATGTCGAGATTGGCGACTACGACGCCGGGCCGCGCGAAGCGGGCGTAGAAGTCGACGTGGGCGTCGGTGATGTCCTTACCTTTGATGCCGGGCAGCCAGATGATCTTGCGCAGGCCCAGGCAGCGCTTCAGTTCTTCCTCGACTTCCGCTTTGCTCCAGCCGGGGTTGCGGTTGGCATTGATCCAGCTGCTTTCGGTCATGATGCCGGTGCCGCGGCCGTCGACTTCGATGCCACCGCCTTCGCCGACCAGTTCGCTTTGCAGGTATTCGGCGTCAACCACTTCGGTGGTTTCGGCGGCGATCTTGGCGTCGGCCGCGTGGCGCTGCTTGTTGCCCCAGCCGTTGAAGTTGAAGTCCACGCCGGTGGTTGCGTCCCGCCCGTCGAGCACGAAGTTGGCGCCGATGTCGCGCATCCAGACGTCGTCCAGGCGGGTTTCGACGAAGCTGACGTTGTCGGTGCCGCAGTGGCGTTCCGCGAGGCTGCGTTCGCGGCTGCGGCAGAACACGGTGACGGGCTGGTGCGTGGCGATGGCGCGGGCGATGCGGCCGAGCGCGGCCTGGACGTCGGCCGTGAAGTCTTCCCAGATGGCGTCCTGGGCGCCGAAGGCGATGAAGGCACGGGCCTGGGGGGCGCCCTCGTCGGGCATGTGCCACCGTGGCGCGGACGCAGCCCGCGCGCCGGATGCGAGCAGACCCAAACCCAGCGAGGCGGCGGCGTGGACGCCCATGAGCGTGGCGGTGTGTTGGATGAGTTGGCGGCGGGTGGGCACGTGGGGCTCCTGGAATTCTGGATGATCGATAAAAAATGGTTATGTCGGAGTCAAAGGTGCGCACCTCATGAATTGCAGTGTATTTCCCGCCAAATCGCCTGGACAAGCGATATATTTAGCGGAATTATGATTAGCAGGGCTTATCGATATGCTTAAGCAATGGCCTCCCCTGAACGTGCTGCGCGGCTTCGAGGCGGCCGCCCGGCTGGGCAGTTTCCACAAGGCGGCTGATGAACTGCACCTGACGCAATCGGCGATCAGCCAGCAGGTGCGCAGCCTGGAGGACTATCTGGGCCAGCCGCTGTTCTTCCGCCAGGGACGCGCGGTGTCGTTGACCGATGCGGGCTGGGATCTGTTGGGCACGACGCAGGCCATGCTGCAGCAGTTGGCGGCCGGCATCCGCAGGCTGGACCAGTACCGCAAGCCGAACCAGCTGATCGTGAACACCAGCCCGGCGTTTTCGCGGCACTGGCTGCTGCCCAGGCTGGAGGCTTTCCGTACCCTGCATCCCGAGGCGGATCTGTGGCTGTACACCAGTGATGCCGCGCCCGACATGGCCAAGCAGACCATAGACATCGCCCTGCGCGACGACCTGGGCCCGCAGGCCGATTGCGCGTTCCGCGTGCTGGTCGAGGACCGCATGTATCCCGCCTGCCACCCGCGCCTGCTGGCGGCGGACACGCGCGCCACGCTGCATGGCGAGCGCGAGATGGATTGGAGCCATTGGGAAACGCAGGGCGGCGCCGACGTGGGCCAGCGCGGCCAGGGCATGAATTGCTCCGACCCGGGACAGTTGCTGGATGCGGCGCGCGAGGGCCTGGGCATGGCGCTGGTCAGCAGCTTGCTGGCCGAGCGTTCGCGCCGCGACGGTTCGCTGGCGGCATTGACGGAGCAGACCGTGCGAGGCCCCAAATGGGCTTGGCTGGTGCATCGGGACAGCGAAGACGATCCTCTGACGCGTGCGTTCTGCGAGTGGGTGTCTGGCGAGCTCGGCGCGTCGCACCAGGACGTTGGCCCGGCAGTCTAGGCATGGCCTCGCCGTCGCGCTGCGTTCTTCAGCACGGTGTTAAGTTGTCGCCTTCCCGCCGCATGCGGCGCATTTCTGAGCAAGAGATTCCTCGATGTCCAATCTGCCATGTACGCGTCCCGTCGCGCTGGTCACGGGTTCGACCTCCGGCATAGGCGAGGCTATTGCCCGCCGCCTCTCGCGGGACGGTTATGCGGTGGTCGTGCATTCGCGGCGCTCGGCCGAAGCCGGCCATGCCTTGGCGCGCGAGCTGGGCGAGGCGGTCTACGTGCAGGCGGATCTGGCGAACGATGCCGATCGGGTCCGGTTGGTCCGGGAAGCCGTAGCGGCGTGGGGGCGGCTGGACGTGCTGGTCAACAACGCCGGAATCAGCCGCGTCATTCCCCATGCGGATCTGGCCGCCGCCACGCCGGACATCTGGCATGAACTGCATGAGGTCAACGTGGTGGCGCCGTTTCGCCTGGTGGCCGAGGCGCAGACCGCGTTGCAAGCGGCGGCGGCGCATGGCCGGCCTGCTTGCGTGATCAATGTGAGTTCGCACGCTGGCATCCGGCCCAAGGGCGCTTCCATTCCTTATGCGGCGACCAAGGCGGCGCTCAATCATGTGACGCGCTTGCTCGCGGTTTCGCTGGCTCCGCATATCCGGGTGAATGCGGTTGCGCCGGGCTTGGTCGACACGCCGATGACGGCCGATTGGACGCAGGCCCAAGCGCTGTGGCGCGACAAGGCGCCGATGCGCCGGGCGGCCAGTCCGGAGGATATCGCGCAGGCGGTCTCCATGCTTGCCGAGTCGGATTATCTGACCGGCGAGATCCTGCTTTCCGATGGCGGGCTGAATCTCACGTAGCGGCGCAGGCGCAAGCGGACCTGCATGGGGGCATCGCAGCCGCTCTGCGCGCCCTGCTGGCATCGACGCCGGCCTTACTTCTCCGCGTACTTCTTGCTGGCCGCGTCGTAGGCGTAGATAACGGCATCGCCCGCGCCCAGCTGGCGGGTCTTGTCCGGCCCGGAGATTTCCGTGCCGCTGCGCTTGACGGTCACGCGTGGCATGTCGCTGCCGCCGTGCGCGGAGAAGACCAGTTCACCCGAGCTGGCCACGCAGGGCATGACGTCGCCCTCGGCGCAGGCCGCGCTGTTGTCTTCGCCGGTGTTGATGCTGCCCACGTAGGTCCAGCCCGCGCCCTCGTCCGGGCCCGCCGGATTGAAGACCAGCAGCGCGTAGCCGCTGAAGCTGATGCCGTTGTCGAAGCCTTCGGTGGGCACGGCCAGCACCAGCTTGCCGCCGGGCGTGCGGTATTCCACCGGCTTGCGGCGGGTGTCCACGTCTTCCGGTTTTTCATAGGCGCCGAACATGCCGATGGTGTGCTCCATGCCGCGGAACTTCCAGGGGCGTTCGGCCGTGGAGCCGGTCAGGGTGAAGGTGGCTTCGGCCAGGTTGACCTGGGTGCCGGGGCCGACCTCGTCTTCGCCGGGCTTGCCATAACGTTCGCGGGTGTCCCAGACGAAGCCGGTGTAGTAACCCGTGCCGCCCAGCTCGAAGGCGTGGCCGAACCAAAAGGTGGCGATGCTGCCGTTGGCGACTTCGTAGGAGTCGGCGCCCTTGCCGTCGATCTGGTAGATGGAATACATCACCGTGGGCGCGTCGGGCGGCGCGATGGCGGTGGCGCGGGCGGTGGGCGGTAGCGCCGCGGCGCCGGCGGCTTCGGCGGCCGTCGCGGCAGGGTTGAACATGGCCGCCAGGGTCGATGCCAACAGGCCGGCCATGGCAGTGCGGCGCAAGCGGTTGCGGATGTTGGAGGGGGAGCTGGCTTTCAGAGTGGTTTTCATGTTTTGGACAGCTTCTTTTGGGCCTGTGGCCGGATGTCGTTCTTGGTCCTGATGGCGGCATGCCATGGTGTGCGGCGTCATGCTAATGGGCCGCGGTTGCGGGCGCCGGACAACAATTTGCCAATTGTGTCGGACTGCAAAAGCGCTATGCTGGGGTCCATTCTTGCAGCAGCTTGCCACGCCCGAGTCCCGCACGGCAACCTCTGCCGTGGCGCGGGACGCCGCCCAGGAGCCGTCCCGCATGCCATCCCTTGCTGAAAGCAGCATCGCTCCTTCCCTGGCGGGCGACGGCTTGCCGGTGCGGCAGCGTCTGTGGGCGATTTCCACGCTGGTCCTGGGGACTTCGATCGCCACGCTGGACACCTCCATCGCGAATACCGCCTTGCCCACCATCGCGGCGGACCTGAACGCCGCGCCGGACGCGTCGATCTGGATCATCAACGCTTATCAGATCGCCATGGTAGCCACGCTGCTGCCTTTTGCGGCGCTGGGCGACAGGGTGGGCCATCGGCGCGTCTATCTCTACGGACTGCTGGTGTTCACGCTGGCGTCGGTCGCTTGCGGGTTGGCGGACTCCCTGCCGATGCTGATTGCCGCACGCGTTTTGCAAGGCGTGGGCGCGTCGGGCATCCTGGGGGTGGGAGCGGCGCTGATCCGCCTGACCTTCCCCAACCGCCAGATCGGCCGCGCCCAGGGCCTCAATGCGCTCACGGTGGCGGTTTCCTATGTCGTCGGGCCTTCGGTTGCCTCGGCCATTCTTGCCGTCAGCACCTGGCACTGGCTGTTCCTGATCAATATTCCGCTGGGCGCCGTGGGCATGGCGATGGCGTGGCGCACGCTGCCACACAATGCGCCGCGTCGCGCGCCGGCACGTTTCGACGGCTGGGCCGCGCTGTTGCTGGGCGCAACCTTCGCGCTGGCCGTGCTGACGCTCGGCGATGCGGCGCACTTTGCAAGCTGGCCGCGCATCCTGCTGGAGGCGGGCGCGGCGGCGGTGTGTTGCGCGCTGCTGCTGCGCCGGCAACGTGCCCATCCCGCGCCCATGCTGCCGCTGGATCTGTTGCGCCTGCCGGTCTTCGCCATGTCGGTGCTGACGTCGATCCTGTCGTATGCGTCGCAGGGGCTGGCGCTGGTGGCCTTGCCTTTTCTGCTGCAGATGAATCTGGGCCGCACCGACGTGGAGACGGGCCTGCTGTTGACGCCCTGGCCGATCGTCGTGGCGTTCACCGCGCCCATCGCGGGCTACTTGTCGGAAAAGCGTTCCGTCGCGCTGCTGGGCGGCGGGGGGCTGTTGGTGCTGTGCGTGGGCATGGTCCTGGTTGCGCTGCTACCTGCGCAGGCGTCGGATGCGGACATCATGTGGCGCTTGGCGCTGTGCGGCGCGGGCTTCGGATTCTTCCAGGCGCCTAACCTCAAGGCGCTGACGACGAGCGCACCGGCGGAGCGCAGTGGCGCGGCCAGCGGCGTCATTCCGACCGCCCGGCTCATCGGGCAGGCGAGCGGCGCGGCGCTGGTGGCCGCGTGCTTCACGCTTGCCGGCGAGGACGGCGCCGGCGTCGCGCTATGGATAGGCGCGCTGATCGCGGGCCTTGCATGCGCGGTGAGCTTCCTGAGGGTGCTGGCGCGCGATTAAGACGGGGCCTTTCCCAAGGCCCCGGCCTCTCAGTACGTCGCCCGCAGATTCAGCATCACGCTGCGCGGCTCGCCGTAGTAGTTCGATCCATACGCCGCCCACACGCGCTGGTAATAGACCTTGTCGAACAGGTTGTTCACCGTCAACGTGCCTTCCAGGTGCTTGTTGAAGCGGTAGCCGGCTTGCGCGGACACGGTGGTGTACGGGCGCTGTTCGAACTTCACCGGGCCGTTCAGGCGGTACATGCTGCTGACGCTGCGCACGCCTGCGCCTAGCGACAGGCCTTCCAGCGTGCCGGTGGCGAAGGTGTACTTGGTCCACAGGTTGAAGGTGTGGCGCGGCGTGATGAAGGCGTATTGCTGCGACTTCTGATCTTCCGTGCCCTTCAGGGTCTTGGTGGTGGTGTAGGCGTAGCCGGCGGTGATGTCCCAGCCCGGCGCGGGGCTGCCGCTGATTTCCGCCTCGAAGCCCTGGCTGCGCATCTTGCCCGCGGCCATGGAGAACAGCGGATTGTCCGGATCCGTCATCGAGCGGTTCTCGTCTTCCATGCGGAAGAGCGCGGCGTGGCCGTTCAGGCGCTTGTCCAGGAATTCGCCCTTCAGGCCGATCTCGAACTGCTTGCCGGTGCGCGGGTCCAGCAACTGGCCGTTGACGTCGGTGACAGTCTGCGGCGTGAAGATGCTGGTGTAGCTGGCGTAGGCCGACAGCTGCTCGTTCAGGTTCACCACCAGGCCCAGGTAGGGCGTGAACTTGCCGTTGATCTTGTCGCTGGTGTTGGTGAACTGGTTGAAGTAGGCGTTGCGGTTCTGGGTGCGGTTTTCCCACCAGGTGAAGCGGCCGCCAGCGATGATGGTGGCCGCGTCGGTCACGCGCAGATTGGTGCGCGCATACAGACCGTACTGGTCGGTCTTGCTGTCGTTGCCGTTGGTGAACTGGTAGTCCGGCTTGGGGATGTTGTTGTTGGGGTGGTAGAGGTTGGTGTCGGCGTTGTCGCCGCCGCCGTAGCGGAAGTTTTTGTGGACGTTGCGGTAGTCGGCGCCCACGGTCAGTTCGTGCTGGCGGCCGAAGGCTTCGAAGGGCGTGGCCACGAAGGCGTCCAGGCCGTAGGTCTTCCAGTGGCTGCGGTACTTCCAGCTGACGAGGCAGGTGTCGCCGGTGATGGGGTCCACCGCGCAGTCGGACCAGCCGAACTCGCGGCTGGGCTCGTCCTGTTCGCGGTAGACGCCGCTGACCTTGATGCGCCCGCCGTTGGCCAGGCGGTGGTCCACGTCGGCGAAGTATTCGGTGATTTCTTCGGTGATGTGGTTCCAGCTGGGGTCCAGGTTGGTGGAGCGGCGCACGTCCAGCAAGCGGCCGTCGGTGTAGCCGGGCAGGCCGAAGAACGGGCGGCCCTTGTATTGCTGGTACGTGGCGCCGGCGGTCATGACGGTGTCCGGCGTCAGGTCGAAGCTCAGGGTGCCATAGAACAGCGGCTTCTCGGTGTACACGCCGTCGACGAAGGATTTGCGGTCGTCATAGGATGCGACCAGGCGGCCGCGCAGGCGGCCGTCGCTGTCCAGGGGGCCGGTGATGTCGGCCTCGGTGTAATAGCGGTCCCAGGAGCCCGTCATGACCTGGCCGCTGAAGGCGAATTCCCTCTGCGCACGCTTGCGCACCAGGTTCACGGTGCCGCCGGGATCGCCCGCGCCTTGGTACAGGCCGGAAGGTCCGCGCAGCACTTCGATGTGGTCATAGATGGCCAGCCCGAAGCCCGAGGACAGGTCGTTGCCGGTGCTGGCCGGCGTGTTCACGCCGTCGACCTGGATGGTGTCCAGTGCGTAGCCGCGTGAGTAGAAGTTGCCATGGTTGCCGCCGATGCTGCCTGCTTCCACCGTGATACCGGTGACGGTGCGCATGGCATCGTCCAGCGTGGTCAGGTTCTGGTCGTCCAGCAGTTGGCGCGTCACCACCGAGACCGATTGCGGGATCTCGCGCAGGCTCTGCGCGTTCTTGCCGATGGTGACGGCGGGGGCGGTGTAGGACCCCGTGCCTTCGGTGACGGTAAGGTCGCGGCCGGTGACCGTCACGGGCGCCAACGTGGTGGCTTCGTTGGAGGATGGGTCGGCCGGCCGCCGCACCACGAAGCCCGAGCCGCTCTGCACGGCCACCAGGCCGCTGCGCGCCAGCAGGCGGTTCAACGCGATCTGCGGGGTCATGGAGCCGGATACGGCGGGGGCGCTCAGGCCAGCCACCACATCGGGGCTGAACAGCACCTGCAGCTGCGCCTGCCGGCCCAGCGCCACCAGCGCGTCGGCCAGGTTGCCGGCAGGCAGGTCGAAGGTTTGCGCGGCCGCGCCTTGCGCGTGCGCAGCGGATGGCGCCAGCGCCTGCACCGCCAAGGCGGCAGTCATGGACAGTGCGCACAGCAGCGCGTAACGGCCGGCGCTCAGCCGACGATGAAAATGGCGTTGCGCCATGGACTTTCCCCAGTCTGGAAGTGGATCTTCAACTGGGGAAGACGCGCCAGCCGCTAAAACCCGAACCTGTCTAATTAAAAATAATTCTTAATTCTTATCTTCAGCGGCTGCCGATCACCGCAGCGCCGTCCGGTCGCCGGCTGACCGTCACCGGCAACAGGCCGGGCAGCATGTCCAGCACCGCGTCGGGCTGGCGCAAATCCAGCGTGCCGGACAGGCGCAACCCCCGGGCGCGCTCGTCGGCAAAGCGCAGCGGCGTGTCGCGGTACAGGGCCAGGTAGCCAGCCAGCTGCTGCAAGGTGGTGTCGTGCATCACCGCCACGCCGCCCTGCCAGGCGCCGATCTCGCTGGCGGGCACCTGCTGGCGGCGCAACAGGCGCGCGTCGGCGCGCGACAGCAGCACCATGTCGCCGGCCTGAAGCGTCTGCGCGGCGGGGGCGTTGGCGCCCTTCGCGTTCAGCCTGACTTCGCCGCTGCGTACGCCGACCTGCAGCACGTCGGGCAGCAGCAGCACGTTGAACTCGGTGCCGATGTCGCGCAGCTCCGCGTCGCCCGCGGCCACGATCAGCGGCCGGCGGTCGGGCGCGGCATCGATGTAGACCTCGCCGCCCTCGACGCGGATATGCCGTTCGGCCAGGGTGTAGCGCACGCTCACGCGTGTGCCCACGTTGGCGTGCAGGCGGGTGCCGTCAGAGAGGTCCAGGCTGCGGGTCTGGGTGGACGCGTTGGCCACGGTCTCGTAGCTGATGGGCACGTATTGGTACTGTCTGGTATACACATCTGACCCTGTTGACG
>NZ_JADIJM010000058.1:0-209 GCF_017355315.1 Achromobacter sp. SD115 | reverse complement strand
GCAGTAAGTAGTACAGAATTTGGCAGTACCGCTCTTTAACAATTAAACAACCGATAAGTGTGGGCGCTTGATGCGAGTGCATAGTGACTTCGGTCACAAGCACAATGAAATCAAGTGCTCACTAGAAGTGAAGTACCTTAGACGTCAAGTTTAAGAACATACCTCACTTCCTTTGAGTAGCGACGTATGACCTGGTTTGAATTTATTCA
>NZ_JADIJM010000057.1:0-267 GCF_017355315.1 Achromobacter sp. SD115 | reverse complement strand
CAACACCCTGAGCGGCGACGTCGTGGCCAACGACACCAAGGGCGCCGATGCCATCACCGGCGTCACCTGGAACGTCACCGACGCCCAGAAGGCCCTCATCGCCCAGTACGGCACCCTGACGTTGAACGCCAACGGCACCTGGGAGTTCAAGCTCGACAACACCAAGCCGGCCGTCCAGGCGCTCAACGCCTCCGACAAGCTCGACTTCACGCTGAACTACACCGTCGCCGATGCCGACGGCGATACCTCCAGCGCCAACCTCAACTT
>NZ_JADIJM010000056.1:0-284 GCF_017355315.1 Achromobacter sp. SD115 | reverse complement strand
CCGGGGCGAGCATCGGAATGGCGCAGGGCAGCCTCGGCGACTAAAGAACCCTGACATCCGCGAGCTCGAAGCCCTGCCGCCCCGCACTTCAGTTTTGTGAGGCAGGGTTCTTGAGCCGCCGGCGTCCGGACTGCGGGATTCCGATGCTCGCCCCGGTGGGGCTGCGCTTCGGATCCCTCCGCCCGGCCACCGGCTCACAGCATCTGCCCATGAACGGGGTCCAAAGCCAATGCATCAGGCGACTGCCAGCCGAGGACCCCGGAGCCATCCGAAGCGCAGCCCCA
>NZ_JADIJM010000055.1:0-354 GCF_017355315.1 Achromobacter sp. SD115 | reverse complement strand
CTGCCCGCTTCGCTACGCCGCTTTCGCCGGCGCCGCGTTGTTTGCAGCAGAGAAACGAGATTATGAAGAAGTTTTTATCGCTTGTCAAGTCAGCGTCACATCCATCGTTTCGCTTTCTTGCCCGCGACCTCTTCAGGTCCGCCTCTCTTTAGCAGCTATCGAAATATCAGGGTTAACCCTAAGTTTTCGGCAACTGCCAAGCCCAAGACTATAACACGATTTTTGCAGATTGCGCAACTGGCTTTTGCCTAACTTGCTGCAATCCTTGCAATCACCGCGCGGCGCTCATCTCTGAACTCTTTGCGGCAGACCTGGCTCGAATCCTCTTGCCCGACCTGTTGTGCTTGCTTGGCT
>NZ_JADIJM010000054.1:0-401 GCF_017355315.1 Achromobacter sp. SD115 | reverse complement strand
AAGGACAACTTCACCGTCACCGTCACCGACGTGGCCGGCAAGTCCACCAGCAACGACCTGGTCATCCAGATCATCGACACCGCACCCGTGGCCAAGGACGATGCCGGCGGCACCGTCACCGAGGACGCTGCGGTCAACACCCTGAGCGGCGACGTCGTGGCCAACGACACCAAGGGCGCCGATGCCATCACCGGCGTCACCTGGAACGTCACCGACGCCCAGAAGGCCCTCATCGCCCAGTACGGCACCCTGACGCTCAACGCCAACGGCACCTGGGAGTTCAAGCTCGACAACACCAAGCCGGCCGTCCAGGCGCTGAACGCCAACGACAAGCTGAACTTCACGCTGAACTACACCGTCGCCGATGCCGACGGCGATACCTCCAGCGCCAACCTCAACTT
>NZ_JADIJM010000053.1:0-402 GCF_017355315.1 Achromobacter sp. SD115 | reverse complement strand
ATATATAAGTGAGAGCCCTTGGTTCTCGACCGTAGTGAAACTGGAGAGATCCAGCAGAGCAGCGGTTTTGCAGTAGAAGATGCAAATCAGGCAGAAGCCAGTTGTAAAAACTGCAAAAAAGATGTTATAGTTTGCGGCTTGGCTGCTACCGAAAGATCAGGATTTACCCTGACGTTTCGATAGCTGCTAAGGGGAACGGAAAAGCTGGGGCCAAAGCCTTGGTGGATCTGACGAGGTCTAAGCGGTAAGTTGCCAGATCGTAGTGCTGAGGGCGAGTTGAACAACTCAAGCAAAAGCGACAACGATTTGACAAGCGCTAAAAACTTCTTCATAATCTCGTTTCTCTGCTGCTGACACAGCAAATCTCGCGAAAGCGACGAAGCGCAAAGTTGGCGGCAAGAT
>NZ_JADIJM010000052.1:0-419 GCF_017355315.1 Achromobacter sp. SD115 | reverse complement strand
TCGAGTACTTGATAAGTACATTTTCGTTGTGCTTCTTCCAGATTGTTAAAGAACGAATATAGCTGTCAGGTAAAACCTAACTCATAGGATCGTTTGCACGACACTATGAGTTAGCCTCTACATCACCAGGCAATCAAGTACTTGGTGGAGGTGAACGGGATCGAACCGATGACATCCTGCTTGCAAAGCAGGCGCTCTCCCAGCTGAGCTACACCCCCATATCCCGCATGCGCAGAATACTTGGTGGGTCTGGTTGGATTCGAACCAACGACCCCCGCCTTATCAAGACGGTGCTCTAACCGACTGAGCTACAGACCCAAAACCTTCTCGGATCAGCAGTCAGGTAGTTGGAGACCCAGGGAAGATTCCCTCGACCCAAGCCTACAACTGATCCCAGCTATATCAAACAACCGATAAGA
>NZ_JADIJM010000051.1:0-1087 GCF_017355315.1 Achromobacter sp. SD115 | reverse complement strand
GGTGCGCTGGCGCTCGTCCATCTGATCGACCAGTTGTTCGTTCAGCCTCAATAACTGAGACGTGCGTTCGTCGACCAGCGAGGCCAACTGTTCATGGACGGCAGCCTGCTGCTCGGCGCGTTCGCGGTTGCGATGGCGGCGAAAGAGCACGATGCCGGCAATGGCGGCCAGTGCGCTCTGCGCCAGCAATGCGCCCAATTGTGCGTTGGCGGTCGCCTGATTGATGGCCGTTTGTACGGGCGACAGCAGGTGCAGGGTCCAGCCGGGCGATTCGACGATGGGCAGGGTGGTGTGCAGCAGCGGCGCGCCGGCGGGAATCTGCGGCAGGGTTGCGTCCGCGCGCACGAGTTGTCCATTGCTGACGGCCTGCAGCGGCGGCCTGAGCGGCAGAGGCTGGAAGAGGGCGTCGCCGAACTGCAGGCTGGTGCGCAGCGTCCGGGCCAGGGTGGGCGAGAGCGGCGCCAGCACGTCGAAACGCCAGTCGGAGATGCTGCCCAACAGCACCACGCCGTGCTCGTCGGTGACGAAAATGGGCGCATTGGACTGGCGCCAGTCGGCCTCCAGATCGCGAAAGTCCACCTTCAAAACCACCACCCCCAGCATGGCGCCATTGGCGTCGTCCACGCGCCGCGACAGGTATAGCCCGGCCTCGTGGCTGATCGTGCCCAGGGCGAAATGTTCTGCCGAACCATGGGCGACTGCACCCTGGAAGTAGGGCCGGAACTGGTAGTCCACCCCGACAAAGGTGGCGGGTTCGCGCCAGTTGCTGGCTGCGATCGCCAAGCCTTTTTTGTCCAGCACATAGATCGCGGACGCGCCTACCCCGCGGCTGAGCGTGTCGAGTTTTTCGTCCAGGGATTCGATCTGCCCGCGCGCGCCTCCCAGCAAGGCGGCGCGCACGTCGACGTCGCGTGTCAGGACGAAGGGCAGCGCGCGGAATTTATCCAGGTTGTTGCGCAGCAGGGCGGCGTTGATCTGGGCCGCCCCGCGCGCCTGAGCGACGGCATTTTTCAGGGCGCCTTCGCGCGCCCAGAGCGTGGCGGCATGCAGTACGGCGAAGACGATGGCGATTCCCAGCAGGATGGCG
>NZ_JADIJM010000050.1:0-1333 GCF_017355315.1 Achromobacter sp. SD115 | reverse complement strand
CCGGAGACGACGACGCGCGCGCCGGCCAGTTCCGGACGGTCGCTCTTGGCGACTTCGCGGCCCACGAAGGTGGACAGGCCCGAATCGGCGACGGCGGCGATTTCTTCCACCGCAGCCGAACCGCCCTGCGCGGCCACGGCGTCAAAGCCGGTGGTGCGCACGGTGATGACCTTGACGGCGTCGGCCGACTGCACCGTGGCAATCGCGTTGCCGGCGTAGATCGGGCGCTGGAAGGTGTCGGCCGATTCCACGCCGATGATGTCGGAGATCTGCGCCACGTCCAGCTTGGCGGCCACGCGCGGGGCCACGTTCTTGCCCGAGGCGGTCGCCGGGAACAGGATGTGGCTGTAGCCCGAGGCTACCGCCAGCACCTGGGCGGCGACGTTCTCGGCCAGGCCGTCGGCCAGTTGCGGCGCGTCGGCCAGCAGGACCTTGGACACGCCCGCGGCGGCGGCGGCCTGCTCGGCCACGGCGCGCGCATTGGCGCCGGCGACCAGCACGTGCACGTCGCCTCCGATCTTGGCGGCGGCGGCGACGGCGTTCAGGGTTGCGCCCTTGAGCTGGGCGTTATCGTGTTCGGCAATAACCAGCGTCGTCATGTTCAGACCACCTTCGCTTCGTTCTTGAGTTTGTCCACCAGGGCCGCAACATCGGCCACCTTGATGCCGGCCTTGCGCGCGGGCGGCTCGCTGACCTTCAGCGTCTTCAGGCGCGGCGCGGCGTCCACGCCCAGTTCTTCAGGGGTGACGGTGTCCAGTTGCTTCTTCTTGGCCTTCATGATGTTGGGCAGCGTGACGTAGCGCGGCTCGTTCAGGCGCAGGTCGGTGGTGACGATGGCCGGCAGCTTCAAGGTCAGCGTTTCCAGGCCGCCGTCGACTTCGCGCGTGACCGTCACCTTGCCGTCGGCCAGCTCGACCTTGCTGGCGAACGTGGCTTGCGGCCAGTCCAGCAGCGCGGCCAGCATCTGGCCGGTCTGGTTGGCGTCGTCGTCGATGGCTTGCTTGCCCAGGATCACCAGTTGCGGCTGTTCCTTGTCGACCAGCGCCTTCAACAGCTTGGCCACGGCCAGCGGCTGCAGCTCGGCATCGGTCTGGACCAGCACGCCGCGGTCGGCGCCGATGGCCATGGCCGTGCGCAGCGTTTCCTGGCATTGCGCAACGCCGCAAGAAACCGCCACGACCTCGGCCACCGCACCCTTCTCCTTCAGGCGGGTCGCTTCCTCGACGGCAATCTCGTCAAAGGGGTTCATGGACATCTTCACATTGGCGATATCCACGCCGGTTTGATCAGACTTGACGCGCACCTTGACGTTGTAGTCAACGACGCGCTTGAC